>DATJUD010000040.1:0-27011 GCA_035502695.1 Acidobacteriaceae bacterium
CGATGCGTCCTGTGCAGATTCCGTGCAGATTTTTCCGGCAAGTCATTGACTCTGCGTATCTGTGCAGGACTTGTATAGATGATAGCAAAATATTATGTTGCCTATTTATAATTATTTACGATATAATTGTCATCCTGAGCGTAGCGAAGAATCCAGAGGGTGATGGTCGTGTGTATCAGGCGATTTTGTTTGGATTCCTCACTCCGACACTTGGCGATGCGGATCGTGAACCCGATGCTACGTTGTGACTTCTAGCCCTATGCCCGAAACCATTCTGGTTGTCGTCGAACAGCAACAGTCGAAGCTGAACCGCGTCTCCTTGGAAACCATTGCGGCGGCACAGGCCATCGGCAGGGAAACCGGCTGGCAGGTGGAGATTGCAGTGCTGGGCAACGACATCGCTGCAATTGCCGAAGAATTGGCCGGCACGAAGGCCGCAAAAGTTTACGCCATCGAATGCCCGCAACTGGGCGCGTACTCCTCCGACGGCTACGTTCACGTGCTGAAGGAATTTCTCGCCAGCAGGCAGCCCAAACTCGTGCTGATGCCGCACACCTATCAGGTGCGTGACTTTGTTCCCCGCCTGGCTCTGGCGCTGGGCAAGACCGTCATCCCAGATGCCATCGGCTACAAATACGAAAACGGCAAGCTGCTGTTTACTCGGCAAATGTTCCAGGGAAAATTTGCCGCCGATGTTTCCTTCAGCGACCCGGGACCGCTGTGGATGGCAACATTTCAGAACGCGGCGTTTCGCGGCGACATGGCGCAAGCGGGAACGGCGCCCATCGAAACTCTCCACGTGACAGTGCCGGAGGGCGTGATCCGCGTGCAGCCGGGAGAAATTTTCAAAGAAGCCAGACAGACGGTCGATCTGTCGCAGGCGGAAACCATCGTCGCAGTGGGACGTGGCATCAAGGAACAGAAAAATCTGGCCATCGCGGAAGAGTTGGCAAAATTGCTGGGCGGGGACATCGCGGCATCGCGCCCCATCTGCGATGCCGGCTGGCTTCCCCTGGACCGTCAGGTCGGCAGCTCCGGACAGACGATCGCGCCCAAGCTATACATCGCGCTTGGCATCAGCGGAGCCATCCAGCATATCGTCGGCATGAAAGGCTCGCGCACCATCATCGCGATCAATAAAGATTCCGAAGCACCGATCTTCGAGATTGCTGACATCGGCGTGGTGGCCAACTTATTCGACATCGTGCCACCGCTGATGGAAGAGATCAAGAAAGCCAAAGCCGGAGCCTAGCTCCGGCTGATCGTTCACGACGGCATGGTACTCCGCCTGTGCTACCTTGTCCCAGTGGAAATTGCCGGCCCCATCACAGTCGAAGAATTGACGGAAGCGCATGTCCTCTCCGTCCCCAGGCTGCTGCGCGGCAGTGTTCGTCGCCGTTCGCAGCAATCCCTGAACCCATCGAAGTGGCGACTCGGCATGGTCGCGCTGATCGGCATGGTCTTTCTCGCACAGATTTTATTCGACCCATCCATCGGCAGCGAACCGAAATGGGGCCTGCTCCTTCTGCTGGTTCTCGTGGTCGGCTATCGAGTCTTTTTCAGCTCGCAAACCATGCGGAAAGGATATGAACGTCGCATCGAGCGCATTCCGCGCGTCCTCTCCGTCGACACCGATGGAGTCCGACTTGAAGATCGCGCCAAGGTATTTCAGTTTCATCCCTGGTCCGCCTACCAATCCTGGCGAGAGGGTTCCAATGTCTTTGTTTTGCGCGGGCCGCAGCGATTATCCAACATCGTTCCCAAACGCGGCCTGACACCGCAGCAGGTGGATGAACTCCGCGTCTTGCTCGCCATGCATATGCCGGATTGCGCCTGACCCATCCCTGAAGATTCGCCTATACTCGCGGCCTGGGCATCCTTCTATACTGGAAGTGTCTTCCGACCGCGTCCGCCTCCCGGGCATACCCTGGCGGTTGCGGCGGCGTTCCGCGTGCGGGAAGCAGGCAGGAACCAAGGGCATGGCTGGAAACGGCTATACCTCCCGCGATTTGAAGCAAAGTCAAATCGCATTGGAAAGGAAGCTCGACGGCGGATCGCCCTGGCGTTGCATGGGCCTCGTCGTCTTTGCTCCCTGCGACCGTTTCCCGCATCCGATACTGGTAGAGAAATGGCCGCGATCACAACCCATCCCGAAGTTCGCTCGCTGTCCGCCAAGTCTCGCTTGACGGACAAACATGGCCGCGCCATTACGGACCTCCGCGTATCGGTCACCGACCGCTGCAACTACAAATGTGTGTACTGCCGCACGGGCACCGAGGGCGCGCAGTATGCTGAACTACCCATCGCCGACTATCTCCGCATGGTGCGAGTGTTCGTCGCGCTGGGCATTGAAAAAGTTCGCCTGACGGGTGGCGAACCGCTCCTGCGCAAAGGCCTGATCGGGATGATTTCCCAGTTGGCGCTGATGAGGACCGCATTTAGCGCCGAAGGTACGCCCCTTTCTCCCGGCACGGGCCAACCGCTCGACATCGCCCTGACCACCAACGGCCACTTGCTGGAAGATCTGGCGCAGCCGCTGAAAGATGCCGGGCTGAATCGCATCACCGTCAGCATGGACGCGATCGATCACGAAAAATTTGCGCGCATCACGCGCGTGCCCGACAGTTTCAATCGAGTGCTAGCAGGCGTTCGCGCCGCCAAACGCGTCGGTCTCGATCCGGTGAAAGTCAATTGCGTTTTGTTGCGCGGATTCAACGGAGACCAGATCGTCGAGTTCGCGAAATTCTCCCGCGATGAAGGCGTGATTGTGCGCTTCATTGAATTTATGCCGCTGGAAGAAGACCGAGTCTGGACGCCGCAGGTGGTGGTTCGACTGGAGGAAATTCTGGCCGCGCTGAATACCTTCCAACCGGTAGTGCCGCTCGCCGCCAACACCGCCAGCGAGACGGCGCTGCGCTACACATTTCAAGACGGCTTGGGCGAAATCGGCATCATCGCGCCCGTATCGCATCCCTTCTGCGGACATTGCAGCCGGGTTCGCCTCACCTCGGATGGAAAGCTGCGCACCTGCCTGTTTTCGCAGTCCGATCATGACCTATATGGAATCCTGCGACGCGGTGGAGACGACACCGACCTGGCAGAATTTATCCGGCGCACGGTCGACCGCAAAGAAGCGCGCCACCATATTGGCGAGCCGGATTTTCTCAAGCCCTCGCGCAGCATGGTGCACATCGGCGGATAGAATGAACTCCGAATCGCCTGTCGGGAAGTCTCTCTCCACACCGGCTGGGGTAGAATGCTGCCACAGAGCATTTTCCCTATAGGTATAGACCGAAGCGGAGATGTCGGCGCTGCTTTTCCGTGAAAAAAAGCTGCACGAAGTTGAACTCGGAAAGTTCATAGCAATAGAGAAAATGCTTTAGTCATGGCTCTGATTGGTTTCTCCCCTGCAGCGCAAACAATACCCGAGGCGCGCACTTGGCGAGCCCACCGAATACGCCGATAGAAGGGTTCTGCTGATGAAGACGATTCGCTTCCCGGACGGCCAGCCGGCGCTCGAGATTCAGACCTTTCATGAGGTCGCGCGCGCCCTCACGTCCTCGGTCGATCTCACTGGCATATTGAACGGCATCATGCAGCAGATGACGCGGTTCTTCAGCCCGGAAGCCTGGTCGTTAATGATCGTGGACGAGAAGAATCATCAGTTGTATTACGGCGTCATCTCCGGCGGACAAACCGAAAAACTGCGCCACAAACGCATTCCCCTGGGACAAGGGATTCCTGGCTGGGTTGCGCTCCACGGCGAGCCGATGATCCTCGCCAGCGTTCCCGACGATCAAGCTCTGGCTGACGAATTGCCGGATAGCAGCACCCGGGTCGAGTCCATCATTTGCCTTCCGCTGCGGGTGCGAAATCGCACCTACGGCGTGCTGCAACTGGTCAATTGCCACCCGGAGAACATGGATAATCATGAGATATTTTTTCTCCATGCCCTCTGCGACTACGCAGCCATCGCCGTGCAAAATGCGCGATCCTTCGAGCAAATCCAGCAGCTGACCATCACCGACGATTGCACCGGCCTCTTCAACGCCCGCCACCTGTACGAACGGCTGGAACACTCTTTGGAGCGTAGCCGGCGCAGCGGCAAGCCGGTCAGCTTGATCTTTTTCGATCTTGATCACTTCAAGTCAGTCAACGATACCTACGGGCATTTGAAGGGCAGCAAGCTGCTGGCCGAAATCGGCGATATGGTGCGAGACAGTCTGGGTCTGATTGAAACCGCCTACCGCTATGGCGGCGATGAATTCGTGGTGCTAATGCCCCATCAATCCAAACAGCGCGCCATGGACCTGGCGAACCGGCTGATGGACAAGCTGCGTACCACTACATTTTTGACGGAATCAGGCTTGAACCTCCGCATCCTCGCCAGCTTTGGTGTTTCGAGCTTCCCCGAGGATGGCCTGGATATTCACGCCGTCATCCGCGCCGCAGACGCCGCGATGTATCACGTGAAGAACACCACCCGCAATGGAGTCGCCGCCGCCGGCCATTTCACGATCGCCCGAAACGATTAAAATTCGCCGAAATCAAGGCACGAACGCCCGCCTCAATCAAACGAAGTTCTCTTTAGTCGTCGCTGTCGGAACCCGCCTTATGCAGGTGGATATCGCCCTTTTCGGCAACGATATGCAACAACGGCCCGCCTCCACCCACTTCGCCGGAAGCTGTGGCGCGATCGTTCGCAGACGATTGAGACAGCGTGAAATCTGAGTTGATTTCGCCATCGTCAGCGACGCCCTGCACCGAAAACTTTGCTTTCTCCGGAACCGTGACATCCACAGAGCCATTGCGGTTCGTGATATCCATGGCAGCGATCGGGCTGACCGCACTCACGGCAATGCTGCCGTCGGAATTCTTCACCGTGATCTCGCCCTGCATTTGTTTGAGCGAAATGTCCATGGCGTGGGTACTCACCAGAATAGGTCCTCGAGCGTTCTCCATCGTCAGATCGCCATCGCTCAACGTGACGCTACCGTCGAGCCGCGTCGCCTGAATGTCGGTACGGCTGGAGTGCAGGTGCACAGTGCCCAGCAGATGATCCAGATTCACATCCCCGAAAAAGTCGCCAGTTAAGGTGGACGATCCAGTGACCTGGGAGAGCGAAACGTCGTTCATGCGCCCACTGATCACAAAGCTGCCTTGCAGATCGTGGCCGGTAAAATCCCCTTGACGCATCGCCACCTGGGTCGCGCCGACGATGCTGGTCAGCTCCACGTCGCCCTGGTTGGAGTTGACGGTGACCGCTGCCTTGCGTCCGCTGATCGTGACATCGCCGTGATCGACCTTTACCTGCACCGGCGCGCTTGCCGGCAATGCAATCGTCAGATCGGCCATCCGGCTGTCATTGGAGGGCATATGCACGGTGACGATATTCCCTGCCGATGTAATCAGCGGTTCCAGCGCATCCAGCTCACGTTGCGCCTCGCGGTCGGAGCCGCTATACACGGTCTTGTCCACCGTCAAATGCATTTGGTCGTCACTGCTGGCAGTCAGGATGATGTCGCCGTGCCCATTCTGAATGACCACACTGGCATCCGTCGGCACGGGGTGCGCAATCTGCTCCTTGGCCTGATGCTTATTGCCGAACATCTCCGCAAGGTTTACGTTGTCACCGAGTTGCAGCTGATCCCCGACAGACTGCCAATTGATGTGGTTATGCGCAGCGATAATTCCTGCGATCACCAACAGCAAAATCAGAAAAACTACGCCGCCACCCACCCGAACCCGCGACTGACCTGCCAGCAACAGCGATTCGATCGCAAGTAAGACACCGGCGCCGATCAACAACAGCGGCCACCAGTGCCCATACCAATGCCAGAAGTAGTCGGCATTGATCCGGTGCATGGTCATCAGCAACGCCAGCACGCCGATGGCGATCAGGAACAGTGGGCCCAGAACCGATCGGTGCGACGGCCCGCGAAGCGAGGCGCGATAGGCGGCACGCTGCATTCTCCGCTGCATCTTCCATTGCGCGCGCTGCGCTTTCATCTGGGCGCGCGACGGCGGATACTGCGGCGGTGGCTGTGGAGGCATGCCCATCGATCTACCGGCCTTCTCTGTTGGGATCGTCCGGCGTGGGCGGCTGCGACTGGACAAACGGACCCGAGCCAACGTTGGAGGGCGGAGGCGCTGTCCAGGACGCAGGTCCAGGCGCACCACCCAGCGGCTGTCCAGGAGGGTAGCCACCCATGCTGGCCGCATACTGCTGCTCTTCCTGTCGGGCACGAACGTCAGCCGTCCACACCGCGCGTTCAGCAACCATCAACAAGCCAATGACGATCAGGATCAGTGGCCAGCTGGTATCCCAGTTCATAATGTGCCACTGGTTCAACAGCGCCAGCACGCCGATCAAAATCAGAATTACGGCGCCGCGCAAGCGGCGGATTTGATACCAGCGATTCATCGTGCACCTCCCACAGGCGGCTTCTGGCTATGCTGAATCACCATCCACACGCCAATACCAATCAGCAGAATCGGCCAGCCTCGATCGATCCAATGCTCGCTTAGAATGCCGAGGTTGCCCAGTAAGAATGCCAATCCCAGAACAATCAAAATGACCGCGCCGGTATGAATTCCGCGATTGTGCCCCGGTGGCCCCGCGGAGCAAAACGGATTCAATGGATCCGCCGGATTTGGCGGAGGCGGCGGCACGTACGGCGGCGCATACGGTGGAACATATTCCGACGCGGGAGCAAAGCCGGACACCGGGCCCGCGGATCCCACTGGCGGTACTCCCGGCGGCGTGGGATTAGGTTGCTGATTGGCTGCATTCGGAGGTACCGTGCTGCCAGTCCAGGGATTTGCGGGCGGAGTGGGTCTAGCGCCGAACCAGTGAGCCACATCATTCAGGCCAAGTGGATTCGGCAACGGGAGCCCGTCACGACGCGCAATGGCAGTCTGATAGGCGTCAAACACCTGATAAATGACCCAGCCAACGGCCACGAATCCCAGCACGCCGTTGTAATGGGAAAAATCGACCAGCAAGGCAAAAATCACGATATGGGCCAACGCTTTGGCAAACTGGCCGTTGTACATTGCCCCCACGCCCGGAATCCAGCCAAGCCCGAAGGCAACCCACGGGTTCGTACCCCAGCTAGGCATATTGCCGGCAGCCCCCGGAGCACTGGAAATGTATTGATAGCCGGGCCCTGCGGTGTACTCATTTCCCTTGCCATCGGAAACATGGATGCCGTCCGGCGTCTGGACAAATCTCGCACCGCCTCCCGCACTCCTTCCCGAGGGCGCCGCACCAATCCGAGCCGCTAGGCAGGGCTCGCAGCTTACGATGTTATTGACCTTATGAACGCATTGCTCGCACAGCGGCTTTCCACAGAACTGGCAGTAGGCTGCAACCGGTATTTCGGGATGATTTGCACAATTCATGCCGAGTTCCTTTCTGGCACAGAAAAACGACGCAACTGAAACAAGTGTGACGAAGCCTGCGAGGCAGGCGGACAGACAAATTCAGAAAGCACTGCAGACATCACCCGTGGGCGACCTCTCTCAACCGCGTTCAAGCCGTACAGTGGTTGTACGCTCATCGACGCATCGATCATCGGGCCGCTGAAGACAGGTGCGGGTTCAACCGGAGTCGAACGGTTCCGCTGCGCGTTCTGGTCCTTGACGGGCGTGAGGTCCATCCGTTCCCGATGCACTCCTTCGCGATCGCTCTTATCGTTTCGATCGCTGGGACGACCTTGACCATCTCTTCCAGATCCTTGCTTACCCTGGGGGTAGGTGGTCTTTTCCTGCACAGGCGCGGAGTCGGCGGCTTGACGCAGCTGATGAACACGCGACTCCACTTCATACACGATACGAAGATTCTCATAGTAATGCACGACCCGTGCATTGGCCTGCGCGTATTGGCGGGTCACAGCCCGGCGCATCGCCTGCGGTTCCAGATCCGAAGCGCGAAAACTGGTGAGCTTGACCCCCACCAGGTTCAGTGTGAGCGAAATGGAGAAGAATGCCATCGCAGCCACCAAAGCCATGCGCGGCTCAAAGACCGTCTTCCGCAGCAGCACCACGGAAGGACGCTGCCAGACCGGCACAGCCGCAATCCCCTCGCGGCCGAGCGTCTCGTTGTCCGCAACGTTTTCATCCGCAATGGTAGCTGATTCGGAATCCAGGGAAGCATAGCCCGGTAAACTATACCGGTCTGTGGCGTGCGTCTCTGTTTCCGATGGAATCTTCGGCGTCGACCATCGAGGATGGGATGCCTCCGCTACCCCGCTGGTTCTGGCCAGGATTTTTGCAACCAGATCGGAAGGTGGAACCAACGGCTCCAGTTTCAACATCAGAAGCCACTCGCGGCCCTTGCGCGCCTGGGAGATTTTCTCGCGGCAGGACGCACAGTCAGTCGTATGCGCACGAACCCGCTCAGCCACTGCCGGAGTCAATGTCCCCTCGGCAGCTTCTACCCACAACAGCTCAACCGCGGCGCAGTCAAGCTTGTCCGATGGGACATTCGCCGACTTTCCAGCCGGCTTGTCTCCAAATTGGCCGTGGTCCTTCATTTACATCACCTGCCTTTTAGTACGTTCCAACAGCCTTGCAAGTTCCACACGGCCGCGACTAATGCGCGACTTGACAGTACCTTCCGGAATACGCAAGACTTCGGCAATTTCCCTGTAATCCATATCCTTTAAATCGCGCAAAATCACAGCCTCCCGCAGCTCCGGGGACACTTGCAGCAGGGCTTTCTGGACCAAATCCTGCAATTCGCGATCCATATAGTTCTTTAGCGGGTCGGCCTGCGCTGTGTGGAGTTTTTCGGCCGGGCTGGCCGAGGTGCCTTCCAGGTCCTCCCACCCCGCATCCAGAGATTGGGTGGTCTGTTCGGCGCGGGTGCGGCGGAAATGGTCCACCAGCAGGTTCCGGGTCAGCGTTGTCAGCCAGGTGGGGAAACTGCCGCGCTCCACGTCAAACGACTTCAGGTTGCGATAGACCTTCAGAAAAACGTCCTGGGTCAGGTCTTCCGCATCGCTGGCCGATCCCGTAAAGCGATAACAGAGCCCATAAACGCGACGGTGCTGTGACTCCACCACCTGCTGCCAGGCATGGCCATCTCCCTGCAAGCAACGTCGTACGAGTGCGTTGGTCTCTTCCACGGAGTCGGAATTTGCGGGCATCCGCTGTCTTGAATCAGAAATCCCCTTTGAGGGGGTGGTAGTGTGGCCCATACTCCCGCGGCGATCCCGCAGGTCAAATCGCGCTATGCTGCTGCACGGATATGGTAAGGCCGACAATCCCATAGCAGAGGATACGTGGGCCACCACGTTTCAGTTCCCTCACATACTACCGAAACCACAGCCGCTGAGCGACAGGTTTTTTCGCTTTAGGCCGGATTACATATCGTGGGGCACGTGGTCCGAGGCAATGGGGTTCTCGTACAGCGAATAGTCCCGGCTGACAACCGTGATGCCGCTCTCCGTCACCAGGTAGTTTTTGCGGTCTTCATTCGAGTCATAGCCGATCACGGTTCCTTCCGGGATCTGAACGTCGCGATCGATAATGGCACGGCGGATTCGCGAATGGCGCCCGATCCTGACATGGGAAAAAAGAATGCTCGAATCCACTTCCCCATAGGAGTTCACGCGGACATCGTGCGACAAAACGCTGTTGCGCACCGTGGCGCCGGAAACGATGCACCCGGCGGAAACAACGGTATTGATGGCCATTCCAGTGCGCCCGGGCTCGCCAAATACAAACTTGGCAGGCGGATACTGCAGCGGCCGGGTACGCATCGGCCAGCTTTTATCGTAGAGATTGAACACCGGTGTTACCGACGCCACATCCATATTGGCGTCGTAATAGGCGTCAAGCGTCCCCACATCCCGCCAATACAGCGCCTCCTGTTTATTTTCATCCACAAAATTGAAGGCGTACATTTTGTACTGGCCCAGCATCGCCGGTAGGATATTGTGCCCGAAATCGTGCTGCGAATTTGCATCTTCCGCGTCGCGAATCAGCGCCGGCAGGAGGGCATCCGTGTTGAACAGATAAATGCCCATGGACGCGTCCACCTTGTCCTGATTGAACGGTGAGCGCATGTGGGTTTGCTGCGGTTTCTCCTGGAAGCCGGTGACTTCTCCGCTTCGCGACACCTCGACCACACCGAATCGAGAGACCTCCGACGGATCGATGGGCAGCGTCGCCAGGGTCACATCGGCCCCCGAATCGATATGCTGCTGCACCATGCGGCCGTAGTTCATCTTGTAAATATGGTCGCCGGAAAGCAGCAAAACTCTCTTAGGCTGTTCGCTGCCGATGGAATAAATGTTCTGATAGACCGCGTCCGCCGTTCCCATATACCAGTTCGAGCTGACGCGCTGCATCGGCGGCAGAATCTCAATGAACTCTCCCAGCTCATTGGCCACCACAGCGCCCCACCCCTCGCGAATGTGTCGATTCAGCGAGAGCGCCTTATATTGCGTCAGGATGTAGATCCGTCGAAGGTCGGAATTGATGCAGTTCGATAATGTGATGTCGATGATGCGATAGTTGCCGCCGAACGGAACAGCCGGCTTGGCACGATCGCGAGTCAGAGGATAGAGCCGCTCACCGGCCCCACCTGCCAGAAGAACTCCCAAGGTGTCTTTCATCGAGGGCATTGGTTTGCCTATCCTGCCGAAATTCGATTCGTTGCGAGTATACCAATCCGTGCACACTTGTCATTCCAGCTCCAAATTTCCATCGCGGCACAGTGACAAACTTGCAAAGACAGATCGTTCGTAACATAGGATGCAGAGCGCCGGCATCTCGCGATGCTCACAGAAATATTCGATGCGACAATAAATCATATGCGCCTTCACTCGACGCTACGAGCGCGACCACAATGCTGCAGCTAACCCGCGCCGGCAAACGCTTCGGCCACAAACTTCTGTTTGAAAAAATCGACTGGCAAATCACTCCAGGAGAGCGCACCGGTCTGGTCGGCGGCAATGGCACCGGCAAGTCGACCCTGCTGCGAATCCTCGCGGGCCTCGATTCCCTGGACGATGGCTCCATGGAGTCGACCGGCGGCATGACGTTTGGCTACCTCCCTCAGGATGGGTTGCAGTTGCGCGGCCGCTCCGTTTTCGATGAATGCCTGTCCGCCTTCGCAAAGACACAGGCGCTCGAGCACAAAATCCAGCACCTGCATTCGCAGCTCGCGGAACTGCCACCCCACTCCGGCGAATATGCCGCCGTCATCGAACAACTGAACCGCAGCGATGCGGAATTCCATGCGCTGGATGGCTACACCATTGAAGCGCGCGTCGGCACAGTCTTATCGGGCCTCGGCTTTTCCAAAGAGGACTGGCAACGCAAGACCGAGGAGTTTTCCGGCGGCTGGCAGATGCGAATCGCCTTGGCCAAACTGCTGCTGGAAAAGCCCGATCTTCTGTTGCTGGATGAACCCACCAACCATCTCGATCTCGAAGCCCGCAATTGGCTGGAAGGCTATCTCCACGCCTATCCGCATGCCTATGTTCTGGTCTCGCATGATCGATTTTTCCTGGATATCGCAACCGATAAAATTGTCGAGCTGTGGAATCACCGCCTCTACAGCTACACCGGAAATTACGAAAAATATTTACAGCAGAAGGCCGAGCGTCAGGTCCAGTTGGAGGCCGCATATCGTCACCAGCGCGAACACATTGAACATTTGGAATCCTTCATCACTCGCTTTCGCGCCCAGGCCACCAAAGCGCGCCAGGTGCAAAGCCGCATAAAAGAACTGGAACGCATCGAGCGCATCGAGCTTCCGCCTGCCGAAACTGAAATTCATTTCACCTTTCCCCAGCCGCCGCCCAGTGGACGTACGGTCGCTGAGGCCCAGCAAATCAGCAAAAGCTATGGCGCCAAGCAAGTGTTTTCCGGTGTTCAGTTCACCATCGAGCGCGGCGAGCGCATCGCCCTGGTCGGGCCAAACGGCGCGGGAAAATCGACATTGATTCGCCTCCTCGCCGCGATGGATGAGCCCACCACCGGCCAGCTTCGCCTGGGGCACAATGTTGTCCTGCAATATTTCGCCCAGGATCAATACAAAGAACTCGACGCCGACGCCCGCATGCTCGACGACATCGGACGCAGCGCCCCTAGAATTCCCCAGACAGAATTACGAAGCCTTCTGGGATGCTTTCTTTTCTCCGGCGACGACGTGTTCAAGCCGCTCGGTGTGCTTTCCGGCGGCGAACGCAACCGCTACGCCCTGGCGCGGCTGCTGGTCAGTCCGGCCAATTTTCTTCTGCTGGATGAGCCCACCAACCACCTCGACATGCGTGCCAAAGAGGTGCTGCTGGAAGCCATCCGAAATTTTACCGGTACCGTCGTATTCGTTTCGCATGATCGCGCATTTATCGATGCGCTGGCGACGCGTGTCTTTGAAATTCGAGATGGCGCCGTCCATGTCTACACCGGAAACTACGAAGACTATCTCTGGCAGATTTCGCGCCAGGCAGAAGCGGCAAAAAATTCCTCTACTCCAGAAATAAAAAAATCAAATGAAAATATTGCTCCGGCTGCGTCGCCTGAACCATTACCCAATGGCCAGCCCGCCGATCCCACCGCCGTCAAACGTGTCAGCCGCATCAATCCCATTCGCCTGCGCCAGATGCAGGAACGCTGCAACGCGCTGGAAGAAGAGATTCCTCGGATTGAAGCAGCGATCCAAACCACCGAAGAGCAGTTGGCCGTCTACGTTTCCGCCGAACATTACCAGGCGCAACAGAATCAACTCGACCAGATGCGCGCCGACCATGCGGCCATGTTGACTGAATGGGAAGAATTAGTCGTGCAACTGGAGGAGCAGGCCGCAATTTCTTCCTCCGCCTCTTAGCAAACTCTCCGCTCGCTCCTGCATAATGCAAATACGTATGGACCTTTTGTGGAAGCCGGAAAACTGGGCGGAGCGCCTGGAAGAACTGCAGTCGTTCGACCCGGAGCGCAAGGAAGCTCCCCTGCGCCGCGATGTTCGCTCGCTGGGAACGCTGCTGGGACGCGTGCTTCGAGAGCAGGCCGGAGATGCGCTGTTTCAGGCGGTGGAAGATTTGCGTCGCCTCACCACCGATGGCCGCGAAGCACGCTTGCAAGGCGATGTGAAGAAAGCCGATTTTCTGCTGGCGGAAGCCATCGCCCGCATCGCCGCCTGCGACACCGGATTCGCCGAGCAGCTTACGCGCGCTTTTGCCTTCTATTTTGAGCTGATCAATCTTGCGGAAACCAATCATCGCAAGCGTCGTCGCCGCGCCCATCGTCTTCTTGGAAGTCAAACACCACCTCAGCCCGGAGAAATGCGCGGAACGCTTCGACGCATGCGCGAAGCCGGCATTACAGCCAGCGAAGCCATGGATTTTCTCGCGAAAATCTGCGTCATCCCAGTCTTCACCGCTCATCCGACGGAAGTCGCTCGGCGCTCCGTCCTCTTCAAGCGGCGACGCCTGGGCGAAACTCTCGAAAGCCTGAATCAAATTCCGCTGCAGGATGAAGAACTCGCCGCACGAGAAGAAGACATCCTCGCCGAGATCACGGCGCTCTGGCAGACGGACGAAGTGCGCAGTCACCGCCCCACGGTGCAGAACGAAATCAAACTTGGCCTGGATTATTACGACATTGCCATCTTCGAAACCCTGCCCCAGCTATTCGAAGAAATCGCCGGCGCGCTGCGCGACGAGTACGGCCTGGAAATCGAGGCAAATGATTTACCGCAGGTGGTGAAGTTCGGCTCCTGGATCGGCGGCGACCGCGACGGCAACCCATTTGTAACTCCAGAAGTTACATGGCAGGCCATCACCATGGCGCGGCGCAAACTAATCGAACATTATTGCGCTCGTATTCAGTTAATCCTCGACCTGCTGACACCTTCCGTCCAGCGAGTCGGCGTAAGTCCCGCGCTGGAGAAAAAACTGAATAGCTATTCGGCGCAGCTGGAACGCTCCGGTGCAGGCATCGATCAACGCTATCCCCACGAGCTGCATCGCCGATTCGTCTTATGCATTCGCATGCGCCTGGAAGCCGCAGCGCGAGCCTTGCACGATACATCGACGCCGGTCGGCTTGCCGCCATATCGTTCCAGCCAGGAATTGCTCGACGATCTTCATCTTGTCCGCGACAGCCTGGCGCAGGAAAAAAGTCTTCGCCTGGCGCGCGGGCTGATCGATCCGCTGGTCCGCGAAGTACGCACCTTTGGCCTGCACTTGCATACGCTGGATATTCGCGCGCACGCCCGGCAGCTGACGCAAACGCTCCGTGAGATCGAAGAAAACTGCGAGCAGGATTCTTCTCTGGAAAATTTCGCTGCACCGCTCTCACAGGAGACAGCCGACGTTTTAGCCACCTTCCGCGCCATCGCGCAAATCCAGCGCGACGAGCCGGTGGAAACGATTCAGCAATACGTCATCAGCGGCGCAACCGGCGCGGAAGATGTCTGGCGCGTGTTGCATCTTGCGCGCACTCACGGGGTCTCCTGCATGGCCGGAGAAAATCGCGCCGCCATCCGCGTCGTCCCGCTGTTCGAATCCATTGAAGACCTGCGCGGCGCCGCGGCCATCTGTCGCGAAATCTGGACCGCTCCCGCCTATCAGCCGTTGCTCGAGTCCTGGCAGCGCCGTCAGGAAGTAATGCTCGGCTACTCCGACTCCAACAAAGACGGCGGCATGCTCACCAGCACCTGGGAGATCTACAAAACGCATCGCGCTCTCTACGCCGTCGCTCGCGAGTGCGGCATCGATCTGCGCTTGTTTCATGGCCGCGGAGGCACCGTCGGTCGCGGCGGCGCTCCCACGCATCGCGCCATCTACGCCCAGCCCATCGGCGATTTCAACGGTGAAATTCGCATCACCGAGCAAGGCGAAGTCCTGCACTGGAAATATTCCGACGTCGTCCTTGCCGAGTGGAATCTTGAACTCATGGTCGCCGCCTCGCTCGACGCCCTGGCACGTCCGGAAGCGAATCGCCCCGGCGGTCATCGCACTGGCGAAATGATGCCCGGCTGGGAGGAAGTCTGCGATGAGCTTTCCACCACCGCCTACCGTTTCTATCGCAAAAATATTCCTGAAGATGAAGAGGTCCTGCAGTACTTCGCCGAAGCCACGCCGGTCAACGAGCTCGAATTCGCGCGCATCGGCTCGCGTCCCGTGCGTCGCAAGGCAAGAAATAATTTCGCCGACCTGCGCGCCATTCCCTGGGTCTTCGGCTGGATGCAAAGCCGTCACGGCGTCCCCGGATGGTTCGGCGTCGGGCACGCCCTCGAACATTCCATCGCCCACGGAAATCTTCCCATCCTGCAGCACATGATGCGCGAATTCCCCCTGTTCATTGACCTCATCCGCAACGTCGAACTCTCATTGGCCAAGGCCGACTTCCACATCGCGAAACAATATTCGCTGCTCACGAAAGATCGCGCCTTGGGCGATCGTGTCTTCACCCGTCTCGAAGCGGAGTACGAAAGCACGCGCCGCGCTGTCCTCGCCGTGACCGGGCAGAAAGTCCTGCTGGAAACCAACCCCGTCCTCTCGCGTTCTATTCGCGTCAGAAATCCCTACGTTGACCCTATGAGTCTCATCCAGGTGGAACTCCTCCGCCGCAAGCGCGCCGGCGACACCAGCGATTCCCTGCAGCGCGCCATCGCCGCCACCATCAACGGCATTTCCGCAGGCCTCAGAAACACAGGCTAACCCGGCGCCGCTGGATCGTCAGCCCTTCCAGCGAAATTCGCCGACTATCGACCTCATAAAAACAACAAATTCTTCGTCTCTAACTTTCTTTCATTCAGTCAATTGCATTCCTCTCCAAGCCTCCCGCGCGTCAAAGGGACATCGAACAAACTCCTACCTGCATCGCACGTATTAGGTGTGAGTTTTTCAAGGAAGGGGAGGATTTCAATGGCAACGATGGCACCACAATACGCGGATTATCCCGTGATTCCCGCAAGACGGGTTTTCTCTTGGTCAGGTATTTTTGCGGGCACCTTCGTCTTTTTGGCGATTGAAAGTACGTTCGGACTGCTGGGAGCGGCGATTTTCGCGTCCGCCAGCAATCCTCATGCGGCCGTCCCAACAACCCCCGGCTTGAGTATCGGATTTGAAATTTGGATGGTCATTCTTTCCATCATCGCGCTCTATTTTGCCGGCAAAACATCCAGCAAGCTCCTGGTGCGGGACGCAAATTTAGGCGTCTACCACGGTCTTGTCACCTTCAGCATGGCCGTTTTTTCAACCGTTCTGCTCCTGGCGCTATCGCTTGGCGGCGCCACCGCAATGGCGACCGCTCACTTCGGAAATGTAGCGGGAGTCATTTCCAGCGGTGGCGAATGGTGGTTGTTCGTGGCCTTCGTGCTCTCCATGCTTTCCGCCGCAGTGGGCGGCTTGCATGGAGCCAGAGGAGTGACGGCCTCCGCCCCGGTTGCACAGGATAAAGCCACCGGTTCGCGGAATGTAGCGTAACGGAAGATCTTGCCGCGCAATCTGCAATGACAAAAGAGGACTGCATAGCAGCCCTCTTTGTCTTTCAAACTCATCGCACGTGATTAGTCGGTCTGTTCCTTGCGTGCCTTCTTGCGATTGCGCTTGCGGGCCAACGCCTGCTTCATGCGCATCTTCTCGCCTGGCTTCATGTAGTACGAGTGCCGCTTGACTTCCTTGATAATGTCTTCCTGCTGCACCTTGCGCTTGAAGCGACGCAGTGCATTCTCCAGCGGTTCGCCTTCTTGAATCTTTACTTCTGCCAAATGAGATTACACCTCCCAACGCTCCGGTTGGATACCCTCTAGAATACCGTATTTCTCTCCGTCCCGATACCTTTCCCCCAAACGCGTGTTTGTCGTTTCGCCAGCGGCCCTGGCCCTCAGCTTTTATTTCGCCGCACCGCATGGAATGCGCCACGAATTGAGCTTCAGTTTCTTGAACGCGCCCACCATCTGGTACTTCGCGTAGGTCGGGCAGAAACGCATGTCTTTAAATTCCGCTTTGTATTCCACCCCTCCCACCCATTTGCCCGCCTGCACCATAGGCGCGGACGCCTGGCAAAAGTGGTAGTTGTAGCACGATTCGAAGATCAGCGCCTCCATATAAGGCTCCAGCACCGCAACATTCGTCGGCGCGTTCTCCCAGGAGGCGGAAAGCCCCATCGCATGCGCCTTGTTCGCCATCCACGCCGTGTAATATGCGGATTCTTGCTGCGTGATCGGAATGCCGGTCGGATTATCCCAGTCCTGCACGTTATCGAACTCCACGCCGTCGAAGCCCTTCTCGACGCAGACCTGCATCCGCGCAATCATGATCGGCGCCAGAATGCCCAGCTGCCGGATATCCAGCCAGCGCTCATGCGGCCATCCTATATAGCGTTTGCCCAGTACGCTCTCAGGAAATTTTGATGCGTCAGGGCGCTTGTCCTCCCACGATCCAATATCCACGTAGCAATACGCATGTTCGCCCCGCTTGTGAATCGCGGCCACCGTAGAAGCGGGATTCTCCACCGCGTCAATCACGTAAAACGGCACGTGAACGTCAAGGTTGGTGCAGGTCTTTGCCGTATCGCAGCTCAACTGCCACTGCCACTCCATCCCAATCGCGGGCTTCCAGCAACTGCCCTTCTTTGCATCGCACGGAACCGGAGCGGGCAGGTGCGACACCAGCTGTGGAGTCAGGACGCTTGGCGTTGGCTCGCCGCTACCGGCCCGGGCGAATCCCATTCCAACGCAGACAAAGGGCAGAATCACACATGCCAGGGCTTTCAAACAGCTTCGCATTGATCGGCTCTCCATGGAAGTTTTTCTGTTTCCTGACGCGTCGCTCAAAACGCAATCTGAGCCTTCAGAATCGCGCTTCCCGACAACCATCCCGACAGCGTGTCGTTCCAAATTGTCGCGCGTCGCTACATAAAACGTCCAGTCGTGCTCCCTCGAATACCCCGCTTTGGCCAACTTCGATCGGATCGCGCTCTCCCATAGTCCCAAGTTGCCGAATTCGAATCTTAAGGCATAGAAGCCTGTCGTATGGAGGGAACCCATATGAAATACCTCACATTCTTCCTGCTTGCCGTGGCAACAGTCGCCGGCCTTGTCGCCGTCATTGACCCTGCACCAGGACACGCGAGCGGGGAATCCGCTTGGCCCTTCGTCACCGAAATGCCTCACGGCTACCGCGATTGGAGATGGATCTCCTCTGCCCACGAAGCCGGCAACCTCAACAGCTTAGGTGCTGTGCTGGGCAACGATATCGCGTTCAAGGCCTTCCAGAAGGGCACGCTTCCCTTCCCCGACGGCTCCATCATCGCCGCCTTGCATTACAAGTACGTGCCATCGGAAGAAAATAACAAGGTCTTTGGCCAGGCCCAATCTTTCGTTCCCGGAGCCCCCACGAACATTCAGTTCATGAGCAAGGACTCGAAAAAGTACGCCGCAACCGGCGGCTGGGGATTCGGTCACTTCGCAAACGGCAAACATGGCGACGCGGCATTCATGAAAAGCTGCTTCCCCTGCCACCAGAAGGCCAAAGCAACCGACCTCGTCTTTACTCGTTATGCACCTTGATGCCGACACTAGAGCAGAAAGGAAACTGATGCCGCTTCGGGGACGTCGGCTCGGCGCATAAGATTCGATTCGCGGAACGGGTAGCCGCCTGAGCATACACGGAGCCAAGTTGAGGAATTCTGCATGCCAGGCTCGATTCGGTCCTCGTATTCTCTCCGCATGGCACTGAGATTTCTGTCGTGCTTGCGTCCTTTTAATTGTTTGCCCAAGTGTAGGAACCTGAACTCCAGAAGCGATGTGAGGAACACTCAATGAAGTATCCGACTTCTTATCGCACCGCACAGATCGATGGGCTGTCGATTTTCTACCGAGAGGCTGGCCCGAAAGACGCGCCGACACTCCTCCTGCTCCACGGCCTTCCCTCTTCTTCGCGAATGTTCGAGCCGCTCTTTGCTCGGCTCTCCGATCGCTGTCACCTGGTTGCCCCTGACTATCCGGGCTTTGGACACAGCGATTGGCCGGATCCGAAAAAATTTGCGTACACCTTCGATCACATCGCGGAAATCATGAATCACTTCACCGAAGCACTCGGTCTCCCCCACTTCACGCTCTACATGCAGGATTACGGTGGCCCCGTCGGCTTTCGCATGACCTTGGCCCACCCGGACCGAGTCGAGGCTCTCATCATCCAGGATGCGGTAGCACACAATACCGGTCTGGGCGACAACTGGAAGACGCGACGCGCTTTTTGGGCCGATCGCGCTGCCAACGAAAGCGCATTACGCACGAATCTCCTGTCGCTCGCAACCACGAAGTCCCGCCATGCGGGGAACGATCCCATCGTGGAACGCCATAACCCCGATCTCTGGACCGACGAATTTCATTTTCTAAATCAGCCCGGCCAGGCTGACATTCAAAGCGACCTCTTCTACGACTACCGTACCAACGTCGATTCTTACCCGAAATGGCAAGCATGGATGCGCGAGAAGCAGCCGCGCCTGCTGGTGATCTGGGGTAAGTATGAGTCTTCGTTCGACCCATCCGAGCCAGAGTCCTATCGCCGCGATGTGCCCAAAGCCGAAGTCCACATTGTCGATGGCGGCCACTTCGCCTTGGACACCGCCGCAGACGAAATCGCCGCGCTCGTCCGAGGATTTGTCGGTTCCTCACGACAGGGCTCCCCCGCGCGGTAAGCAGGATGAAGCCGCTTTTGAGCAGGGATGGTGCCCAGCGCGGTATTGGATTCGAACTTTTAAGCCGAAAGGTCATCTGCTTGGATTCCTTTACATGACTCAGCGCACTGTGAAAGAGATGCTGAAACAAAATCGGGATGCGAGCATTACTGCGGCGCCTGCCGATCGGCCAATTGCGGGCGTAAATGGCTCGATTTCCATAATCACGAAGGGTGGCCTGAATTCAGCAACCCAGAATCTGGCAATCGAATATGCAAAGGACGGCATTCGCTTTAATGCTGTAGCCCCCGGCGAGGTGGATACAGCAATGCACTGGAATATACAAAGGGATGGATCCTTCTCGATTCACCGGACGTTGACTGGCTCACCGCGGAAAAAGCTGCGTACACGTCGCTAGTGGCTTTGCAGATGATTACCGTATCTCCGAACGACTCGCAGAACTTGAGAGCGAAGCTTTACCAAATGCCTGTCGATTAGGGCTTATTCAACGGAATCCAATATTTTTCTTCAGTCATGAGCCGAATTGCGGCCTCGCGCACCGTCGCCGGATGCAAGCGAGGGTCGACGCGCTCGTCGTAGAGCCAGTCGTCGATCATCGTGGGCTCGCTTTCGAGCAGGAGGATTCTTGCCGCGCTCCACCGATGACGGACAAAACGCGTCGCCGCGGCAATCTCTCTCGTTTGGGAATCGAGCACGAGGATTACAAGTGCATAAGCGGGCTCCTGATTGAGATACATATCGGCGCAGCACGCCAGGGTTTCCACGATGGCCGGAATGGATCGCAGGAGCAGGAGGTGTAATTCGCGCAGCTCGAGGGCTGGCTCAACCAGAAGAATCCGAGGCGGCCTCCCGACAGCGACGACCGGGGACTGAGCGGCTCGATACTGCGTTGTCGCCTCCGGTGATCCTCCCGGCTGCGGGCGTCCAGGATCAAAGCCTCCACGGACAACGCGATCGGGCCGGCCCACGTCAACACCGGGAGGGGCGGTTGCAATAAGACCTGCTCCTTTTGGCGATGAAGTCATGTACGTCTCCGGATTTCCCATTCAGCGCAATGATCCGAATGCCGCGCACAGCTCTCCGTTAAGAAGCTCAGCTTGTTGCCCGCGTCGAAATGTCCGGCGAAGACTGCTGCGCAATCATCAGTTTGCTCGGGCATGCAACTAGAGATGTCATTGAGACCGCAACGTCCACAGGCGCGATATGAGACAAAGGTATGGGTCGATACCTTCGTATCAGCCTAAGTCGTCACAGTCTCAACGAGGCGGACTTTTACACTGCCAGCTACTCGCTGGTTTTCAGTTCCCCGGAAGCTCTAGTGGGATGAGAAATTTGCTGTCGAGGACATAATCGTAGAGGTGACCGACGGGCGGCGGAGGATGCAGCTGACTGGCAGAGACCCATCCGTTCGTGTCTGTCCACTGCCAGTGGGTGGTTGAGATGCTTTGGACCGCCTGCAGCAGATCCTTTGAACTCATCGGAAAAGCGTAGATGCGGACGTTTTGCGGCAACAGGCGAGCCATGGCTTCAAGGAAGCTGCCGGGAAGATGGTTGTAGCGATAGTCCCAGATGCGAACCAGCAGCGACAGGCCTACAACGAAGCGGATAGGTTCCTTTGTGTAGCGGTTCACAAGAGCGGTCATGCCATAGAGTTCTCGTTCACGGTACAGCAGGACATCCCCACAATGCGCCTGAAGCGCATCAATCCTTTCCAGCAAGTTAGAAATTTCCGGAGGTGGATCGCCATCCTTCAGTGGCATAGCAGAAAGACAAAAGAAGCCGATAGGCGCCGGATCGTTTGCAGCCGATTCTCCGCGGAGTTGTTGAATTCCAGAGGTCAAGAGTTGATTGTGGATGGACGCATGAGCGGGATCGACGTGTTCGAACGATCCCGGCGCAAGCACGACAGCTTTTTTGTGGAGGATGTCGATAGGAGGAACAGGCGGCCCACTGCTCGGAAAACAGACGGCCTCTGCAAGACCTGCACACACCAGATGAGCCAGAATCGCACGCCGGTCCCACCCTTCGAAGGCATCGCCACGTACTTCTGCATAGTCAATTTCAATCCGTTTTTCCAGGTCCTCGGCAACGTTCTCGAAGAAGGATTCCTTCATCTCCAATTGATAGAAGACAGCGTAGATAAGGTTCACGCCCAAGATTCCGATTGCCTCCTGCTCGAGAGGGTTGGAAGGATCCCGCAGATTGATATGCAGAACGATGTCGTTCGGTGGTCCGCCAGGATGCAATTGGAATCGCAGACCGACCCAACCGTGAGGTTCATTTGTCCCCGCATAGTCACGGGCGGAGATGGTATCCACAAAGGAAAAGAAGCGAACACCCGATCCACGACTCTTGTTCAATTGGTTGATCAGTTGCGTCCATTCGCTATCCAGCATGGCTCGCAGGCGTTCTCCGGAAACGTAGCGCGCACCCGAACCGTACAAATCGTCGCTGACTTCCTTGTCATACGCAGAGATCGATTTCGCAACTGTCCCGGATGCTCCTCCTACAACCAGGAACCACCGCACTACTTCCTGGCCAGCGCCAATTTCGGCGAAGGAGCCGTAGCTCAACCGATCGAGATTGATGCGCAGCGCTTTCTGATGAGTGTTGAGCTTTTCCATGGACGCCATAAAACTTCTCCGTAAAAGTTGAGTGATGAACAGTTTTACAGAAACGATGCGGGTTGATCAGGAAAATAACGTCGACCAGCGCCCTTGCCGCGCTGTTCTTCAGGTTCCTCGAGCATACCGGATGCATGTGGAATCATTTGAGGCTCTGTTGTTCTGGCCCATTCACACATTCACGATCACGCTCGAACTGATGGAGACACTCAATCAGCATCGTAGCTGTACAAGACTCTCCTATTTCGGTATTGAACATCGCGTGATACAGGTGACGTTCCGGCCATTTTAGCCCGAGGTACTGCCGGACGAACGCAGCCCGCGCTTCGTCAGTTGTGTCGACCAGTTGAATTGCCTGGTCCTGACTTTCCCCTCTGGCGATTAGCCTGCTGATCTTATGATCTCGGGATGCATAAAGAAACACGTGGAAGACATCCTTGTAATTGTGCAGGAAATATTGCGAACCTCGGCCGACAATCACCGATGGTCCGCCTGAGAATGCTTCCTTGACAGCCATTTCTGAAACAGTCGCGATCCGGCGCGCATCGAGCGAGTGCAGGCGGTTAGTCGGCGGCAAACCTCCCTCAAACGCGCCTCGAAGAAAATTCTGAAAAATCCTGTACACAACGGGATCGCTTCGCCATTCTCTCTGATGGACCGCCTCAGGTGTACTCTCAGACAGTCGTGCAATTTTCTGAGTCAACCGTTCGTCCCACAGACCCCATCCCAGGCGACTGGCGACTAAACTGGCAATCTCTGACGCCCCACAGCCGAACTCGCGCTCAATTGTTATCGTTTGGACCATTGCGTTCATCCCTCAACCCACTGCGACATTTCCGCCCGCTCCTGGATCATTCTTCTTCAGGAAAAACGCAAGAATGAACATGATGGAGCAGAGCACGCCCAAGACCCAAAAAATGTCCATGTAAGAAAGAGCACCACCTTGTTGATGCACCAATTCGTACAGCCTCGCGATTGCCTGGTCGTGAGCGTCCGCGGCTCGAAGCCCAGAGTGACCGATCTTCGTGGTCAGTGCATGGAGTGTCGAACGATATTCAGGCGAATCCAGGGTGATATGTCCGACAAGAATTTGCTGATGGTATTGAGCTCGTCGCGCAATCATTGTGGTCACGACGGAGGTTCCAATACTGCCGCCGATGTTACGCATGAAATTGATCATGCCGGAGACGCTGTTGCCTTTCTCCTCGGGTACTCCGATATAACCTGCCATGGTGATCGGAACAAACAGGAATCCGATGCCAATGACCTGCGCCACGCGAAGCCACGTCGCAAAGCCGAAGCTGACGAACAAATCAATCTCGTGCGCGCAATAAAACAGTCCGATCGCAAGACACAGCCATCCTGTCGCGATGAGCCACCTAGCTTGAACTTTTGACGTAAGCCGGCCGACGATCGGCATCATCACCAGCAAAACTAATCCGCCGCCCGAAAGGACGAGACCTGCAAGCTCTGCGGTGTAACCCATCAGAGTCTGCAGAAATTCTGGAATCAATACCAGGGTACTGAAGAGCATGAAGCCCATCATGAACATCATTAAGTTCGCCGTCGCAAAATTGAAGCTCTTGAACATGCGGACATCGATGATCGGCTCTTTGCGGAACCATTCCCAGATGACCAGCGAGGTAAGGCAAACTGCTGCCGTTATTACCAGGGTCGTGATGAAATGTGAGCCGAACCAATCGTCTTCCTGCCCCTTGTCCAGAAGCACCTGCAGCGAACCCACTCCCAGCGCCAGGAAGGAGATCCCGATGTAGTCTACGCGGATACCTCCGCGCTTTACGCGGCGGAGGAACGGTGGATCTTCGACCAGGGTTTGCGTCAAATACACTGCGAGCAGGACAACGGGCAGCGTAATGAAAAATATCCAGCGCCAGGAATAGTTATCAGTAATCCAGCCTCCCAGCATCGGCCCCACCGTCGGGGCCAAAACTGCGGTAATGCCATAGAGGGCAAACGCCTGGCCGCGCTGCTCTGGAGGAAATGTATCGTTGAGGATGGCTTGTGCCATCGGTTGCATCCCACCCCCACCGATGCCTTGCACCGCTCGAAAAAATAGCAACAGCGGCAGGCTCGGCGCCAAGCCGCAAAGCAGTGAACTGATCGTGAAAACAAGAAGCGACAGCATGAAGTACCGCTTGCGTCCGATCATCTCCGCCAGCCATCCGCTCATGGGCAAGACGATGGCGTTCGCTGCCAGGTACGAGGTCAGTACCCAGGTGCTGTCGTCGTAGCTCGCTCCCAGGTCCCCTGCGATGTAAGGCAATGCAACGTTGGCAACGCTGGTGTCCAACACTTCGACAAACGCCGCCATTGACACAGTGGCAGCGATCGCCCAGGGATTTACCTTGGGGCGCCAGACGGCCTGTTCGGACGGAACAGCCAGCGCTGTCGCGCTCATCGCAGATAAACTTTCGCTTCGACGTTCATACCCGGCCGAAGCTGGTGGTCACGATTTTCGTTTGGCTCCAGAACAATCTTGACTGGAACGCGCTGCACGATCTTCACATAGTTTCCGGTTGCGTTTTCCGGTGGCAGCAAGCTGAAGATAGGTCCCGTTCCTCCCGCAATGCTATCCACATGACCCTTGTAAGTGCGGCCGTTCGAGTCGAGCTTAATCCTCGCTCTCTGGCCGACACGCATATGTTTGAGCTGCGTCTCCTTGAAATTTGCAGTAATCCACACCTGGTCGAGAGGAACTACAGTGAGCAACTGCTCCCCTGGGTCGACGTTCAATCCGACCACAACCTTCTTGGTAACTTCGCCACTTACAGGTGCAAATATTCTGGTGTATCCCAGATTCAACTGGGCTTGCTCAACGGCCGCTCTTTGCCGCTGTACATTCGCCAGGGCAGAGAGTGCTTCGGCGCGCGTTGCGGCAACACGTTGCGGCCCGGCTTCGGCGTCCTGGTGACGTGCCTCGGCCTCAGTCAGACGGCTCTGCGCTTCCTGGACGGCCTGTTGGGCCGCGGCCTCATCTGCTTTTGCCGCAGCTATGGCGGCGACATCTGTTGCCGCGGAGGCATAAGCATGATCGTAAACTTGCTTCGGTACTTCGGCCTTCGCCAGCAGCAGACGATAACGGTTCACGTCATCTTGAGCTTTTACATTTTCGGCCTGCGCCTCCACAACGCGGGCGGCGGCTGCGGCGGCTTGCTTTTCCGCTGCCTGGATAGCTGCCTTCGCGTTCTCAATGTCAGAGGATGTGAACTCCAATTGGCTTGATGTATCGACGGTCGATATCGGCACATCGATATTCAAACTTTTCGCCGCAGCCTCTGAACTGTCGAGCGATGCCTCGGCTTTTGCCAATGCCACTTGATAATCGCTCGGGTCAATTTCCACCAGAGTGTAACCTTTAGTCACCCATTGGTTGTCCCCAACATTGACCTTTTGGACGTATCCGGAAATGCGAGCGCTGACAGGATAAAGATGGACGTCCACCTGCGCATCGTCGGTGGATTCGAAGCCGGAAAGATAGTGCCAGAGGAATGCACCCGCGACAGCAACAACAATGATGGCGGCGAGAATGATCCAGCGCTTGTGAGAGCGTTTCCTCGGATAGGGAGAAGTCGGCGGAACTATTGTGGCGCTATTGTCCACTGACGCGCTTTGCTCTGATGCTGCTGCCTGCGGCGGACTCTTTGCTGCATCTTCTTCAGACATACTCAATTCCCCCCGAGATACTCTGAGTATTGGGACTCTGCGACCCCAGTTGCCCTCGCAAGAGATATCTTGGCCAGGTTGTAGCCGTAGAGACTTGCAATGTAGGCATCATTGGCCGTTGCCAACGCATCCTGTGCTTGAACGACTTCGAGGTCGTCCGTAACTCCCGAACTGAATCGATCGCGAGATTGTTGCACGGTCTGAGTGGCGAGAGTTACTGCGCTTTTTTCGACAGAGACCTCTTGCGCCGATGCTTCCAGATCGAGATACGCGTCGCGAACTTCCTGATCGATCTTGGCTCGTAAGTCTTCCAGTCGCTGTTCTTCCTCCGATAGGGAAGCATCGGCCCGGAGGATATCTCCGTGTACTTTGCCACCTTGAAAAATAGGGATGCTGAGCGTGGCCGCCGCATCAACCGTGCCGTGCGACGAGCCCGGATTGACTCCAGAGAGCCCGTAGTCGGTTTCCACAGCGATCGACGGATACCGCTCGGCAGCGGCGGCCTTTCTCGCGAGTTCGGCCGACCGCACCCGATTCAACTGACTCTGATAATCGGGGCGATCCTTGAATGCGCTTTGGATCGCCTCATCGAGACTCAAGGGCGTCAGCTTTTCGTAAGGAACGTGGGTGGTTATCTCAAACTGTTGCCCGAGAGGAAGTCCGATGGCGCGTGCCAGAACCAATTTCTGCTTGGCCAAATCAACCTGTGCGCGAATCAGTTTTTGTTCGCGCGATTGCAGTTGCACCTGTGAGCGCAAAACGTCCACGGCTGAGGCAAGGCCGGCTGTCTTCTGGTCGGATGCCTGTTGAAACAGTGCCTTGGCAGTGTCTCGTTGCGACGTGGCTGACTCAACCTCAGATTGGTCGGCGATCACCAGCAGATAGTTTGAGACAATCACGAGCACGACAAGCTCGCGAACATTTTTGGTGCCGAACTCTGCCGACTTGAGCTGCGCCTTTGAGGATCGCGACCGCTCGATGGATTCCCAATCAAAGACGGATTGCGTGAGATAAGCCCGCGAGTCGAAATAGCCA
>DATJUD010000041.1:0-7236 GCA_035502695.1 Acidobacteriaceae bacterium
CTGGCTTCACTTTTGTACTGACAGAACGCAATAAGAAACGCGGCTCGCATCCGGCGAGTCGAAGAACTGTCCAACCAGCGCTGCAGAACTTACTCCTCGCGCAGCAAGATCATGGGATCAACCGACAGGGCACGTCGCGCCGGAATCCACGTAGCCAGAAGCCCCAGCAGCGACATCGCGATGACAACACCCGCCAACACCAGTGGATCACGCGGAGTCGCCTGGTACACGATGTGTGCCAGCACCCGGCTGGCCAGGATGCCAAGGAGCAATCCTGCTGCCGAACCAATAGTCAGTAATTTGATTGCGCGTCCCAGCGCTGCCTCTAACACCTCCCTACGCTGCGCACCGAGGGCGATGCGGATGCCCAATTCCTTCAGCCTCTTGCTTACCGAATACGCAGCCATGCCAAAGATGCCGACAATCGACAGCATTGCGCCCATCGCGCCAAGCACACCCAGCGACGCCGTAGCCATACGCGGAGCAAACAGAGCCCCGTTCATTTCTTCGCTCCATGTCTGGATGAAAGAAGGCAGTGCCGCGTCCAGGTCCCGCAATTTGCTCCTGATAGCTGCGACAAGTTGCTGCGGATCTTGGCTCGAACGGAGCACCAGCCACGTATCATTTGCGGGTGATTGCAGGATGGGGAGAAACATTGCCGGCTGTGGATCTTCGGCGAGATTCGCGGTGTATTTTCCGTCTTCTGCGATGCCCACCACTTGCACGCGCGTTCCATCCGGCATCTTGTAGTAGCGGCCTAGGGCGCTGGCCACGGAGCCAAACATTTTGCGCGCAAATTCCTGGTTGATAACCGCTACGGATGGCGCGCCTTTGTCGTCACGCCAGGAGAAAGTCCTTCCCGCTAACATGGCAGTGCCCGCCGCCTGGAAATATTCGGGAGATATCTTGTAGGTGATGGCTTGAGCGGCGGCATTCCACGGCCTTAGATCCGTCATTTTGTCGGTAAAGACAGGCGAGACGGCCCAGCCCATATGTAAAGGTGGAATATCGGTCAATCCCACTCGCGTTACGCCAGGGATCGACTCCATCGCTTCGATCATGCGCTTTTGCATGGCGGGCACACGGTCAGGGCTATAACCGGCCATGCTCAGATCGGTATCTACGAGCATGGCGTTCCGTGGCTCGAAACCGAAGTTACTGTGCAGCGAGCGTGCCAGTCCACGCACGGCGACGAAGGAAGAGGTGACCAATACGGCGCAGATCGCAATCTGGACCACAAGCAGAAGGTCGCGGACAGTCAGCTGCCGACCGACCCTTGCGACTGATCCCGACTTGACGACCTCATACGGATTGGTGCGGAGTACCTGCCTCACGGGGACTGCGCCAAAGAGGAACCCACTCGCTAAAGCAAGCAGCAACGCTACCAGATAAACATTTGCATCCGGGTTCACAGGTACAGTCATGGGGAATTGGGGAAATGGCTGCCACGCGCTCAGCCAATGCAACAGCACAACCCCGCCCCATAGTCCGGCAGCGCCTCCCACCAGTGAAATCAGAATTGCTTCGGTGAAGAGTTGCCGCAGAATGCGCATGCGACTCGATCCCAGCGCGAGCCGCAGAGCAACCTCCCGCCCACTGTCCGCGGCACGCGCGGCAAACAGGCTGCCGAGGTTGGCACAGGCAGCCAGTAGGATTAATCCCGCCAGCAGCATCAACCCTGCCAGAAAAGCTCGCAGCGCAGGAGCAAAAAAGTCGCCGTGTAGACCAGGCCGTACCAATGAAAAGCTCGTTGGGCCATCCTCTTTGGGATAGGTCATTGCCAGATAGGAACCGACAGCGTTCAAATCGGCCGTCGCCTGCGCCGGAGTGACTCCCGACTTCACATGTCCCAGCACCTCAAAGACCCACCGCGTTCCGCGCGCATTCAGGAATTTCGCACCGTCTACCTGCTCCGTGTTGACCATCGGAACAAAGAAATCAGGAGAGAAGAACAACAAGGTCCCGTGGAACTGAGGCGGCGCTACACCGAGGATGGTAAAAGGATGCTTACTCAGTTGAACGGTAAGGCCCACCACACCGCGGTCATCCTGAAAATGGCTGTGCCAATACCCCCAGGAGAGCACGATGTAGGGAGCGCTGTTGGGGCCGTGCTCGTCGGAGCCATGAAAGAAACGGCCAAGATACGGCTGAATACCTAATGCGTCGAAGTAATTCCCGCTCACTTCAAAGAGCCACACGCTGGATGGATTTTTGCCCGTATCGAGACCTGCCTGCGCGATGGTATAAGCGGCCAGACCATCGAAGCTGCGGTTGCGATCGCGCAGATCAAGATAGTCGGGATACGATTGCACGATGTACGTCTCGTTCCCGCGCTGGAGTGCGTAAAGGCTCTGTGCGTGAGGCACACTCAGTGGGCGCAACAGGAACCCATTGAGGATACTGAACACCACCGCGTTTGCGCCGATGGCCAGGGCTAGCGTCAGAACGGCGGCCATGGTAAATCCGGGCGACTTGCGCAACCGACGAGTCGCGAACCGCAAGTCCTGCAGGATGGTCATAAGCGACCTCTGGGCACCAACTGATGCGCAATTCGAGCGCCAAATAGTATCGCGAACGCAACCTTATCAGAGCAAAGTGGCTTGCAGATCTCGCAAGTAGACGGGAACGAATCTTCCGTCCGGTTTCAGCAGAAAAGTGTCCGCAAATGAACAGCAACGAAGGCAATGAGCGGCCTCAGTTGGCGACTCCAGGCGTGGGTGTTGAAAAAAGTCGATTCTTCTGAAAACTGAGTCGAAATCGGTGACGGCCACAGAGAATCGTTTAAGGGCATCCTAGTCTGATTACACGAAAATCGAGGGGTGAGCTTATGTTTAGGGCGGACTGCACGCGTAAGCCCCGATCGCGGTGAGATGGCGAGAAGCTCAAGTACGCCAGAGACTAAAGTGGACTTGCCCAAATCAGCATCGTCGCCGAACAACTCCTTGGGCGTGAATCCAGACCTGGCATTCGGCTCGCACAGTTTTCCCGTAGGTCATTAAATTCAATTGGCGTCACCGGCGGGATTCGAACCCGCGTTAACGCCGTGAAAGAATCCGATCAACTCGCAACATTAAGGTACTGCTGAGAATCAGAATGCATCGGAACGAATCCCAGCAAAGAACGAACCGCTTAAGTGCTCCGCAACTGCCCGCAGTTGGTACGCCAAAAGTGGCGTTCCATTGACGCTCATGCGTTCTGGATAGACAAATAAAAAGCGAAAGTACTGGTCTTCGTATGTGAATTGAGTGGGCGATTCACGCAGGCCTATATGCAAGCCCGTGAAAGCAAGAGGCTTACCCCTTACCTGTATGAATACAAGGTGTCTAGGAGGCGGCCGGGTCGGCTGCGAGGCGCCGAACCTTTTCGTTGTGCCAGTTGAGGAAGCGTTGGAGGGTGGAATCTTGCAATCTGGCAGGAGAATCCACCGGCAGACCGAGTTCCCTTCTCACCCTGATGGCGAGGTCTGCATGCGCCACCGGGTAAAGTTGGTATCCCATAATGAGCGAGAAGCCCCCTGCCCTGCGGACCTGATCGATATAGGTCTTAGGCATCATTCTGGCAATGAAAAGCGGGACAAGGTTTAGCGCCTCACACATCCGCAGCTTTATCTCGAATTCCTCTTGCGGGATGTAGCTCAGGCGATTCTTGATTTCAGCTCCATAGAACAGCCCGTCACGTTGAAACACGCGGTCGAGATCATGGCCGGTTTCCGTCCAATTGACCCCGTTCCATGAGCGAACGGTATGGCCTACAGGTTGAAAGCCGACGCGCGGCAGCCCCGCGTCAATCATCAGCTCCCCTTGCACACCGAGCGCGCGCGCGAAAGCCTGTCCGGAAAAGGTCAGAACGATTTGGCGGACTTCTTCAGCTTTGCGTTTCCAGTAGCGGCATCGACGGCTGAAATAAAAGCGCAATGGCACGTTGGGCGATAGCTCCCCGATGGCGCTCCCGATCTTGCCGCTTTCACGTAAATCTATGAGTGCGCGCGACGTGACCCAATGGAAAAAATGCTTTTCGAACCGGACGGCAAGCTGGGTTTCGTAGAAGACGGTTTCGGGGTTGGAGTCCAGCAACTCCACAAGCTGCGGCTCCAATGCTTGGACCGCTGGATCATCGCGGGGACCGGGGCCTTCATATTCGGAATCGAAATCGTGGTAGTCGTCTGCCCAGCTCATATTCGCTGGTACAACCTTCCTATATTCAGTAAGTTTCCCGCAAATCGCGGCACTTATCCTTCGCCCCAATGCAAAACAGCTATCTTGCTTGCCCGATAGCTGGCTATGTGACCTTGACCGCTCAAAATGCGCGTGGTTTCCTCAAGGACCGCCGAGATCTGCTCCGTATTCCTCGAAGTCAACTCCAATTGCAGCGAACCACTTCTGATTCGCAGCTAAGGACCCGTGCTTCTTCGCGCAATTGGCGTCGAATCCGGTACACCACGGTTGAACCGACGAACCTCAATGCGCATTTCGTCGAAGAACAGCTTCAACGACGCTGACAGGAATGACACACTGGGTTGGCCAAGGAACTCCTGCGCGTCGTCGGCATCGTGGTATCGCATCATAGGATGCGACAGGTTGAGAAATCTCGCCTTCGTGCGCGGTGCGTCGCTTGTCGGCCACACGGACGTTATCCGGAAACAAACTCATGGGAAACGCCACAGCGTACCTTCAGTCAGATCCTCAGCAAACCTGACATGAACTCCCTGATCGATTGGTTGCGATAGTCCACACATTGAACCCGCGGGCTTACGAAGCCAGGTAGAGGACGTTATCATTCGCTCCTAATGACCTGACCCCATTCTTCGTCCGGTTGGGCGAGCCGAACGGTTGTCAAGGCCCTTTCCATATTGGTCGCTATTCCGAATCCTCGACGGTTCGTCAGCCTATGGTTGCCCGTAATGTTTCTTAAAGCCGCTCCAAGAAATATCCATCGCAGCGGTGCCGGCTTTCCCGCTGAGAGCGAAAATTACAGCCTCGCCCCAGCCATGCACAAAGGCTGCATTGGTTTTTCGAGTGACAGCGCCCAGGGCGTTAGCCAGCCGAGCCCGCTGTTTTATGAAATCGGGGTCCTGCGCCGGATTGGCAGCCGGGGCCTTTGCCAAGGCAGCCATCGTGTCCCTGAGGGCTGGAGCAACCTTGGTAAACACGTCCGCCCACCAGCGGATGCTGACCCAATCACTTCCAACGACAGCCAGCTGCACTTGGTTAAGGTGTTGCAGCTCGAGGATCTGGCCAAATGTGGCTGTGTCTCCACTTTCGTCCATGGCTACCCAGGCAGCCGAGTTGCTGAGAACAGCTATGCGCGCAGCGTCTACCGGATCGGATGGATTCAGAAAGGCGCGCATCGTGTCACGTCCAATCTGCTCTAGTTCATCTTGTGTGCGCGGCTTGAGAGCGCCCGTATCGCTAAAGTACATCGCCAAAATCGCTGGCGTTGCGTAACTCACTGTCGCGCTCACCAAAGCATGTGGGAAGGACTGGGTCGCGCTTAACACCGCGTCAAGCGAGCCTTGCGGAATGATGCCGAGCTGGTAGCCGAGTTTTATATTCTGCGTCATCTCATTCCGCGACATATTCCGCTGGTAATCCAGATATGTCTGCATGACGGAGAGGTGCAGGTTCAGCTTGCCCGCGACCACCGCGTACGTTGCCGTGGCGACAAAATCCTGCATGAGCGCAGTTCGCAGCTTTTCAGAATCGGAGGCGAAGGGCAGGCTTACGGCGGCGATGCGGCTCGTCTCGAGTTTGTCGATAATGCTGACTTGGCCTGACTCGTCGAGCAAAATGGTGCAACTCTTCACATAGTCGGTGACGGAAGTGGCGCTGTAGATTCCGAAAAGATTCAGGGTGATTGAGCTTTTTTTCTCGGCTGTATCGACGACGATGTTACGAATGCGATGAGCATTCGGCAGCGCATCGATGGCGGTCCAGTCAGCCTGCAATGCCAGCGTCAGCGCGCTGTCCGTTTTTGCCGCATCACCGCCGTCAAGCTGGACCTCGTAGACCACTGCTGCCTCGTCGGTGAAAGCCGCAGAGCAGGTCACGTTCAGCTGGGCGGACAGACTGCGATCGATGCCATTCTTAATGACTTTATTGAGGGCCTTTGCATTGTCTCCGGTGATGCCCGCAGCCGCCACATCGACTCCGGGGAGGGCTTTATTGAGAAGCGCCCCGAGGATATCGTCATCTCCAATGTCACCGCCGATTCCGGCGCCAGCGGTGAAGCTTGCAGCCAGCGTAGTGCCGCGCTTTTTGTAGACACCAATCTCGACTATGTTGTCGGCCTTCTTGTACGAACGGAAGATGAATTCGCCGGTCATGATGATTGAACCGGATATCTGCAGGGTTACGCTAGGCGTAATACTGGCGGTCGCGTTGAAAGGAAGGTTCGCCGATGCCAGAGCATTCAAATTGTACGGCTGCTTCAATGTAAGCTTTGCGGTGACAGAGCCTCCGACATCGGTCTGATTCGCAGTTCCGAGAAGCTGCCCCCGGATTGCGGCGGCACTTTCAGTTATCGAAAAATTAGTAAAGGCCGCGGCGCATGCATCGCGGAGCGACGGAAGCGGGAGCCTCGGCACAGAAAAGCGAGTGAACGTCGAGCACGTAAGTTTGCTATCCCCCTCAAAGGAGACGCCGACGGCATTCGCCGATACAGACACTTTCGCCTTGGCGATCAGGTCCATTTCGACACCTAGCCAAGCCTCATTGGAGCCGATAGCGATGGATGGGGAAAACTGATCCTTTCCGAAGACAAAGCCATCGGTCGAGGTGAGAATGCTCACTGCGCAATTTGCGCCGCCGCCTATGGAAAGACTTACGAGCTTTCCGCTTATCAGATCAGGCGAAGTTATCTCGGCGCCGAGTGAAAAGCTCTTAAGATCCGCCTGGTCCAAAGGCTTGTCCAGTTCTCCAAACAGCTCTTTGCCCGCAGAAACAAGCTGTGTCAGCTTCGCCTTTGCTAGAGGCGAGTCGTCGCGAATCTGGAAATCAGCGGTGAGGTCGAAGTTATCAGTGATCTTAATATCTGCCATATTCATCTCCTATTCATACGTTCACACTGCTGTAATATGCGGATCTTGTCATTGTTGAGCAGCTAGTGTAGTGCGTCGTAAGTGATAACGATTATATTTGGGATGCGTCCATTACTGTGGAGGGCGGACCACAGTATGCGAACGGCGGCCGCAGTTGAACTGAACCCGGAACAGAGACAGACCTTGGAGCGGATGGCGCG
>DATJUD010000042.1:0-16584 GCA_035502695.1 Acidobacteriaceae bacterium
AGCCAACTACTATGCCTCGTTCATCTCGGAGCTGGGCAGCCAGGTATCCGGTCTCAACACGCAAAACCAGGCGCAGCAGGCGTCGCTTGCTCAGGTAGAGTCCCAGGTGAATTCACTTTCCAGCGTCTCTCTCAACGAGGAAGCCGCCAATTTGCAGAGCTACGAGCAGGCCTATCAATCCGCGTCCCAGGTATTCAACATCGTCAATACCATGATTATCAGCGCGCTGAATCTTGGCGTGGAGACTGCGGTGACCTAGTGCGGTTTTGTATCCATTGACGAGGAAACCATGAGAATCGATCCACAATACATTCAAAACTTGGTAAGCGCGGTCAATCAGAACTCCGCCAACCAACAGACCTACAGCACCGAGATTGCCACCGGCGTGAGTGTGAATAGCCTCTCCGACAATCCTTCCGCCGCGTCGCAGGATTTTCTGTTGCGTTCTGAGATCAGCAGTAACGACAATTTTGTGCAAACCGCGAGCGGAGTGACGGGCGCGTTACAGGTTACGGACACAGCACTGGGCAGCGTCGTCACACAAATTACCCAGGCCATATCCCTGGCGACGGAGGGGAATAATGGCACTCTGAACTCGAGCGACCTCAGTTCGATTGCGAACCAGCTGACAGGGGTTCAATCGGAGATCCTGTCGCTGGCCAATACGAGCTACCAGGGACAATTTGTGTTTGCGGGCAGCCAGACTTCCACACAGCCGTTTTCGCTCGACACCAGCACCACTCCCGCGACGGTGGTGTATTCCGGAGATTCCCTGCAGACCACGATCCAGAGTCCCTCAGGACAGAGTTTTCCGTTGAATGTACCCGGCAATCAAATCTTCGGTTCCGGTACCACTGGAATCCTGTCCACGTTGAACAACCTGATTGCCAACTTCTCTGCCGGCAATGCCGACACGACCGATACCACCGCATTGAGTACCGATCTACAAAATATTTCGCAGCAGCGTGTCATCATCGACAACTCCATCTCCGGCCTGCAGTCAGCCAGCACCTATACGCAAAACCAAACCACGCAATTGCAGTCTGTCCAGGACAGCCTGATCCAGGCCGATACATCTCAGGTCGCCACCCAGCTCAGCACATCGGAGACCCAGGGGACAGCCTTGCTCGATACCATTGCGGGGCTCGAGCAGGAACCGACTCTGTTTACGGTTTTGAAATAGTGGATGGGTTACCCGGGTTCCGCGCTCCGATTTCCGATTCGGGTTTGTGGTTCTCTATGAAGGAACCGCGCTGCCGTCAACGAATCCTGCGGGACGAAGACATCGTTGCGGAGGGCACTCTGGCGTGGGAGGCTCGCAACAGAAGCTCCTGCAGCTGCTTCGGATCCGACTTGTCGGAAAACGCCATGATTGCGGAATTCGGTTTCGCCAATGTGCGTTCCGCCACTGCAGGCGGCTCGCGTGTGGGCAGCGCCGTGGGCTGCATCGTGGGCAGCACAATGATGTCGACACGACGATTGCGGCTGCGTCCCTCTTCGGTCAAATTGCTGGCGATGGGATGATATTGGGCGTAGCCGGCTGCCGACAGTCGAGCCGGCTGAACATGATCTGCTTCAATAAACAATCGTGTCAATTCAGTGGCTCTGGCCGTCGAAAGCTCCCAGTTGTCGGAGTATTGAGCATTATGGATCGGTACGTTGTCGGTGTGGCCCTCGATCCGCACATCGTACGGGGTTGTCGCGATGGCGTGGCCAATCTGGTTCAATGCCGGCATGGAAGATGCGATTGGCACCGCAGATCCGCTTTGGAAGAACCCGGCAGAACTCAGCGAAATGAGCAGACCGGTTCGACCCAGGTTCACAGTCACTGTGCCATGGGCGATTTGAGGCGCCAGGGTCCGTTCCATTCTGCGTTGTAAATTGCGCAGGTCCTCCATCGCCAATGCCATTGCCTCAAGATCGCCTTCCGATGGGACCGAATGAGCAGGAGGCACGACCACGCTGCTCAAATTCGACTGGGCAGAGGCGGCCGGGAAAACACCCATGCTTTGAAATGCCTCCCGGATGGACGACTCCACTTGTTTCACCTTGTTGTGGTCCTGGCGCGAGCTGGCAAACATGACGACGAAAAACGCGAACAGAAGGGTAATGAAGTCGGCATAGGAGACCAGCCATCGTTCATGACTCACGTGAGTGTGTCTGGTTTTACGGCTCATACTTTCATGGCCTCCGGTGTTGCAATCTTGTCGCCCAGAAAAGTTTTCAGCTTCAACTCGACCATGCGCGGATTCATGCCTTCCAGAATGGCGACCACGCCTTCCAGCATCAGCTCCTTGTGGCGATGCTCTTCGCGGTAGCGGATCTTGAGCTTTCCGGCGGCAGGCAGGCAAAAAATGTTGGCCAGTCCAACGCCGTAGATCGTGGCGACAAATGCGACCGCAATGCCTCGACCCACTTCATTGATGTTGTCCAGATGTTGCATCACCTGAATCAATCCGAGGATGGCGCCAATGATCCCGATGGTTGGAGAAAAGCCGCCGGCAGACTCAAAAACAAGCGGAATGCGCTCCTCCACTTCGCTGCGGTTATCAAGGCTCAGTTGCATGATCTTTCGTAGTTCGGCGGGGTCGGTGCCGTCGACGGCGAGCATGAGCGCCTGCTTGAGAAATGGATCGGTCACAGCCCCAAGGTCCTGATCAAGAGAAACAATGCCGCTGCGGCGCGCTTTGTTGGCAAACTGCACCAACTGCTGCACGACGACTTCACCGTTAGGCTCCTTACTAAAGAACACACGAGCCAGGTTTTTCGCGGCCGATAACACGGTCGCCAGCGGAAACTGCAGCATCACCGCGCCCAGCGTTCCACCAAACACGATCATGGCGGCGGTTGGCTGCAGAATCTGCGCAATCTTGCCGCCTTCCACCATCATGCCCGCTAGAATGCCGCCCACTGCGATCAGGACGCCGCTGAAACTACTCTTGTCCATGGTCTCGCTCCGCTTCACTGAAAAAAAGGTCGATCGGACTTAATCCGTATCGCGCCCCCGCCGCCGCCAACTTTCATCCTGATCGGCATACGTGTTGGTTTGAGGAAGAGAGGCGGCCATGGACTGGGCCGCCGATGCCGACATTGCGGTGATGGGCTGGGTAGGATCGGCCGCCACGATTCCGCCGGCAAACGCGGTTTGCAAAAGGCGGGAGCGAAAGGCGATTACCCGTTCAATCAGCTCCCCGGTGGATTCAGTGACGACGATCTTGTCGCCTGTCACTAACGTGATGACCGTGTCCGGACTTGCTTCCGCATACCGAATCAGGTCACTGTTCACAACCATGTGTTCTCCGTTCAGTCGGGTGAGTTCAATCATGCGGCCTTCCCTTCAGAGATGTCCCATCAGTAGGTCTATCGGCGACGACCGCGAAAAGATGATCACTGGAGGGGTAAAACACGGACCTGTTTTTCTGAAATCAGATCAGGGGCGTATTCCGGAACATTTCCGCAAAAAGAAATAAAGTGCACTGGGATCGGGTCGATGAAAGAGGTGAGCACGAGGTTCCTGACCATGGATGCCCTCGAAGCCGACTCGCAAGCACTTGGCGCGAGCCGGCAGACGGGGCAAGGGGCGGGAGGCTCGCAAGTAAAACCATCTCAACAGGAGCCAATCGTATGTCATTAGGTGTTTTAAACAATATCTCCGCAATCTATGCAGAAAATAACCTGAACCAGACCAGCGCCAGCTTGCAGAACACGCTGACGCAGCTTTCCTCTGGTTCGCGCATCAATTCCGGCGCCGATGACGCTGCCGGCCTTTCCCTGGCCGACGGACTCGGTGCAAACTCGGCTGCACTCACACAGTCTGCAACCAATGCCAGCAGCGGCGTCGGTCTGCTGCAAGTGGCTGATGGTGCCCTTTCTCAGGTGACCAACCTGTTGAATCGCGCCGTTACACTGGCAACGGAAGCCTCCAACGGTACCCTCAACAGCTCCCAGGATGCAGCTGCCAACCAGGAGTATCAATCGATTCTGGCCGAAGTCAACAACATTGGTTCCACGTCCAGCTATAACGGCGTGGCCGTATTCGGGTCCAGCACGGCAATCTTTACCGGAGATGCTTCGGCCATCGGCTCCAGCGTGGATACGCTCAACATCAAATCGCTGACCTCTTCAACCGTTGGCGACGTAGGTGGAACCATCGGTTCGGCAACCACGGCGAACATTGAGACGGGCTCCGGCATTGCCTCGGCAACCACAACCACAGCAGCCGGTACGCTGGCCATCAAGGTGGGCACGGGTGCGACGAATACGCTTACCATTGCGAGTGGTTCGACCATCGCCGATATCGCCTCGACCATCAACAGTGCAGACATCAGCGGTGTTTCCGCAACCGTGCAAACGGCGGGCGGATTCTCCAGCCTGGTGGTGTCGTCTACCGGCGGCGCGTTCAGCACCTTTACCCTTGCTGCGGCCGGCGTCGCCCCGACCTTTACCGCCAGCGGTGGCGCGGCGGCCAATGGTATTTCTTACACCGAAGGGACGGGCGCAGATCTGAGCACAACTGATCTCACCAATTCCACCGATGCGCAAACGGCGCTGACAGCGATCAACAGCGCGATCTCCGATGTGGCCGCCCAGCGCGGTTACCTGGGTTCGCAGATCAATACGCTGAATGCGGCGGCCAACGTTGAAAGCACCGAGCAGACCAACGTGGTTTCGGCGCAGAACAACATCATGGCGACCGATTACGGCCAAGCGACTTCGGATCTGTCCAAGTACCAAATTCTGAGTCAGACCGGCATCAGCGCCCTGGCCCAGGCCAATACCGTGCAGCAGGAAGTCCTGAAGCTGCTGCAATAGTTCCTCCTCCGCCCGCGTCGAAGGCAGCTTCCCTCGCTGCCTTCGATGCGGCATTTCTCAGGAAAGTTTTAGAGACATTTTTGTAAATGGCCGCAAGCTTGCCTCTTTCCCCTGCGCGCAGACACTTCTGTCGAGGTTACGATGGGAACTCCGGTAGGAATCTCTTTTGGTTCGCCGACCAGCGGTCAGGGCTTCGATGTCGCCACCACGGTGAGTCAAATCACCGCTAGTATGCAGGCCGTCGAGACGCCATGGAACAATCAACTGACTCAGCTGAAAAGCGAAGATACCGCCTACACCACCCTGGGCACGGATCTTTCGAACCTCACCACTAGTTTGCAGGCGCTCACAGACTTTCAAGGTGTGCTCGCCTCCATGGAAGGGTCGAGCTCGAACACCAGCGTGTTACAACTCACCTCCGCCAGCAATACCGCGATCGCCGGCAGTCATACGGTGGTCGTCAATACCCTGGCACAAACCAATTCCTATTACTCGAACGATTTTGCAAACTCCTCCGACCTGGTCACCGGCAGCCTGACCTTAACCATCAACGGCAGCCAGCAAACCATCAACGCGGACTCGGGCGGAGATACACTCACGCAATTGGCGGCCAATATCAACAACGCCGAAGTGGGTGTTACCGCCAATGTGATTACCGATGCCGGCGGTCAACGTTTGTCGTTGACCAGCAATACCAGCGGTTCGGCTGGGGGATTCACGATATCCTCGGCGCTCACCGATGCCACCACGCCGTCGAACACCATCGGTTTTACCCAAGCGCAACCGGGATCGGACGCCAGCTTCTCCGTCGACGGCATTAGCGAGACCAGCAGCTCGAACACCGTATCGAATGCAATCCCGGGCGTTACTTTCGAGCTGTTATCCGCGGCGCCCTCCAGCCCGGTGCAGGTCGAAATCACGAATGACAACAGCTCCGTGGAGACAGCCGTACAAACGTTCGTCACCGATTACAATCAGGCGATCACAGACATCAACACGCAGGAAGGCAACGATTCTTCCGGCAATCCCGAGCCGCTCTATGGCAGCCCCAATCTCGCGATGCTGCAGGAGCAGCTGCAGTCGGCGCTGACCTTCATGACCTCCGGTGGTCTTACGGCCACTGCGGGTTCGGGCACTCCAGCGAGTTGGCAATTGCAAGCGCCCTCCGCCAACGATACCTATACTGTGGCCGCAGGGTCCTTCGGCACAGGAAGTGGTGGAACCGGGAGTAGCGCGGCGATCACGACGCCCTCCACCCTGACGCAAATTGCCGCTGCCCTCAACGTTGCCGGGTCTGGATACTCCGCCACCCTGGATCCGACGGCCACCATATTGACCGTGACGGCTGCGACCTCTTCTCCGGCCACGCTGGCGACTACAGCACCGACGCTCGCCTCCAGCGGGAGCGGCAGTGTCACGTCGTTGACGCAACTGGGTATCGACGTCAATAACGATGGCACGCTCACGTTTGACTCCAGCACTCTGGACAGCCTGTTGAATACCAATTACCAGGACGTGGCCAATTTTCTTCAGCCGGGTAATGGTTTTACTTCGTTTGGCGATAATTTCACTAACACGCTTAATAATCTGGGCAACGCGGCGCCTGATGGCCTGATTTACCTGGCATTGCAGTCCGATCAGTCGACAGAGACGACACTCAACACAGACGTTACCAATGAGAACACCTTGATCACCCAGCAGACACAGACGCTGACGACAGAGCTGAATGAAGCCAATTACACGCTCACGGAGATTCCGCAGCAGTTGGATTACGTGAACGAGCTCTACAGCGCCATCAGCGGCTACAACACAAACACCAACGGATGACGCCAACGTGCGGGGGGAAGTGCGATGAATTATCAGCAGCAAACGCTGGCGGTGATGAATAGCCTGGATTTGGTCGTGGCGCTGTACGACGGCATGATTCGCTTTCTGCATCGAGCGATCGCGAACATTGAAGCTGGCGACATCGCCGGACGGCGGGATGCGATCCGTCGCGTGCTGGATATTCTGACGTATTTGCAGGCTCGTTTACGAACAGATGTCGGCGGACAGCCGGCAGCGGCCTTGTCTGAGTTCTACGCAGCGATTTATGCGCAGTGTGTCCGCGGCTCGCGCGATGCCTCGGTTCCGCTCTTGCAGCAGTCGATACGCAACGTCCAGCAAGTCCGCGATGCCTGGAAACAAGTGTCCTCACCCAACGGCCAAGTGAATCTCACGACGAGAACGCCCGAAGGCGCTCATCCAAGCTCGTCACTGTCACAAACGACGGGATCATCGAGTGATAATGCTGGCGTTCCGGCATTCCTGTTCGCCGAGGCGGATTCGCATCGCTGGTCGGCGTAGGAGGACGATTTCCTTTGTCAGCACAAATGTTGGCAACGTTCGATTCCACGCATGAAAGGTCAGCGGACTTGTCACATCCGACCCCTGCACGCTATTTTGCGCGTCAGCCGATTCTCGATCGAAAGAAGCGGGCGTTTCGATACGAATTTCTCTTTCGCGTCGGAACGCAAAACCGGTCCTGCATTTCCTCTCCGGCAGAGTCTGAGTCCGCCACTCGCCGGATGGTCGACAGTTCCGTGCTCTACGATTTTGAGTCGTTGGCTGGACGCGGCAAAGCGTTTCTCAATTGCACGCGTGGTTCGCTGACGTCCGGCCTTGTTACTCTTCTGCCAGCACGCTCCACAGTGCTCGAAATTCTGGAGGACATTGAACCGGACAACGGGATACTGGAAGCGTGCCGGCAGCTTCGCGCGCTAGGCTACCAATTTTCACTTGACGATTTTGTTCCTCGCCCCGGTCTGGAGAAATTCCTTCCCTACGCCGACTACATCAAGATTGATTTCCGCTTGAGCGATGCCTCCCAGAGAGCAGACATACGACACTACCTGAAAGACTGCAACGCGAGACTCATAGCCGAAAAAGTGGAGGAGCAGGAAGAATTTGATACCGCCGTCGAAGAGGGATTTGACCTGTTTCAAGGTTATTTTTTCTGTCGTCCTGACCTTCTGGCTCGCAATCACATTCCGTCGAATTATCTTTCCTACGTTCAAATACTCGCAGCCGTAAGTCAGCCCTCTTTTGAATGGGGTTCGGTTGAAAAGCTGGTGCGTCGCGAGACCTCTCTGTGCTATCGACTGTTACGCCTGGTCAACAGTGCAAGCTTCGGCCTGCGCCACGAGATTTCTTCCATCGAACGCGCCTTGATCGTTGCCGGTGAAGATCATTTCCGTAAGCTGGTTACCGTTGCGATCGCGGCCGAATCCGGACGCGGCCACTCGTCAGAACTTGTGCGTCAGACCCTGCAGCGCGCCAGCTTTTGTGAGTTGGCCGCCGCCCACCTGAATCAAGATCCCACAGAACAATACCTATTCGGTTTGCTCTCACTGTTGCCGGTTCTGATGGGCATTCCCATGTCGCAGATCGTGGAACTGCTTCCGCTGCGCGCTGCCGTTAAAGATGCGTTATTGGGAGAGCCGAGCGACGTGCGGCGCTCGCTGGATTGTTTTCAAAGGTACCAATCCGGTCACTGGGAATGTTTGGGCTGCGAAGGAGCTGTCGTGTGCCCGGATCAAGTGCACGACCTCTATCGTACCTCGCTGATGTGGGCTGAAGAGTGTACCGTCTCGATGATTGAGTGATTGGCCTGGGCGCCTCACTCGACCGGAGCCGTACTGCGTCGCAGTGAAGGCAACACTGGTTCAATGGAGGTAATTTCTCCAACGATACGCACGGAATTTGGACCTTGCTGTTTCGCCTGCGACAACGCCCGTTCCGCTTCTCGCAACACAATCAGCGGAGAGCGTCCGGAGCTGACGGCGACGCTGAGACACGCTGTTATGGGAATTGCGTTTCCGTCGATGACGAATGGACGATTTTCGACTGCGAGTCGAATTTTCTCTGCCTTTGCCGCAGCTTCCGCAGCACTGCATCCGGGCAGCATGATGACAAACTCGTCATCGGCATATCGGCCCAGTGTGTCATAACTCCGTAGTTGCCGGCGCAGCCGATTGGCAAGCAGCTTCAGCAGCGTATCCCCGGCCTTGGAGCTATATCTCAGGTTCAAGCCGCCAAAGCCGTCAACATCCAGCAGAAGAATGCCGACAGGAACTTGCAGTCGCTGCACCCGATCCGTCTCCTTGAAAATCAGGTCCAGGATGGCTTCGCGCCGCCAGGTTCCGGTCAGCGGGTCGTGGGTGCAATGGAACTCCATCGCCATGGCGGAATCGCTTAACTCGGCATACAAATTCTGCACCCTTTCGCCAGTCCGAATACGCATGCGCAGATCCTGGAAATCGACAGGCTTGGCGAGGAATTCGTCAATCCCCGCATTCGTAGCCATGATCACTTCATCCGGACGTGGATTTCCACTCATCAGCATGAGCCAAAGCTGTCGTCTGCGCGAACGGCGTCGAATCTCCAGTCCGACTTCAAGCCCAGTCATTTGCGGAAGCGAAGAACTCAGGAGAGCCATGCAAGGGGTGTCCCGTTCTTGCAGCCGTTGTAGTGCGGTCAGGCCGCTCGAATGAACTTCGACAGAATAATGCAGCCGATTTAGATACTCCTGGAGTTGCGCTCTGTGCTCCTCATTTTCTTCTGCCAGCAGAATTTGGCGTTCATGCATAGTCGATTTGCCCCTCGATGGTCATAATGAAACATCGGCTGCGGGCGGAAAAAGATGAGACGGCTCCGAAACGGATCGTTGCGACCGCAATTCTCGCACATAGTCGATAGGAGAGCTGGTGTGCGGTCACTTCATCTTCTTCGCGAAGACGGCGCCGCTGATAAATCATCGCTCCTATGCAAAAGCTTCGCGTGTGAATCAGGTCATGTAACTCCCCATCGAGAATGTGATAGCAGACACAGACGCGCCTCCGTGCCCGTCCTACCCTGAATCGTCGCTCTCTGTGTCTACGGCCAGGGAGGCGTGCGGTCATGGCTACGCTGCTCGAGAGGCCCTCGGTTGACTCGTCTTCGGCGCAGGCCGCGGCGTCGCTCTCGTTCGGCCCCGCAGCGCCGCTACGGACAAAAGCCCCTACCAACCCCTGGGTGGTTGCCATATCCGTCATGCTGGCCACGTTTATGGAGGTGCTGGACACCGCCATTGCGTCGGTCGCGCTGCCGTACATTGCAGGTTCACTCGCTGCTTCCAATTCTGAAGCGACCTGGGTCCTCACCAGCTATCTAATCGCCAACGCCGTTGTCCTGCCGGCCAGCAACTGGTTCGCGTTGCGCTTTGGACGAAAAAGATTCCTCATCTCCTGTGTCGTGCTGTTTACCATCTCCTCGTTCTTTTGCGGGGCTGCGCCTTCGCTGAGCTTGCTGTTGATCGCTCGCGTGCTCCAGGGTGCTGGTGGAGGCGCGCTCCAACCCCTGTCACAGGCAATCCTGCTGGAAAGCTTTCCGCCCAAAAAACGCGGCGCAGCCATGGCCCTGTTTGGATTCGGCGTAGTAGTCGCACCAGTGCTGGGGCCAACCCTGGGTGGCTGGCTCACCGATTCCTATAGTTGGCGATATGCCTTCTACATCAACATCCCGATCGGTATTCTTGCGGTCTTCATGATCAGCCGTTTCGTTCACGATCCTCCATACATCCGAAACGCGAAGATCGGTCCCTTCGATAATCTCGGATTCGCCTTGCTCTGCTTATGGACAGGCTGTCTTCAGGTGATCCTGGACAAGGGACAGGAAGTCGACTGGTTCGGCGCGGTTTGGGTTCGCTGGGCCGCCCTCATCCTATGCGTTTCTCTTGGCGGGTTCATTGTTCATTCCTGGCGGGCACGCCATCCACTGGTCGACCTTCATGTGGTCTTGCGCGATCGGAATTTCGGCGTCAGCTGCCTGCTGATCTTTGTCCTGGGATTCATTCTCTATATCCAAATCACGGTGCTGCCGCTCTTTTATCAGGAGGTGCTTGGATACACCGCGCTGACCGCCGGCATCATTGTTGCTCCGCGCGGAGTGGGCTCCATGATTGGCCTCCCTATCATCGGATTTATCAGTCATAGGGTGGATAACCGATGGCTGCTCTCGGTTGGATTTGCTGTATTCGGAGTCTGCTCGGTTCTGCTCTCATTCGTAAATCTGGAGATTTCCCCGACCACGCTGCTGATTCCCATTGTGGTAACGGGGTTTGCGATGAGCTTTCTCTTTGTGCCGATTGCCAGTGTTGGTACAGCAACCCTCAGTAATCGCGAGATGGGAAACGCCACCGGCATCTTCAACCTGATGCGAAATATTGGCGGCTCGATCGGAATCTCCATGGCGCAGACGGCGCTGGTTCGGCGCGCCAACTTTCATCAAGTCCGCATCGCCGCCAGTGTGCCGCAGAGTGGCTACTGGTTTCAGCAGTCCATAACCACGATGAGCCAATACTTCGCCCGATTTTTCGGAACCGCTGCCGGAGAACCCGCGGCGCTGGCAGCCATGTATCTTCAACTGCAGCGGCAGACACTGCTGTGGGCATTCATTGATGTATTTCGATGGAGCGCTCTCTTCGCGTTTCTTGCCGCGGCTCTGACATGGCTTTTCCAGAAGGTAAATCATCCAAATGAGGATTCCATCGCGCCTCATTGAGCGCGCCTCATTGAGGCCGGATTCACCGACGCCAAACGAATCGATGGCCGTATCGTGAGAACGACGATCCAGCCCGTGGAGACGCCATTCCAGGTTGAGAAAAATTTCTTAGCCCGCGCAGCCTTGTATTTTTGAGAAGCAAAGATGTCGGCGAGCGACATTTAAATCGTTAGAATAGAGAAACGAGCAAGTTCAGGCTTCCGGTTTGCAGCTGTTTTCAGGTGCAAGGCCTTTTGGAATCTGCCCGTGCTTGTCACACCTCACCGAGATCTTCTATGACCATTGATTCGACTCACGCTCCAGCCTTCGACACCACACGACAGTTCCCACATATTATGTTGCGCGAGATTTTTGAACAGCCGCAGGCACTGGCCGACACGCTCGCCTATTACACGCACAACGGTCGACTGGCGCGCGAGCCGATGCTGGCAGCCCACAGCGCGCTGCTTGGTCATGAACGCATTGTTATCGCCGCCAGCGGATCCAGCCGACATGCCGGATTAGCCGGTGAAATTATGTTGGAAGATATTGCTGGCCTCGCCGTCGATGTCGAATATGCCAGCGAGTATTGTTATCGTTCAACCCACACCTTGCACAATCCGGCCGTCATCGTCATCTCGCAATCCGGTGAGACCGCGGACACATTGGCGGCGCTGCGCGAAGCGCGTTCCCGTGGACTGCAAACCGCGGCCATCACGAATCGTAGTGACTCTTCTATGGCCAAGGAAGCTCGCGCCAGCCTTCCAGTCTGCGCTGGCCCGGAGAAAGCCATTCCCGCCACCAAGAGTTTCACTGGCCAGCTGCTCGTCCTCTATTTGCTCTCGCTTTCGCTCGCCCACCAACGTGGCCGCATGACGCTAAACGTTGCCGATTCCATGTGCGGAGAAGCCCTGGCTCTCCCCGACATTATCGCCAGAGCTTTGCCCGTATGGGAGCAGAAGGTCCAGGAATTGGCCGTCAGCTATCGCGATGCGACCGCATTCCTCTTTCTGGGCCGCGGCATTCATTATCCCATCGCGCGCGAAGGTGCCCTCAAGCTGAAAGAATCCTCTTACACCCATGCCGAAGGCTATCCCGCGGGTGAACTGAAACATGGACCGAATGCGCTGGTCGGCCCCGAAACCCCCCTGGTTGTTTTGGCAACCTATGATCTCAACGACCACGATTCACAACTGCGATATTCCAAGGTAGTGCAGCTGCTGAAAGACATGCGCCAGCAGGGCGCGAAGGTTTTTGCATTGGCAAACGAAGGTGACCAGGAAGTGCCGCAGTATAGCGATCATTGTGTCTTCATTCCGCGATGCAGTGAGTACCTGCTGCCGATATGCGAGGTCATCCCGCTTCAGTTTTTTGCGTATCAAATCGCGTTGCTGCACGGGCGTAATGTCGACCATCCGCGCAACCTGGTCAAGGCCGTGGTTCAGGAGTAGAGGACATCCGGCGCTGAACAGAAGATTCCCGTGATCGGCAAATCCTGATGACAGGGTTGCTTTCGCCCAGGATGAAGATGAGAGTCAGGCTTCAAGTTCTTGCTGCCGCGCTTTGCCTCGGTTTCTGTCTCGTGCTCGCGTTCGCCTGCGCAACTGCCTGCGGTGCGGCATCGAACTCTGGAAAAACGGTGGACTGGCCGGTGTACGGGGGCCAGCTCGCCAGCGATCATTATTCTGCTCTGACGCAGATCAATCGGCAGAATGTAAACGGATTGCGCCGAGCGTGGGTATTCGATACTGGCGAGAAAGGCGCCCTGGAAACCAGTCCTCTCGTCATCGGGCGCGCTCTCTACGCATACACCCCCAGTCAAAAGGTCATCGCTCTCGACGCTGCATCGGGCAAATTGCTGTGGAAGTTTGATTCCGGAATCGCCGCCACAGGACCGATGCGCGGCCTTGCCTACTGGACAAATGGCAGGCAGAGCAGGCTTCTCGCGGGCGTCATGAATTTTCTGTACGCGCTCGATCCAACCACCGGCAAACCAATTTCGTCCTTCGGAGAAAACGGCCGGATCGATCTGCGCAAGGGGCTGGGACGTGATTATCGCTCCGAATCGCTCGCGATTACTACGCCCGGCGTCGTCTACAAAAATCTGATCATCATGGGCGCCATGGAACCCGAAACTCATCCCGCGCCGCTCGGAGATATCCGTGCGTTCGACGTTCGCACAGGCGCCCTGGTGTGGAGATTTCATACGATTCCGCGTCCCGGCGAATTTGGCTACGATACCTGGCCGAAGGGCGCATGGAAGACTGCGGGATCCGCCAATAACTGGGCCGGTATGACGATCGACACGAAGCGCGGCATCGTCTATGTGCCCACCGGCTCCGCGGTCTTCGATTTTTATGGAGGAGATCGTATCGGCAATGACTTATTCGCCGACACCCTGCTCGCGCTCGACGCCAACACCGGAAAACGCATTTGGTTTTTTCAAGGGGTTCATCACGATATCTGGGATCGTGATTTTCCCGCGCCGCCCGCGCTTGTGACGGTGCGGCACGATGGTCAGCGGGTTGATGCAGTGGCTCAGACCACCAAGCAGGGATACGTGTACTTGTTCAACCGCGTCACGGGGCAGTCATTGTTTCCGATAGAAGAAAAGAAGTATCCACCAAGCACCGTGCTCGGAGAAGTTGCTTCGCCAACTCAGCCGTTGCCCATGGAACCTAAGCCCTACGCCCGCCAATTGCTGACCGCAGCTATGCTGACGAATCGCACACCGGCGGCACATGCCTGGGCAGAAAAGCAGTTCAAGACATTCATCAGCGCCGGACAGTTTGTCCCGTTCAGTTTGGATAAACAGACGGTCGTGTTTCCCGGCTTTGATGGCGGTGCGGAGTGGGGCGGTCCCGCTGTCGATCCCAAGACCGGCGTCATCTACATCAACTCCAATGAAATGGCGTGGACGGGTGGATTGACTCGGGTCAAGACTGCTGCGAGTCAGGGAGAAAAGATATATCAAAGTCAATGTGGTATTTGCCACGGCACCGACAGGGCTGGCTCGCCGCCGGCATTTCCCGCATTGATCGGCATTGATGATCGCATGACGACGCAGCAAATTGTCGACAGAATTCATGCGGGAGGCGGCAGGATGCCTCCGTTTCCGAACGTGACCGGAAGCGATCTGGCTGCATTACTCGAGTATTTGAAGTATGGTGCAAAGGCGCCGTCTTCTGCAAAAACAGCCGCGCAGGCGGAGAGCGAATCGACACCAGCAACGGACTCGGACCAAAGTCGAGGCGGCTACATCTTCACGGGCTATCGCAAATTTCTTGATCCGGATGGCTATCCTGCGATCTCACCACCGTGGGGAACGTTGAATGCGATTGATCTGAACACAGGCAAATATCTTTGGAAAATTCCCTTGGGGTATTACCCAGCGCTCGCAGCCAAGGGAATGAAAGACACAGGGACAGAAAATTACGGTGGCCCTGTCGTGACCGCGGGAGGGCTGCTGTTCATCGGAGCCACTGCTTACGATAAGAAAATTCGCGCATTCAACAGTCAGACCGGACAGATGCTGTGGAACGCCGATTTACCCGCTCCCGGAGTAGCCACCGCCATTACCTATATGGTCGACGGAAAACAGTACGTTGCGATTGCGGCCGCGGGCAGCAAGATGGACAAGGCTCCGGATGAAGGCTACTATGTTGCGTTTGCACTGCCGTGAAAAGAGAACAGGTTCGGGCTACAGACCGCGATAGGCGCCACCGTCCACCAGGATGGTTTGTCCGGTGATGTACGCGGCACGCTCGGAAGCAAGCCAGACGATCGCATCGGCGACTTCCTCCGGCTTCGCCAGTCGTCGCAGCGGAATGCCTTTTGCGATCTCAGCTTCGTAGTCGGTAGCAGTTCGACCCGTGGCTTGCGCATTCGATTGCGCCAGTTCTTTTACCCGATCGGTTGCGGTATAACCGGGGCCGACGTTGTTGATGGTGATGTTGTCCGGACCGTATTGAGTCGCCAGAGAACGCACCAATCCCAGAACTCCAGTGCGGACCGTGTTAGATAGAACCAGTTCGAGCACCGGTTGTTTGACGGCGATCGAAGTAATGGTGATAAAGCGCCCCCATCGATGTTGTTGCATTGCAGGAAGCACTGCATGCGCGAACGATACGATGCTGCGAAGGTTCAGGTGATACGCGCTGTCCCATTCTGCGATGGTAGTTTTCGCAAATGGCTTGGCTGGCGGACCACCGGCATTGGTCACGCAAACATCGATCCTGCCGAATTTGCTGTGAACACTATCCACGAACCGACGCACGCTTGCGTCTTCCGCAACGTCGAACGTTGCGGTGTAAACTTCTACCCCGTAAAGGCGCCGGGCCTCTTCCGCTACCAGGTTCAAGGGCTCGGCGTGACGAGCGCAGATGGCGAGGTTCGCGCCTTCCGCAGCGAAAGCAAGCGCCGTAGCACGACCAATTCCCTTGCTGGATGCGGCAACAATCGCGACACGATTTCGAAGTCCGGTTTCCATAGGGCGAGTATAAATATCAATTTTGCCTGAGTCGCGTATCAACGCGATGTAAAGCCCAGGTAGATTGCTATAGTTGGGGCCACATGAAAGGAAAGGGTAGACAAAATGAGCACAACCACGGGCCACGCACGCTGCAAATTGCAGCACATTCGTCTGCAGAACATGCCTGTCGAGCACCTGAATCCATTGATTGATCGCCAGTTTGTTGCCGGGGAGCGCAGCATGCTTGCCCGAATCATTTTGCGCAAAGGATCGATCGTACCGCAGCATAGTCATGACAATGAGCAGATCAGCTATGTCCTGGAAGGAGCGTTGAAATTTGTCATCGAGGGCGAGGAACTGATCGTGCGCAGCGGGGAAATTCTCGTGATCCCGCCCAACCTGCCCCACAGCGCCGAAGCCATCGAGGATACAGTCGATCTCGATATCTTTTGTCCGCCTCGCGAGGACTGGATCCGTGGAACGGATGCATATTTACGTAAATAGTACGTGAGAGCAACCTCATATGGGTGCGATATGCACTAGAGCCATTGTTTCGCGAATATGTATCTGTCACTGTTGCAGTTGTGATATTACCCCTAAAATAAGATGGATTGGACGCGTTCAGTATCCATCCGCTTCGCCGCGCAAACTTTCGAGTTTCGCCGAGTTTCAAGCTTTCTAGTTGCTGTCGAACACCTTTGCACGGAACGGAGATGCTGGAAGATTAGCGCCGTTATATAAAT
>DATJUD010000043.1:0-12981 GCA_035502695.1 Acidobacteriaceae bacterium
CCGCCGGCCATCTCCTTTTGCAGGCATCGGTTCCACCAGCACGAGGTCACCCTGCATGGCGCTTTCCATGCAGTCTGGGGGAATGAAAATGTCCTCTTCCCCGGTCTTTTCGCGGGTGTCGGGGCGGACAAAACCATAGCCGTCTCGATGCAGGTCCAGTCGTCCACTGATCCAGTTGTTGCGCTTGCGCGCCGCCGCTACAACCGCCCAAATGTCGCGGTCGATCTTAACCAACGCGCCGCTGGCAGTCATGCGATTCAGCTGCTCCAGCAGCAGACGCCGTTCCCGCCCACCACCCAGCCCCAGCTCACGAACCAGCTGTTTATACCCGGCGCGCTGCCCTGGATACCGGGAAATGCGCTCGAAAAGTTCCTTGTCAGTCATCCGTCCAGCCTCAGGCTCGCGCCCCCCAAGGCCCGTGAACCAAAGGGGTAAGCATTGACCATGATGTTACCCTGCGAACGAAGTTTGCAAATTCTCTTAGGATTGATTCCCCATTTTGCGATAGAGTCAGTAAAATTTGAGTAACTCGACAGGACTGTGCGACTCGCCCGGGTACCCATTCCCCCGCGAGATTTCAAAATTAAACAGAAGACCCGCTCTGCAAAAAATGATGCCTGGGACGATCGATGGTGCGTTGGCAGACGGACGATTGCAACAATAGAAAGGATTTATGAACGCGATGTGGAAACCGAATCAGCCTGGCACCAGCCCCACTTCCCCTTCGGACCCGATCCGTCCGCAAACGCCCACCCCGCTTAGCCCGGAACCGGTGGCGCAGCGTCCCAACCCAACCCCGTCCAGTTCCACCACCGAACAGGCGACGATTGGCAAGTCCCTCACCATCAAGGGCGAAATCACTGGCAGCGAAGGCCTCTACATCGACGGCCATGTGGAAGGCTCCGTCAACCTGCCGGGAAATCGCGTCGTGGTGGGCCGCAATGGCATGGTTTCCGCAAATATCTCTGCCCGCGAAGTGGTTGTGCTTGGCAAGGTCAACGGCAATATCAATGCCAGTGATCGCGTCGACATCCGCAATGAGGGTTCCTTGACTGGCGATGTGATTGCGCAGCGCATCAGCATTGAGGATGGAGCCTATTTCAAAGGCGGAATCGATATTCGCAAGCCAACCGCGGCGGAGTCCAAGACGAACGAAGCGGCGAAGCCCGCGGCAAGCGCAACTCCAGTGCACGCTTAGTTTGAAAGATCCTGTTCCGCCGCTTGCGGCAGGATGGCGCAACGGTTTCGCTACCCCCCGGCGAAGCCGTTGCGTGGAAGTAGTCTGTCCGCACTTTGGCGTTCCTGCGCCTCTCTCCTAGGCTGGATCCGGATGAATCTTTTTCAATCTTCTCCCATCTAAATGAACGGCAATTGGAGGTAGTTTGATGCTAAATATTCGTTTAAACGAAGATCGCGGCCACGCCAACCACGGCTGGCTTGATACCCACTTTACGTTTTCTTTTTCGAATTACTACGATCCGGAGCACATGGGTTTCCGCGCCTTGCGCGTGATCAATGAAGATTTCATCGCGCCTGGTATGGGCTTCGGCACCCATCCGCACAATGACATGGAAATCCTTTCCTACGTGCTGAGCGGGGAGCTGGGCCACAAAGACTCGCTCGGATCCGGCGGCGTCATTCGTCACGGAGACGTGCAGTTCATGTCGGCCGGTACCGGCATCCGTCATAGTGAAGCCAATCCGTCTTCGACGGAGACGACGCATATGCTGCAAATCTGGCTGCTGCCGAATCGCAACGGGCTCGATCCGAAATATGAACAGAAGACGTTTCCGATCGACACGCAACCGAACCGGCTGCACTTGATCGCTTCCCGCGATGGCCGCAATGAATCGTTTCTCATCCGCAGCGACGCCGAGGTGTACGCCGGCAAGCTGGAGGGCGGAACGACAGTCGATCAGGCCATGACCGGCAATCATGGCTGGGTGCAGGTGGCCGTCGGCGAGGTGACCGTGAATGGCAAGACGCTGCAAGCTGGCGACGGTCTGGCGATCGACGGCGAGAGCTGGGTGCAGATTGTCGCAACCGACAATGCGGAAATCCTGTTGTTCGACCTGGGATAAACGTTGCGGATACGCGCGATCGGCTACAGATATTTCTCCATAAAGACTGTCGCGCGCGCATACGGTGAAGGTGGTGCATCTTCCGGGCGAAGATGCACAAAGCCTTCCGCCTCGTACAGTCCGATGGCGTTCTTCAGCGAATGATGCGTCACCAAATAGAGTCGCCGCGCGCCCAGGTCGCGGGCGCCGGCAGTCGTAGCCCGCAACAACTGTTTTCCCAGCCCCTGCCCGCGATAGCTCTCCGCTATCGCCATCTTGGCAACTTCAAAGCAGCCGTCTTCCATTGCCAGCAAAGCACAGCAACCCAGAACCTCGCCGGACTGCGGATGCACGGCAAAATAAATATGGCCGCCCGCATCCAGGATGTGATGTTGCGGATCGCCCAGCGTTAGGACGTCTTCGTCTTCCAGTTTGAAATATGCGGTAATCCAGGCTTCGTTCAACCCGCGGAAGTGAACCTCATCTCCGGGTTGAAACTCGCGAATCTGGACGTTCATACTTCAACGGCAGGCGCAGGCAGAATGGAATCGACATCGACCCACTGCGTTGGATACACGCCTGTATAACAGGCGGTGCAGTAGCGATTTCCCTCGGTCCCATCGCAGGCTTGCAGCAGTCCGTCCAGCGACAGATATGCGAGAGAATCTGCCTCGATGAATTCGCAAATCTCCTGCACGGATTGATTGGCGGCAATCAGCTCGCGCTTGCTCGGTGTGTCAACCCCATAAAAACAAGGCGATGTTGTCGGCGGACAACTGATGCGAAGGTGAACCTCCGTCGCGCCGGCGCCGCGCACCATGCGCACAATTTTTCGGCTGGTGGTGCCGCGAATGATGGAGTCATCAATCAAAATCACTCGCTTGCCAGCCAGCAGATTTCGCACCGGATTCAATTTCAACTTGACGCCGAAATCGCGCACTCGCTGCTCCGGCTCGATAAATGTTCGCCCTACATAATGGTTGCGAATCAGCCCGAAGCGAAATGGAATGCCGCTCTCCGCCGCATACCCAATCGCCGCTGTAACTCCGGAGTCTGGCACCGGAACCACCAAGTCGGCCTCGACGCCGGATTCTCGCGCCAGTTGACGTCCCATCTCCTCGCGACTCTCCTGCACCCATCGACCAAACACTCGGCTGTCGGGGCGGGAGAAGTAAACATGCTCAAACACGCAGCTTGCCTGTGGAACTCCGCTGGAAAATTGGCGGCAGGTCACGCCATCGCGCGAAACCATCACCAGCTCGCCTGGCTTCACTTCTCGATCGTAGGTAGCCCGCAGCAGGTCGAAGGCGCAGGTCTCCGACGCGAACACAATCGTCTCAGTGCCGTCGGCATTCGCAATGCGCCCCATGGAAAGCGGTCGAAACCCGCGTGGATCGCGGGCGGCGAAGATGCGATCCCGGGTCATCATCACGATGGAGAATGCTCCCTCCACCTGGCGCAAGGAGTCGGCTATCGCATCAATCAGCGTCGGTTCTTTCGAGTGCGCGATCAACTGCACAATAATTTCCGAATCGCTGGTGGTCTGGAAAATCGCGCCTTCGCGCTCCAGCTGCGTCCGGAGGTTGCCCAGATGAACCAGGTTTCCGTTGTGGGCAATCGCAATCAAGCCCTTGGTGGAGTCGACCCGAATCGGTTGCGCATTCAGCAGCGCTGAATCTCCCGTGGTCGAATAGCGCGTGTGGCCGATGGCTAAGGAACCCGGCAGCTTGGCCAGAACATCGTCGGTAAAAATTTCTGCGACCAGGCCCATGCCCTTGATGTTCCACAGATTCTCGTGGTCGGCTGTGGCAATGCCCGCAGATTCCTGTCCGCGATGCTGCAGCGAATAGAGCGCCAGATACGCCTGGCGCGCGGCATCCGGGTGATTGTGAATGGCCACGACGCCGCACTCTTCGCGGAGCTTGTCGAATGGAACGGGGTCATGCTCGGGTATGGGCATTGGATCCATCGATGATTTGTATGCGTTCATTATGCCTGATCCATCGCGGAATTCTCGCGATGAAATGTAGACTCCAGTGCATCCGGCAATCCACGTCGCCACGGCTCAAAAAGGTTCGCGATCGATTCAGAAATGACCGACTCACCGTACACGTGGATCTCCACATGATCGGCGATCGTCGAGCCCAGAGGTACCAAGGTGACGAAGCCAAAATCATCCACAATCTTCTTGATTTTCTCAATAGATTCAATGGCGCATGAGATCAGCACCTCGCTGGCATGTTCGCCGAACAGAGCGCACGCCATGGGATCACTGGACAAACCACCCGACATCTCCACGCGCACTCCTACTTGTTTTGCAAAGCATCCCTCCGCCAGCGCAACCGCAATACCGCCATCGGAAATATCGCGTGCAGAATGCAGCAGCCTTTCATCCGCTAACTTCGCCAGACACTTGTGCAGTTCCGCTTCCGCTTCCAACGACAGCGCCGGTGGCGTGCCCCACAAAGCATTTAGAAAAAGCTTCGTGTATTCGGAGGAACCAAATTCCGTCACGTTACGGCCTTCCTTGGGGGGCGCTGTACCGCGCAGCAGGAACACCGCGTCGTCCACTCGCTGAAAATCTGCCGGCACGGTCTTCGAAACATCCTCGAGAATCCCAACGATGCCGAGCACTGGAGAAGGATAGATCGCTTCCCCTTTGGTCTCGTTGTAGAGCGAAACATTCCCGCCCGTGATCGGCGTGCCGAGCACCGTGCAGGCTTCCGCAATACCGTCAATCGCACTCGAAAGCTGCGCCATGATTTCCGGTTTTTCCGGATTGCCGAAGTTCAAGCAATTCGTCGCCGCAATCGGAGTGGCGCCGGTGCAGGCCACTTTGCGCGCAGCTTCTGCCACCGCATGAGCCGCCCCTAACTTTGGATCGAGGTAGCACCAGCGGCTGTTGCCATCGAGTGCCATCGCCAGCCCACGCTGCGTCCCTTTCAGCCGCATTACGCCGGCTTCCCCGCCCGGCCCTTGCGCGGTATTGGTCTGCACCATCGTGTCGTACTGCTCAAACACCCACCGCTTGTCGCAAATGTTCGACGACGCCAGTAATTGCTTCAGGTCAGCGGTCAAGTCCCGCTTCGCATGCAACTGCTGCAGAATTTCCACCGAAGGCTCACTCGGCACCGGAGCTTTCCATGTTCCAATCGGCCGATGATAGCGCGGCGCTTCATCCGTCAACGACGCATTCGGAATGTCCGCGACCAATTCGCCATGATGCAGAATGCGCAGCCGGGATTCGGCAATCACCGTGCCCACCGTCACCGCGTCCAGTCCCCACTTCGCGAACACCTGCGTGACTTCCTGTTCCCGACCCCTGTCCGCCACCAGCAGCATGCGCTCCTGCGACTCCGACAGCATCATTTCGTACGCGGTCATACCGGTTTCGCGCTGCGGAACTCGATCCAGTTCCATCTCGATTCCAACCCCGCCGCGGCCGCCCATCTCGCAGGATGATGACGTCAGCCCTGCCGCACCCATGTCTTGAATACCGACAATGGCGCCGGTTTGCATCGCCTCCAGGCAGGCCTCCAGCAACAGCTTTTCCATGAAAGGATCGCCCATCTGCACATTCGGGCGTTTCTGCTCCGAGCCCTCGTGGAATTCCTCGCTGGCCATCGTTGCGCCATGAATTCCGTCGCGTCCTGTCTTCGCGCCAACGTATAAAACCGGATTGCCGACGCCGGTCGCTTTACCGTAGAAAATCTCGTCTTTGCGCACCATGCCCAGCGCAAATGCATTCACCAGAGGGTTGCCGGAATAGCACGGCTCGAAGCGAGTTTCGCCGCCCAGGTTGGGCACTCCAAAACAATTGCCATAGCCTGCGATACCGCTGACTACACCTTCCAGAATCTGGTGGTTTTTGTTCAGCAAAGGGGTCGGTGTCGAATTTTTCCCATCCGCCTTCGACGAATCTTCCGCAACAATCGGTCCAAATCGTAGAGAATCCATCACCGCCAGCGGCCGCGCGCCCATGGTAAATATGTCGCGCAAAATGCCGCCTACTCCCGTTGCCGCGCCCTGGTAAGGCTCGATATACGACGGATGATTGTGCGATTCAATTTTGAACGCACACGCCCAGCCATCCCCCACGTCGATAATGCCGGCATTTTCTCCCGGACCCTGCACCACGCGCTGGCTCTCGGTCGGCAGACGCTTCAAATGCACGCGCGACGACTTATAGGAGCAGTGTTCGCTCCACATCACGCTATAAATGCCGAGCTCCGTAAAGCTGGGGACCCGCCCCAAGGCGTCCAGAATGCGCTGATATTCGTCAGCCGTAATGCCATGCTGGATCAGCAGCTCCGGCGTGATCTGTGCCGGTAAAGGAATCGCGGAAGAGGACGCAGATTTCATTGTTTTCCTGGTAGAGGGACACTTTTATTGTTACATGGCCGCCACCGGTTCACGAGACTTCATATACTGCACCTTTCCGCGTAGGTTGCGATGCCTGAAGCAACGAAACCCGGCGCATTGGCCGGGTCCGTTTTTTTCCGCTACGATTGAACTTATTTCTTGTGCTGATGTTTGTGGTGATGTGTCGAGCTGGCTTTGGTGGTGGTTTTGGTGGCGGCTGCGTACGCTGGAATCACTGATCCACCCAAAGCCGTAAATGCTGTGAGTGCGAACAGGACATTTCGAATCAACTTCATGGAAGAAACCCCTTCTTCAAGATTCAGCCGTCCGATCGTCAGGACGACCTGGCGTTTTAAGCACTAATTTCTTGGACGAAATGGTTCCCAAAAGGCTTTCTTCGTTAGGTGACGCTGCCCTCTGTATAACGTCCCTGCGGTCCGTCACTCAGGTTCATGACTGGACGATTTGAGGTATCCGCATGAGTGCGGTAAGCTAAAGAAATACCGGGACTAATCAACGCGTCGGGGAGTGGCTCAGCCTGGTAGAGCACCTGGTTCGGGACCAGGGGGTCGGAGGTTCAAATCCTCTCTCCCCGACCATTTATTTACAGGCGGATGCAACCTTTTCCGGGATCGCCAAAAATCCAACTGTAGACGATTCTGTAGCGGTGAAACACCTCGAACGACATTGACATGGGTATTCGTCGGCACATACTTTATGTGTCACTATCCGACGGCATCCACATATGCCCACCAAGAGACTGACGCTTTCAATTTATCTTTTCAAAAATGGCATTACTGAGGCCACCTCCCTCAAGGCAACCGACCCCGAAAATGCACATACGGCGACCTTCAGAAACGGACAAACGGGGTCGTTATACATTTTGCCGATGCACTGCAGCAGGCCACCGTGGCATTCATCGCTCGCGGAAGTGGTCGAAGGCCTGCCTGAAATGTGGACGAACAGTGCATCAGCACTCCTGATCGTTCCTTATCGCGACGTCTTTTTTTTGCGCTGAGTTTCGGATATGGGCAGAAGCCTGTTGGCCGCAGGCGTCTGGGAGGAAGACTTCGGCCTTGAGTCACGCTGAACTCCGTAGACCCGACCAGACTACGTAGCGTAGATCGAATGAGCTTCGATGCGATCGGTCAGCACGGCCGAATTCAGACAAGCAGAGAAGCGAATATCCGCGAATTCGGGCTTGATCTGGGGCAGGATATGCCCCGGGCGGTGAACGGAAAATCATCACACATCGATTTGTCAAAGACACCTTCGTCGCGAGTATTCGTTTACCTGCTCGCATTGTTTCCGGGTACTTTCTTCCCGTCTAGCGTCGCCTTCGGGAATCTAATGCCACATTTCCTACCAGCACAAGCTTCTTCGTAGTCCGTCGCTGATAACGATACAATTTGCACTGTCGAACATTTCCCAATTCCGTTAGGAGACTGCCGTTGGCCTGCGCCGAGACGCGCTTCGATCGCAGAACATTCATAAAAGCGTCTGCGGGCACACTTGTCGTCGCCGCTTTACCCGACCGGATTGGCGCCATGAGCTCGCGCCGACCCATCGCCAACGTCTTCCTCGATTTAAATCGCATTCACAAATGGGATGTCTCCAACGGCGACACATGGGATCCCTTCTGGGCCGATGACGGTGCCCTTTACGCGTTTAATTGCGACGGCCGCGGCTTCGGCCCTGCTGTGATGAACCTTGCATTCAACAAGCTCTCAGGCAATACAGCGGATGCGCTAGTCGGGAGTCTGGTAAATCCCATGTCCGAGTATGGCAAAGCCGGCCAGAAGGGACCCGACAATGCCACATGGAAAGCCTGCGGCCAAGAGTGCATCGATGGTGTGTTCTATGCCTTTGTCTCTCGCAACACCTACGGAAGCGACAGCCACGATCCACTCACCCGCCAGACCGCCAGGAATGCCAGCCTGATCAAGTCCACTGATCATGGCCGCACCTGGACGCGCAGCGCACAAGAAAACTACGAACGGCCCATGTGGTCCGGAGGCTCCTTTGGTGCGCCGTTCTTTGTGCACTATGGCCGCAACGGGGGTCAGGTCGAACAGGATGGAGCCACGCAATACGTATACGCCTGCTCTACGAACGGCTTCTGGAACGATGGCGACACTCTGATCCTGGGTCGCGTTCTTCGTTCTCAGCTGTCCCGCCTTAATAGTGCTGACTGGGAATATCTATCCGCCCGTGACGGAAGCACAACATCAAGCTGGTCTCGCTCTATCAACCGCGCCGTGCCGATCCTGAATCGCCCACGTCGCTGCGGGCAAACTCCCATCACCTTTGTTACCGAAGTCGGCGTGTACCTGCTCGTCTCCTGGTACAACACAGAAACCATGACCCGGTGGTTCAAGCCGAACCGCATGCGTTACGACTTCTATCAGGCGCCTCATCCGTGGGGTCCCTGGACCGGAGCCGGTTCCGCGGATGACTCCTTCCTTGGCCCTGGGTGGCACATGTACGGGCCCAGCATCTCTGCAGCGTTTCAGCAACGCCGCGGATCCGATATCGAACTCTCTCTCTTTACCGCAGGATGCCCGTTCGACGATGTCCTCACCTCGCCATACAAGTTGTGGCGCATTCCCCTGGTGCTCAGATCGAATCCCGTCCCATCTTCCCGTTTCGTTCCTGCATCGGATTCGGAAATCCAATACACCGGCATGTGGTTTCCGTGGACGACAGTCCGGGATGCCACGAGAAGCGACCTTCCCCGCGCAACTCAGTCCAAAGGTGCCTCCGCCGAATTTTCATTTACCGGTACAGGCATCGACTATATCGGCGAGAAGACCGTCGGCCTGGGCGATGTCGATATTTTCCTGAATGGCGAACACCAGGGTACGACATCTCTCTTTGTCGATGATTTTCCGGTACTGCTTGGCGTCACTTTGTATTCGAAGCAGGGCCTCCCCGGCGGGAAGCATACGCTCAAGCTCGTATGTCATTCCAATGTTCGGATCAATTTGGAAGGCTTCCGGGTTTACGTATGATTCATGGCTCAGGCCAACGACTGTATTAAGCGATCTGTGATCTCTTCAGTCATGCAAATTGTCAATTGTTTCCCGCAGTGTCTTTCCGGAGAGTTGCGAGCTATCTAAACCCAAGACAAGTCACTTATGGGCAGCGGCGGAATTAGCGAGCCTCTTCACGTACATCGTTTCGTAAAAAGGTGGCAACCAGGTAGTGTAGTGAATCGGAGGAAAGTCGGCTCGGACAAAACACCAGGTAGGCGGAGGATAGGAGGGATTCTTGAACCAGGGGAAAAGGATGAAGTATTTAGGATCAAGCGCTGGCGCATAGTTTGTAAATCCGTCACGACAAGCGTCAGGGATTTTGAAAAACGGGGTGCGGTTATACGCGCCCGCAGGCACTTCAATACGCGATTCGTTGATGTACCCTCCATTTTCAATCTGGAACCATCCGTCCGACGGAAAACCAGCTTGAATGGATTTTCTGGGAACCCCTGAGCTTTCTAACATTTGGATCGCGCGCACCTGCGCCCGAGATTCCGCATAAAAATCATGGGTACCCGCAACGGAATACGCGGCGAATAGAACGAGCATGACGACGCTGGCAGTGGGGAGTCTGGGGCCAATTCTCTCTTGATACAGCTTCAAAAGCACAATAAGGATGGATGGGACCAAGCCTACAAGATACCTGTCCTGGATTACACTGAACGCTCCACGGGGCATCAATAACAAAACATAACTGAGCGAGAACGGACCTAGAATCCAAGCAATTTCATACCACGAGGTCCCAACACAGCTGCCGGGATCCAAAATACTGGGCGGTGGGAATACACTTGGCTTTCGCTCCAACTCTCGCTCCAACGCGATCATTGCTACAGCAATTACGAAGAGGGAAATTGCAAACCTTACCCACAATGTCATTTCCAGCGGTGTGCCGAACATACCTGGACGAAGCGCGGACTGTTCTTGCAGCAGGTACTCCATCCAGGGCATCAGCCAGGTGTCCATTCTTCCCATCCAATCGGCGAGAAGCTCGAACGCAACGAATAACGCAAGGACGCCACCAATTCGCAGCCACGCGCTCCGACTCAATTCGCGAGCGGTCGGCAGCCACGCTATGGAAAGTGGAAGAAGGATGAGGAGAAGACAAAGAACCATCTTGACCAGCTGGGCGGCCAGATGAGGCAATGTCATCGACTGAATCCGTGCCCAGATAACATGCTCCGGCACAGAATAGGGCTGGCTATTGAACCAATGCAAAAATATCAGTACGGCGATGAAGCTGAGGCCCCAAAGTACGATGCCCATTACCTTCATGCCGCGGCGTTTTCTCAGTAGCCAGACAGTTGAAGGCACCATAACCAGTGCTCCGAGCCAGGCAATCTGGCGCACCGTTCCGGCTGCAATGTTGAATACCGCGGCAGATGCCAACCATATAAGTGCAGCCCTATCGTTCGCAGCCTTGACTGCCTCCTGGCACATATAGAGACAGACGAAGATGACGAACACGCCGGGCACGTCGGTCATGAAGCTGACCGCCGAGGGCATGAAGATTGGCGACAATGCGAAGGCGAGGGTTCCGAAGATCGCGTTGGCGGGATTGATGCCGAATCGGCGGAGAATCTGATGGAACAAGTACACAGTTGCGGCGTCAATCGGCAGCATCGAGAGCCGCATGCCAGTAAACGAAAAACCGAATATCTTGATAAATAATGCGCCCCACGGAATCAGCCATCCCAGCATGGCGGTCGCCCAACCGTTGTAGACGATGTGTCCGGTGTGGGCAAATTCCAAGGCGGTTTTCTCGTACGAGAACTCGTCGCTGAAAGGCATATTTGCGACGGGGTTAGTAAGCAATGCACATCCCACGACGATCAAGACGCAAAAGAGCGCATTCCGATGTGATTGAAAAGTCTCGCCCGATCGAACCGGAGCGAGCCTCGCATGCGTCGACCCGGTTGATCGGTCTTCTCTGCCCATGGGTGCAGGGATGCTCATCTATTGAAGCCCTTCACCGATCGAGCCATATTGCGGCCCATTCGCACACTCTCTGCGATTCCGCGGTCTTCCGGATAGTAATAGCAGGTATCCGCAATCTGCAAGCCATGAATCGGGGTTTGAATCGGTGGAATCTTTGCCGCGAAACCGGGTTCGCAAACCGGTTGTCCATGTCGAAGGCGCGCGACCTTTACATCGACTATATCTTCCTGTCCAAGTGTTGGATTGATCCGTTGCAAACAGGCAAAAGCGTCATCACAAAGCCGGTCTTCTGTCCAGGAAAACTTCGCGTTTGTAACGGGCATATAGTACGGAACGTACACAATCGCGTTGTCGCCAACACTTCGTAGATTCGAAAATTCGATGATACCGGGTATCTGGATGCCATCTTCCGAAATGTTGACCCAGAAATGTGGACTTACAGAGCGCTTTAACCTAAAGATGACACAAATCACGCCAATACTGCGAATCGCTTGGTAGCGGGCTTTCAGTTCGGGCGGCAAGTCGGGCACCATTCCGGGAATCAGCGGTATCGGAACAGTAGAGATGACATCATCAGCGGCGAAGTACTTGGCTGTTGCGCTCACACCGGTTACACGACCATTTTCTGTAACAACCCGGTTAACCGGCGTACTCAGATGCAAACGGCCACCGCGATGATCAATGGCATTCATCAACGCGTCTACTAAGGTTTTAGAACCTCCGTCGATGTAGCCAAGTTCCTCCTGCATGATATTTTTTCGCGATTTGCCAACCCTGCGAATTCGGGTCCAAATCCATGCAGCTGAGATGTTATCTGCGTATTCGTAATATTTGAAATCCAGCAGCGGATGCCAGAACCGGTCGTAAATATCTTTTCCACAGTAGCGAGTAATCCATTCTCTCGCCGACCGATTTTCCAATGCAGGCCAACGATCGTGATGCGTGCAGGCAAAAATAAAAAATCCATATCGCAGCTTGCTGATCAGACTCACTCCGGGAAGTTTCAGTAGAGAGATCGGATCGCCCCAGTGATGCAATTTCCCCTGGCTGAAGAAACCCATCGTCGTGGGCACCCAACGCATCTTGTCTGCGATGCCAAGGTCCGCTAGCAACTCAAATGTTGGGTGATCTGTTTTGCATACGAAATGATAGAAACGTTCAATCGAAATGCCGCCAAAGTCGAAATGCGCGGCCATCCCTCCCGGTTCGGTGGAGGCCTCGAGAATGTCCACGTCCAATCCGTCTACCAAGACCTGGTATGCAGCTGCCAATCCCATGACGCCCGCACCAATGACTACGACCTTCGGCATCAAATAAATCCTTGTCAGCCATCGTATTCGCTGATCGTTAAATCATAGAAAAATTTAGTTTAGCAGCCACTACTGCTATTGAAATGCGTAAGCACTCTCTTAGGTCTTAAAAGATGTTAAAACCCCTTAACATGAAAACTTTTCATTCGTCCGCGGATCGTGCCCAATATTCTGAGCCGCTTCACGGTCGATTGGGATTACGCGCAAAACCATGACTCTTTCTCCCAACTAACCCTACGGCGAACCCTTTGAGGTTGACGCGAGTGGGGACGCGGCTCG
>DATJUD010000044.1:0-12444 GCA_035502695.1 Acidobacteriaceae bacterium
AACACGGCGCGGATTCGGCGCTTCGAGTGCCCCTCCACCTGTGGACGGAAACTACTCTGCCGATCGTTTGGGTGATGACGTGTTGGCAGTAATAGAAGCACTCAAGCTCGATCGGCCAGTTCTGGTCGGACACTCCATTGCCGGAGAAGAACTGAGCTCCATTGGAAGCCGATACCCGGACAAAGTTGCGGGGCTGATTTACCTCGATGCGGGATATCCATATGCGTATTACGACCAAAAACGAGCAAGCCCGAGCCAGCTCTACTTGATACTCGATGCAATTTACCTGAAACGAAAATTAGACTCATACCTGTCCGGCGGAGTTCAGGATCCGCAGCAGTTTATGGAGAAATTACAAGCCAGTCTGCGGCAGTTCGAATCTGATTTGAGGGAGGAAGAGAAGCGGCTAGCCTCATTGCCTCCTCAACCGCAACAATCTGGCCCAGGTTATACAATCTCATGGGCGATTATCCGCGGGGAGCAGAAATACACGGAGATTCATGTTCCGATTCTCGCCATCTTTGCGGACCCACATGATTTCGGTCAAGAGTTTAAGAACGATCCAGCCACCCGCGCTGCAGCAGTTGCCAATGACCTTGCCAGCACGACCGCCCAAGCGAAGGCGTTCATGGCAGGCATCCCGTCCGCAAATGTCGTTTTGATACCTAACGCCAATCATTATGTTTTCAAATCGAACGAAGCAGAAGTATTTCGCGACATGAATGCCTTTCTCGCCAAACTGCCCTAAGAAGGCGTCACTGTTATGCAAATGGTATCGTCACGCCAATTAATTCAAGTCGCCTTACAAACCTCAGGCTGCAGCCGGGACGCTAGATTGCATCAACACCCACTTGCAGAGTGAAGTCTGAATCGTTCCCCCTGCTCACCAAAGCAAAATTCAGCCGTCACTTTCCTCATATCCGCATGTTTTCGGAATTTCTCACCCTGATCCCCGATACCATGGCTCGACGAAGTAGTGCGTTCATTGCTCGATAAGATATACAAATAGAGAAGCAAAAAAATTCTGGAGATCGAATGAATTTCAGTCGGCACAAGGTTGCGTTCGCGCTTTTCCTTCTCGTAGGTCTTTGCGGCACGACAGCGCTGAGCGCACAGCAGTCCAGTTCCTCCACCGCACAGGTGGCCACGCCCGCCCCGGTTGCGGCTACCCCGCTCAGCAAATGGTTCGTCGAAGGCGGAGCAGGCGTTGCTTTTGGTCCCGGTTTGGCCAACGGACAGGTGTACGACACCTCCCCGACAGTTTTTGGCGGCGCCGGCTATCGCCTCACCCGGCGCATCGAGATTCCCGGCGAAATCAGCTATTATCGCAGCGGTTTTCCCTCGTGGGTGGCACAGACCATTCAACAATCAGGTGGCCACTATAACATCCTCACTTATTCCGTCGATCCCACATTCTATTTCGTCCGCGGCGAGCGCTATGGCTTCTTCGCCCTCGGCGGAGGCGGCTATTCTCACGTCAGCACAAACTTCGACAAGCCCATCGGTTCAACCATCAACTGCAGCATCTATTCCGGCCTGGGATATACCAACTTCACCAACTTCTGCAATGGAACCATCACCGGCTCGTCCTACTCCACCAACCAGGCAATGTATGACTTCGGCATCGGGATGGAAGGCCGCCTGTACCCCAATCATCGCTTTGTCATCTTCGGACAAGGTCGCTACATCCACATGCAAACACCGGCTAATCAGCTTCCCGGACCAGACTTCGCCCTGGTAGCTCTGACCACCGGCGTCCGCTGGTAGCGCAAGCCGCGCGGTAGCGCGCTCATCATGGCCCTCGTCGAAGTCGACCATCTCGTCAAGACTTATCCCGTGCGTGGCAGTCGACAGCCACGCCGTGTCGTCGACGACGTTACCTTCCACATCGAGCGCGGGCAGACACTCGGCATCGTCGGCGAATCAGGCTCCGGAAAAAGCACCATCGCTCGCCTGCTGCTGCGTCTGATTGAACCGGATTCCGGCGCAATTTCACTCGATGGCCACAACCTCCTCACCGTCTCTCCACGGGAGCTGCGCCAGTTGCGACGACGCATGCAAATCGTTTTCCAGGATCCTTACGCCGCGCTCAATCCGCGCATGCGCGTTGAAGAGATTGTCGGCGAGCCTTTGGTGATCTATCGCCAGAACTCTTCCCACGCCGGCTCCTCCGCGAAAGAATCCCGTCGCGCCCAGGTTGTAGAAGCTCTCGCCATGGCCGGTCTCGATGACTCAGCGCTTCCCCGCTATCCACACGAATTTTCCGGCGGTCAGCGCCAACGCATCAATCTCGCCCGCGCCTTGATTCTGCGTCCCGAGCTGCTCGTGCTCGACGAGCCGACCTCTGCCCTCGACGTCAGTGTGTCCGCGCAAATTACCCACCTGCTGCGAGAACTCCAGCGCGAGTTGCAACTGACATACGTCTTCATCACCCACTCCATGCCGTTGGCGCGCTACATGGCGGATCAAATTCTCGTCATGCGCCAGGGCCGCATTGTCGAACAAGGCGGCTGGCAGCAGATCTGCGAGCATCCGCAGTCGGAATACACGCAGGCATTGCTGGCGGCCACGCCAGAACTGCCGGCTGCGGCGTCCTGACGGAAAAATTCATCGCCCAGTTTTTGCCGACTTTTCCCACCCTGCTGCATCCAATCGTCGAGCCAGGAAAGATCGAAGCCAAGCGCCGAAATCCAGCCGACCGCTGTCGTTCTCTTGCCGCTTGATATAGCACCCATTTCATTTGTGTGAACAGATGATGAAGCTGCACCGGGTAATGCCGGTTTCGGCCCCGTTCTGTGATATTTTTAAGCGGGTGGCAGAGTAGGTTGCACGGTAGGTATGTCCAGCGGGATTGGCGTTCCGCGCAGGTTTTCCTTAAGAAAGCATGCACTACGCGATCCGCAGCGTGTACAGTCAACCGTGGAACCGCTCCAATGCGCCGCCTAACCAACCGGAGGAACAAAAATTGGGCAAAACGATGGTCCCGAAACGTCTATTTTTTACCAAGGGCGTCGGGAAGCATAAGGAACGTCTTACTTCATTCGAGCTGGCACTTCGTGATGCCGGAATCGCCGCGCAGAACCTCGTGCGCGTCTCGTCAATCTTTCCCCCACAGGCAAAACTGGTTCCCCGCAAAGAAGGATTGAAGTTCCTTTACCCCGGTGAAGTTGTCTTTGCTGTCGTCGCGGAGAATTCTTCCCGCGAGCCTCACAGACTCATCGCGTCCAGCATCGGTGTCGCCATTCCTTCTGACAGGAACATGTACGGCTACCTGAGCGAGCACCACAGCTTTGGCGAGACAGAAGATCAGGCTGGCGACTATGCGGAAGAGCTTGCCGCCGAAATGCTGGCCACAACTCTCGACGTGGACTTCGATCCCGACAAAAGCTGGGACGAGAAGAAAGAGACGTATCGCATCTCGAATAAAATTGTTCGCACCGCCAATGTCACGCAGTCCGCGGTGGGCGACAAACGTGGCCTGTGGACCACGACCATCGCCGCAGCGATTTTAATTTTCGAATAGCACCACTCCTCAACTACGCTTAAGGGGGTTGGCGATTTATTGATCCCGAGTACCCCAACCCCAAGGCACTTAACCTGCGAGGAGCGTGAACTCCTAGCCAAATTTGCACGATTCGAAATCAGCCTGGATGAACTGATGGTTAAGCTTGGTGGGATGTTGAAACTGGAGTTTGGTTCTGAGAAACGGACGCTCACATCCTATTTTCTCGTTTCAGAACCCGGAATTCGAATCGAAAAAGAACATATTCGCCGCGCAATGGAGAAACGCCGGACGGGAGAAATTAGCGACGATGAATTGTATCGTTGGGCGATCATGGTGCTACTCAATGACGCTTATCTCTGGGAAGGTTTGGACGAAGACGAAATCGTAGATGCCCTACACAATCTGGCTGACATATCGAATCTCAGAGTCCACAACCGGCTCGACTGAAGGCAAGTTGTCGCTACCCACCGCGCTGGAATCCCATGCCGAATACTCAAAATAATTTTCGCGTTGCCCTGGTGCAGATGTCCTGCTCTCCAGATCCCGACGCCAATCTCGACAAAGCCGCCGACCGCGTTCGCGAAGCTGCGCGCGCCGGCGCGAATGTTGTCTGCCTGCCGGAGCTGTTTCGCACCCAATATTTTTGTCAGCGGGAAGACCACGCGCTCTTCGATCTCGCGGAGCCAATCCCCGGGCCTTCGACGGAAAAACTCTACCGCATCGCGAAAGAAGAACATGTCGCCGTTGTCGCTTCCCTCTTTGAGCGGCGCGCTCCCGGCATCTATCACAACACCGCCGCCGTTATCGAGGAAGATGGATCGCTCTCCGGAAAGTACCGCAAGATGCATATTCCGGACGACCCTCTCTACTACGAAAAGTTCTATTTCACTCCCGGCGATCTCGGCTTTCGCAATTTCCCGATGCGTGCGGGCAATGTCGGCGTGCTGGTCTGCTGGGATCAGTGGTATCCGGAGGGCGCCCGCCTCACCTCGCTGCAAGGATCGAATGTCCTTTTTTATCCCACCGCGATCGGTTGGCATCCGGCGGAGAAAGCCGAGTACGGGGAAGCGCAGTACAGCGCCTGGCAAACCATGCAGCGCGCGCACGCCATTGCTAACGGAGTCTACGTCGCTGCCGTGAATCGTGTCGGCCATGAGTACGGTGATGTTCGCGGCAACCGCGTCGAAGGTCCGGGCCTGGAATTCTGGGGAGGCTCCTTTCTCGCCGATCCTTTTGGCCGCGTGATCATGCAGGCTGCGCACGACAAGGAAGATATTCTTATCGGTGAAATCGATTTGCATCTAATCGAAGAGACGCGTCGCAACTGGCCGTTCTTGCGTGACCGCCGCATCGACGCCTATCAGCCAATCACTGAACGCTTTTTGGATAAATAAATTTTCATGAGCAAGCCTCGCACATTCCTCGACACCGGCAAAACGACACCTCGCGCCGCAGGCCTGCACATGCCTGCCGAGTGGACGCCGCACGCCGCGACATGGATCGCATGGCCCCACAATGCAGAAGACTGGCCGGGAAAATTTCAGCCGATCCCCTGGGTGTATGGAGAGATTGTCCGCTATCTCGCCGCTGTCGAGCGCGTGCATATTCTGCTGAACGAGCCCGCCGCTGAAAAGCGCGCCCGCAGAGTGCTGGGCCGCTGTGGCGTTGACCTTGCCGGCGTCGCCTTCCATCTGCAGCCGACTGACCGTGTGTGGCTTCGTGATTCCGGCCCCATTTTTCTAACGCCTATGGCCGGCCATCGCACTGCGCCACCGCTGGCGCTCACCAATTGGAAATTCAATGCCTGGGCGAAATATGACAACTGGCACAATGACGATCAGATTCCTGACCACATTGCCAAATTGCTCAAGGTTCCCATGTGGACGCCGGAGATCAAGCTCTCAAACGGTCAACGCCATCGCATCGTTCTCGAAGGCGGCAGCATCGACATCAACGGAGCCGGCGCGTTGCTCACCACAGAAGAATGTCTGCTGAGCAATGTACAGGCGCGGAATCCGGGCGTCACGCGAGAGCAGTTGGAACGCTGCTTCCACGACTACCTCGGCGTCGATCAGGTCATCTGGCTGAATCGCGGAATCGTCGGTGACGACACCCATGGCCACGTCGACGATGTCGCCCGCTTCGTCGATTCCAAAACCATCGTCGCCGCCATCGAGCCGAACAGCGACGACGAAAATCACGTGCCGCTACAGGAAAATCTCCAGCGGCTTTCCGTGGCCCGCAACCGCGAAAATAAGCCCTATCGCATCGTGGAGCTGCCGCTTCCCTCGCCGGTGGTTTTTGAAGGTCAGCGCCTGCCCGCCAGCTATGCCAATTTCTATATCGCGAATGGCCTGGTCTTAGTGCCCACCTTCAACGATCCGAACGATCGCGTCGCCCTCAACATTCTCGCCGAGGTGTTTCCCTTGCACACCATCGTTGGCATCCACAGCGTCGACTTTATCTGGGGGCTGGGCGCGATGCATTGCATGACCCAGCAGCAACCCGCGATTCCTATCGCTGCCGCTTCTCGCAAAGCCTAGCGCTCCAACTCACCTTCTCGGTGCGCGCTCCAGGCTGTCGCAATCACTTCCAACGCCCGCTCCGTCAACGGAAATTCTTTCGACATCCGCAGCCCTTCCACCGGCACCCACCGCGCATCGGAAACATCACTGCCATGCTGCAGTGCTGCCGCCTCGAGAGCAATTTTTTCGTCCTGCGCGTTCATCCGGCATAGAAAATCTACCAGCACGTAATGGAAGCGAATCCGTCCCTCCGCATCGCGATCGATATGGTCGAACGCTTTCACTACCCGCAATGGTGTGACGTTTAGTCCCGTCTCTTCGGACACTTCGCGGACAATGGCTTCTCCCAGCGTTTCGCCTAATTCCACCGCACCGCCGGGCAGCGACCACTCACCCGCCAGCGGCGCTTTTGCGCGACGCACCAGCAGCACGCAGTCTGCGTCGAACACGACCGCGCCCACCCCAACCATCGGCGACTTCGGGTATTCACGCTCGCTCGTCAAACCTCACCCCAACCGCCATCAAATCGCTTCTTGCAACAGAAAAGGCGCAGCTCATGGCCGCGCCCCAATCACCATTTCGTATTCGCCTTCACAGCCGCATCGGCTTGCCATATTCCTCTTCAAACACCGTCCGCGCTATATCGAAGCGGCCGCCATTATGTTTGTCCGGGCCCATCAGGTGTCCAATGCCCAACAGCGCCACCACGTGATAGCTCAGCGGAAGCTTCAACACATCACGGACTTTCTCTTCCTCGAACCCTTCCATTGGCGCGGTGTCATACCCCAGCGCTTCAGCCATCAGCATCATGTGCGTAAAAGCAATCATCACGTGCCGGTTCAGCCACATTGGCATATTGGGATGAGTGGAAAGAAAGACCGGAATCTTCTCTTTCGCCTGCTCCGCGTAGCTTTCGGTCATTCCCCCTTCGCGGCCCATGCGCAGCATTTCTTCCAGGTCGCCATTGCGCCAGCCGTCCGCATCGCCGCACGCGACAACCATCACCGATGCCTCTTCCACTTTGGCTTGATTAAAACTTGCCGCACGCAGACGCTTTTTTTGCTCGGGATTGCGCACCACAATAAAGCGCCATGGCTGCATGTTGTATCCGCTGGGAGCACTCAGTCCCGCACTAAGGATTTGCTTTAAGTCTTTCTCCGGAACTGGTGCCCCGTCAAAACTTGGAGTCGCACGACGCTCACGGATAATCTTGGAAAGGGGCTTCTCGGTCGAACTCATTCCTTGTTTTCCTCAATGTACCGGATACAGCCATTCATCGATTCAGAAGTTCTTCAAAATAGCAGGCCGGAGAAACCACCCGCTGATGCCGACTCGGGCAAACATTGTTAGTCTAGTACAGAAATGCTTTTTGAACCCTACACCCGCACCGGGACGCTTAATCGCTTGGATGCCGATTCCGGCGCAATGTGTGGGTCGCCAACGGACGTCCCCTCGACATGCTTCCACAACCGTAACGGATTGGGTTGGACTCTGGCGCTAGGCGCATGGATGTTGCTGCTTCCCGTTTCGCTGGCGGGCGCGCAGGCCGCAGGCACCGCTTCGACCGCAGGTAGTAGCCCGTCGACGGAAACCTCGACAGCGAAGCCTTCCGTCCATCACGCTGTCCACCACCACCATCATCATCACGCCAAGCCGGCCGCAGCGATCGTGGCGCCAGAGCCCGCAGCGCCGCCTCCTCCTCTTCCGCCTGCGGAACAGCCGGCCAACCCAGCAACGGTCGATTTCAACCATGGCCTTTTAACCGTTCGCGCGCAGAATTCCAGCCTGATCAGCATCCTCGATCAAATTCAACACCAGACCGGACTCGTCATCGAGGGCTTGAATCATGACCAGCGCATGTACGGGCAATATGGTCCGGGGAATATTTCCACCACGCTGACGGCCTTGCTCGACGGTTCAGGATACGACTTTGTCATTGTCGGTGCAGGCAGTGATCATGCTGCTGCTCGGCTCATCTTGTCGACACCCGACAGCTCCGGCGTCTCGGCGATAACCCCGCCTGCGGTAGCGAACAATCAGCAGGCTAAGCCCGCAGAAGCAAATCCAAATGAGGTCGCCGATCCGACCGCTGCACCGCAGCCAAAAACGCCACAGGAAATTTTCAATGAGATGCGCAGAATGCATCCTCAATGATGGAGGACGAGCGAGCCAGATATTTCTCCAATAGAAAGCACGGCGCAGAACAACGCGAGTGGGCGAGAGGTATTCGAAGCGGCCTGAAGATCCGAACGGCGTGTAGCAGATTTACGGATTGGCTGATTTGGTATGGATTTGCAGCGGAGCAGCGGAATGCGAGCGAACGTGCATCTTCGCCACGGCAAACACTCCAGAGCAAAATCCGTATGCCAGGGCGACACCTAGGGCAACGCAGGCAAGAATGGTTGAGATCATCAATACAATCATCGGGGGAGTTCCTCCAGCGCAGTCAGTCCAGTGCAGGCAATGGCCGCGAATCGAGCCAATGGATCCACGAACGCCGGTTTCCATTCAACTGGATTCTTGCCCAGCATACTAGTCTTATCGGCAGGAATTCTGTTGCTTCAGAAGATTCCTCCAAACTTAAGTTATCGTTGCAATAGGGCACAAACAGCGGCGAATGGGACCGCGGAAAGCTTTTTCCCTGGCTAGAAATGTCGATTCCTCAACTCATCGTGCGCGGCGCGCGCCAGCATAACCTGAAAAACATCACGGTCGAGATACCGCGCAATTCCCTCACCGTGGTGACTGGCCTGTCCGGTTCCGGCAAGTCCTCGCTCGCCTTCGACACCATCTATGCCGAGGGCCAGCGGCGCTATGTCGAAACCCTTTCCGCCTATGCACGCCAGTTTCTTGACCAGATGGAGCGGCCCGATGTCGACTCCATTGAAGGCCTCAGCCCGGCCATCTCTATCGAGCAAAAGACCACCAGCCGCAGCCCACGTTCCACCGTCGGCACCATTACAGAAATCTACGACTATCTTCGTCTTTTATACGCTTCTATCGGCGTTCCACACTGCCCTAACTGCGGCCGACCAATCTCTCGCCAGTCTGCGGATCAGATCGTCAGCCGCGTCATGGAGCTGGCTCCCGGCGAGCGCGTCACGATCTACGCGCCCATCGTTCGCGGACGCAAAGGCGAATTTCGCGACGAATTGGAGAAACTCGATCAACAGGGATTTCGCGCCCGCATCGACGGTGAGATTCGCGACCTGGCAGAAGACATTGCCCTCGAGAAAAGAAAGAACCACACCATTGAAGCTGTCGTCGATCGCATCGTCGTCAAGCCCGGCGTAGAAAAGCGTCTGGAAACCGCCGTCACCAAAGCGTTGCAGATGGCGAACGGCCTCGTGCTTGTCGCCATGCCCGCTTCAGCCGGTCGTTCCACCGCCGGCCTTCGTGTCGAGGAGCAACTCTATTCCTCCTCCATGGCCTGTCCGGACTGCGGCATCAATGTTCCCAAACTGGAACCGCGCAGCTTCTCCTTCAACAGCACCTATGGTGCCTGCCCGCATTGCAATGGCCTCGGCAGTATCTACGACTTCGATCCCGCGAAAATCATCGTGGATTGGTCAAAGCCACTGCTGGAAGGTGGCCTGGGTCCCGGTGGCAGTTCGCAATATTTAGGCCGCCTGATCCACCTTGCCGCCGACCGTTACAAGATCGATCTGCGCAAGCCCTTCGAACAACTCACTGAAGCGCAGCAAAGACTGCTGCTCTATGGCCCCGAACGCGGAGAAGGTCCTCGCACCGGCTTCCACGGCATTCTCATATGGCTGCGGCAATCGCTGGATGAAATTCGCTCCGACAGCTATCGCGAATGGCTCATGGGTTACATGTCCGCGACCGTCTGTCCGCAATGCCACGGCAAACGCCTGCGCCCGGAATCACTGGCCGTCACTGCCAATGGCCTTTCCATTGCCGATTTCGCCGCGTTGCCGCTAGCGGATGCGCTGGCGACCGCGCGTCAATTTCAGTTCAGCCAGCGTGAGCAACTGATCGCCGATCGCCTCCAGCGCGAAATTGTCGAGCGCCTGGAGTTTCTGGTCGCCGTCGGCCTCGGTTATCTCTCGCTCGATCGCAGCGCCGCCACACTCTCCGGCGGAGAAGGCCAGCGTATTCGCCTGGCAACGCAAATCGGTTCGCGTCTGCGTGGTGTTCTCTATGTTCTCGACGAACCCTCCATCGGCCTTCATCAACGCGATAACGAGCGCCTCATCGAAGCTCTTACGTCCCTGCGCGATCTCGGCAACACCATCCTCGTTGTCGAGCACGATGAAGACACCATTCGCCGCGCCGACTACGTTCTCGACCTTGGCCCCGGTGCCGGCCGGCTTGGCGGCGGCCTGGTCGCACACGGAACTCCGCAGCAAATCATGGACACGCCCGGTTCGTTGACCGGTCAGTACCTCAGCGGCGATCTCGAAACTGTGTTGCGCAGCGAGCCTCGTCCCACCGGCGAACACTGGCTCACCGTCGAAGGTGCACGCGGTCACAACCTCAAGAATCTCACCGTCCGCTTCCCTCTCGGCCTGCTCACGGTCATCACCGGTGTCTCCGGCTCCGGCAAAAGTACGCTCATCAATGACATTCTGTATCGCGCATTGGCACGCGATCTTTACGGCTCCCGCGAAGAGCCCGCCGAGCACGACCGCGTCCTTGGCGCCAAGATCATCGATAAAGTCATCCAGATTGATCAGTCGCCCATCGGTCGCACGCCACGCTCCAACCCCGCCACCTACACTGGAGTCTTCACCGCCATCCGCGATCTATTTGCCATGTTGCCCGAGGCGCGCGAACGTGGCTACAAAGCCGGCCGTTTCTCCTTCAATGTCCCCGGAGGTCGCTGCGAAACCTGCCAGGGCGATGGCCAGCGCCGCATTGAAATGAATTTTCTGCCCGATGTCTACGTCACCTGCGAGGTATGTAACGGTCGCCGTTACAATCAGGAAACTTTAGCAGTTCGATTCAAGGGCTACTCCATCGCCGACATTCTGGAGCTGCCGATTTCCGATGCTCTCACGGTTCTGGAAGACATTCCCGTGGTGCGGCAAAAGCTCGCGACTCTCAACGATGTCGGCCTCGGCTACGTCCATCTCGGCCAGTCCGCAACAACCCTCTCCGGCGGCGAGGCCCAGCGCATGAAGCTGGCGCGAGAACTCTCAAAGCGCCAGACCGGCCGCACCCTCTACCTGCTCGACGAGCCCACCACCGGGCTGCATTTCGACGACGTTCGCAAGTTGATGGAAGTCCTGCACCGCCTCACCGATCTCGGCAACACCATCCTCATCATCGAACATAATCTCGATGTGATCCGCAGTGCCGACTGGATCATCGACCTTGGCCCCGAGGGCGGCAAAGACGGCGGAGAAATTGTTGCCGAAGGAACGCCAGCCCAGGTCGCTGCAATTCCCGCATCATATACCGGTAAATTCCTGCGTCGCTACTTCCCGCAAACCGACCCGCCACCGAAACCGCAACCAAATGGGTTCGCCCTTGCAAAGAATGGTCGCGCTTCCGCCCGGAAAAAGATAAAACTATAAACGCCTCACAAGAATCGATCCAGTACCCGCAAATTCGGAACACCACACCATGAGTTCGAGTTCAAATCCAGTGCCGGAAGCCCTGCCGCCCGACGCCGAACAATTCCCCCCTGCGCCCGTGCCGCACCACGGCGACACCCCGACGATTCTGGAAATGGTCGCCTTCTTCACCATGGCCGCCATCCTTATCACTCTCACACAAGCGCTCAGCGCCGCAGTCGTGATCCATTGGCATCTCTTCGGAAGAATCAGTCTGCGCAAACTTGTATACGAGCCGCGATTCACCATTCCATCGATGGTCGTGTCCTACGGTGTCGTCGCTCTCGCCACCGTCGCACTCTACCGGCGCGTGTGGCCCGACGGTTTTCTCGCCGGCATTCATTGGAATTTTTCTCAGCTGCGCCGTTACATCCTCTGGCTCCCCGCGCTCGGCATCGGCCTTGGGTTTGCCATGCAGCTGGTTTCCAACTATCTGCCCATCCCCAAAGAACTGCCGGTCGATTCCTTCTTCCAGAACGCCTTCGATGCCTGGATCGTCGCTCTGTTCGGCGTCTTGATCGCGCCCATCTGCGAAGAAATCGCCTTCCGCGGCTTTCTCTATCCCTCGCTGCGTCCCTGGACAGGCCGCATCCTCGCCGCCATCTTAACCAGCGTCCCATTTGCATTTCTGCACGCGCAGCAGGTCGGTCATGCCTGGGGACCGCTCAGCCTGGTCTTCCTTGTCAGCCTGGTTCTGGTGTGGGTTCGCGAACGAACCAACTCCGTCGCCTGCTCCGCACTGGTGCACGCCTGCTACAACCTCTCCATCTTCGCCGTAATTTTCTACGCCAGCGGCGGCTTCCTCCATCTCGAGCGCCTGAAAGATTAGGATTAT
>DATJUD010000045.1:0-17686 GCA_035502695.1 Acidobacteriaceae bacterium
GGCGTCAATCTGTTGCTGCATCTGCGCAAAATCCAAATGCTTGAAATTGGCTTGCTGCCTCGCGATCTCTGCCATCTGCTGTTTGAATTCCGGACTGTTGATCCGCTTGGTTGCCTCGGCAATCTGCGCATCCACAGCCGCCATTTGCTTATCCAACCGCTCCTGTTCCTCGGGGGTCAGCGTATGGATTTCGTTGCCCTCGATCACGATTGACTCATGTTTGACTTTTGCCGGATGGGGATGAATGGCTTTATCGTGTCGCGGGGATGGCTTCTCTTTCGCTGGCACTGGCGCAACCGGTGGAATAGGCACGACCGGCGCAGCCTGAGGAGCTGGCACAGCTGATTCCCCTAATTCCGCTGGTGCGATGGGGGTGGGCGGAGCAACCGGTGCCTCCGCGGTGTCGGACGCAGGCGGCACTGGCGGAAGCGGTGGAGCGGGCGTAGCCGAATGATCGGAAGCAGGCGCTATTGGCGACAGCGGCGCGGCCGACATGTCCGGAATGGGCGGCGCGGGGGACGCAGGAGGAACTGGCGCGGTGACAGCGGTGCCGGACGTCTGGGCCAGGGTTGGGGTTATGTGGAAAGAGGCTGCCATTGCGATGGCGATGACCATTGCAATCACCCCGCTTGCGACTCGTGCCAGTTTTGCCTGCATCGTCATTGTGTTCTTCTCCTGCATCAGCCGCATAATTCTTTCCTCCAATACGTTGTCTCCGAAAAGGCCGATAGCCTGCGCCGCGTCGGCGAGGTCGTGCTGTCGCAGGGTTCTGCCAGCCATGGCGAGCAGGCATTTCGCGTAGCCGATTTCAGACTGCATGGCTTGCGCCGCGATATCATCGCAGATCATCTCGCGAGTTCGACGGATGCGCTGCTGCACTCCATGGACGACCGGATGCCAGGCCACGGGCAACGCTGCCAGCCTGCAGAGAAGATTGCCCAGGTAGTCGTGGCGGCGAACGTGCGCGAGCTCGTGAACGAGAGCAGCTTGCACTTCATTTTGGGAGTGGTTGTCGAAATCCTGCGGCAGCAGAAGAACCGGATGAATGACACCGACAATCACCGGGCTGCGCACGTCAGCGGACTTGCGCAATTGCGGAAGTCGAACGCCCAGGCAACGACCGGACTCTTGAAAGATCGCATTCCACCGAGATGGCAGAGTCGTCAAATCGGCATCCATCACGAACTGTCGGGCGCGACGCCACGACATCACAATTCGATAGAGCGCAAAGAGGAACACCGCGAAATACATGCCGATCAACCAGTCCGTCGCTGCAGGAGACAAACGCAGCGTGGGTCGCGGCAGGGTGAAGAACTCTTTTGACAATCGAGGATCGTCGACGACGAACTGGGTCACGATTGCCGCGCGAGGCAGCGCTTCTCTTCCGCTGATTGGGTTGGCGTGCATTCCGCAATTCGTGCAAGTTGTTGGGTTGGCCGCGGGAGTCGCCGAATCAACTCCCCGCAGCGGCAATCCAATCGCAAGTGCGAGCACGACAAGCCAGATGCAATGCTGGGTACGAGGTCCAAATTTTCCGATACGAATAAAGAGCCACGCGCCGCCGGCAAGCAGAGGAATCTGCCAGGTTGCGTTCGTAAGGTAGTCGATCAGGATCTGTTCCATGCCGCTTCTCCTGTTTCTTACTGTTGTTCCGCCGCTGCAACTTTCCGTGCCAGCCGCTCCAGTTCCTTGGCGCTGATCTGCCGAGTGTCGACCATCGCCATCAGCAACGCCTCAGCGGAGCCGCCAAACATGCGGCGCACCAGATCTTCGACGGCGCTTCCGGAGGCGCGTTCTCGGCTGACCACAGGCTTGTAACGAAAGGCTCGCCCTTCCTGAGTGCGTTTCACTTTGCCTTTGCGCAGCAGCACCATCAGCATGGTCTGCACTGTGGTATAGGCCAGTTCAGCTTTCAGTTTCGGGATCACTTCGGTCACCGTCGAGGCGCCGTTTTCCCATAGCACCTGCATGATTTCCAGCTCCAGCGGGGTCAGGGTCTGCCTGGTTTTCTCTTTCGCGGGCATGCTCACGGATTCACCTCCTAATCCTTTCGTAGATTAAGCCACAATCGAAACATATCTGTCAACTAAATGATTAGTAGTTTCCAGGCAGGTCAAGCGCGGTGCCGCCAAGTTGCCAAACGAGACCGATGCTGGCTAGACTTTGTGCGAGCGATGTGACGGTGTGCGCGGCGCGTCGAAAACATCTTCGAATGTTGCACACCATGATGGAACGCTGAAGGAAAAGTCTCGGATCGCCGCGGACGTTTCCCGCAGCACCTGCAATTCGCACACGGTCGCGCAGGCTTCACAACCCAATCTGCTGCCCAGGAGATTTCCTTGCGGAATATTCGTACCGTCCTCAGCATTTTTCTCGCACTTTGTTGCTTCGTTGCTTTCAACCCGATCGCGCAGGCGCAGAGCCAGGGCGATAGCAACTTCGAATTGCCGCCTCCGCCGCATGCGAAGACGATTCATCTGAAGCATGTGCTCGTGATCGGGGAGACGAAGGGATTTGAACACGACTCCGTCACCGATGCTATGGTAGCCATCGCCAACATGGGCAAACAAAGTGGACTGTGGGATACGGTCATCCGTACCGATACAGAGCTGCTGACGAAAAAGGATCTCGGCAGGAATGCGAAAAATCTGAATTACTTTGACTGCCTGGTTTTCGCCAGCACAACCGGCGAACTGGATATGGATGCCAGCCAGAAAAAGGACATGATGTCGTTCATCAAGGATGATGGAAAGGGATTTGTCGGTATTCACGCCGCGCTGGATACCAACTACACCTGGCCCGAATATGGCGAGATGATTGGCGGCTGGTTCGATCAGCATCCCTGGGGAACGTTCGAAGCGCCGATTATTAACGAGCAGCCGAATTTTCCTGCGGTGCGCCACTTCCCCAAAGAATTTGTGAAATACGATGAGATTTATCAGCCGAAGGACTGGTCGCGAGACAAAGTGAATGTCCTGCTGAGCCTGGATCCAAGCAAGCTCGACTACTCCAACAATCCGAAAATTCATCGTAAGGATCACGATTTTCCCGTGGCCTGGGTGAAAATGTACGGCAAGGGGCGAGTTTTTTATTCGACGCTGGGCCACACGGAAGAATCATGGCAAGATCCTGACATTCGCAAAATGTATTTTGAAGCGATCAAGTGGGCGTTGGGCATGACGGAAGGCAGCGTCGCCTCGCATCCCAGGCCGGCTGCTTCCAGTTCGAACCCGTAAGCGTCTATTCTGAAATCAAGCGAAAATCTTTGCGAGCACGCTTGTTGGGTGAAGTGCATACATTCCATCTACAACAGGCGCGCCAGAACGGCTGACCGGGAGTAGCGAAGCTAGACGATGAAAAAATTGCAGGCGATTGTCTTCGCCGTCATCCTTGGAACCATTTTCTGCCAAAGCCGGCAGACAGCGATGTATGCCGGCGCCGCACAAAATTCCGCGACAAGCAAGCTATCGCAAAGTTCGGCTGCGCAGACAGACACAAACCAAAGCAGCGGGCGCACCGAAGAGGCGCATCCATCCTATTCGCGCCCGGATTCGGCGTCGGTCGACCCTTCGGAGCAAGCGAAATTGGGCGGCGCGCTATTCCAGCAGAATTGCGCGTTCTGTCATGGCCGCGACGCTGCAGGTGGAGAAACGGGTCCAGACCTGACGCGCTCCAAACTCGTCGCACAAGATGTTGCCGGCGACAAGATTGCCGAGGTGTTGCGTCAGGGTCGGCCGGACAAAGGCATGCCGCCGTTCACCTTTTCTGCTACGGAAGTGGCCGAGTTGGTCGCATTCATCCACGAGCAGCGCTCCCAGGCAAAACTCCATAATGGCAGCCGTCGCGGCGTCGAAGTCGCTGACCTGCAGACAGGGAATGTTGCAACGGGCAAGCAATATTTCAATGGTGCGGGTGGCTGCGCAACCTGCCATTCGCCGACCGGAGATCTGGCCGGAATCGCCTCCCGATACGAAGGCCTCGAGCTGGAAGAGCGAATGCTGTACCCCGAGGGCACAAAGAGCACAGTGACGGTTACATTACCGTCCGGAAAGATGCTAAAGGGGACGCTGGCGTATCTGGATGAGTTCACCGTGGGACTGCGCGATGCGAACGGCATGTACCATTCATGGCCTGTAAGCAGCGTTCGCTACTCCGTATCCTCACCGGTGGAGGCGCATGTTGCACAATTTCCCAAATATACCGATGCCGATATTCATAACCTGATGGCATATCTGCAAACACTGCGTTAGACCGCGCAAATTTCGATCCTTTCAACCTAGGAAAAGGTTTCTGATGGAGATGAAGTTTTTGAAGCGTGCCTGGTTTATGGCGGCAAGTGTGTGGTTGGCGCCTGTGATTTTTTCTTCCACCCTGATGGCGCAGGGAGTCGATGCGTCGATGCTGCGGAATCCACCCGCGGACAGCTGGCCGACGTATCACGGCGACTATTCTGGTCGACGCCACAGCACGCTGACTCAAATTTCGCGCGCGAATGTTGGGGATCTCGCGCTGGCGTGGGCTTTTCAGACAGGACAAACGGCGACACTGAAGTCCTCGCCGCTACTGGTGAACGGCATTCTGTACTTCACGGCGCCGGAGAATGTTTGGGCCGTCGATGCGCGCTCCGGCCATATGATCTGGCACTACATGAACCCGCCGACGAAAGGCGACCACATTGGAAATCGCGGCGTGGGGATGTACAAAGATTGGCTTTATTTTCTGATTCCCGACGGACATTTATTGTGCCTCGACGCGAAGAACGGCCACGTGCTGTGGAAGGTCGAGGTCGCCGACGTTAGTAAAGGATATTGGACAACAATGGCGCCGCTGGTGGTGGGCGATCACGTGATTGTCGGCGTGTCGGGCGACTTTGATAATTTGCCCGGCTATCTTCGGGCGATCGATCCGGAGACAGGCAAGACGCAATGGCAATGGAACAGTACTCCGCCCGCAGGAACGCCCGGAAAGACGACCGGCGGGATGACTTGGATGACGGGTACGTACGATCCAGAATTGAATTTGATTTTCTGGGGCACGGGCAATCCTACGCCGGTGCTGAATGGCTCGACGCGTCCCGGCGACAACTTATATACCTGCAGCATTGTGGCCATCCATCCCGATACAGGCAAGCTGGCGTGGGCTTTTCAGGTGTCGCCGCACGACACGCATGACTGGGATGCAGTGGAAATTCCTGTGCTGGTGGACGGCGAGTTTCACGGGAAGCCGCGCAAGATGGTGATGCAAGCCTCTCGCAACGGATACTTTGTAGTTGTGGATCGCACCAACGGGAAAGACCTGCTGAGTGTTCCGTATGGACCGGTGAACTGGTCGCTCGGAGTCGACAAGAACGGAAATCCGATTCCAAATCCTGAGAAGGAGCCCGCACCGGATGGCCGATTGATCGCGCCAGATGAAGGCGGACTGACGAACTATCGTTCGCCGAGCTTCGATCCGCAGACTGGACTGTTTATTATCGATGCCCATCCCAGCTACAGCCTTTATTTTGCGAAACCCGCCGATGGCAACTACGGCTGGGCCGGCGCGGACTATGGCTTGTGGGGCAAAGGCGTGATCGAGGCAATCGACTACAAAACGGGCAAGATTCGCTGGAGCCACCCAGCAGGACGAAACGGAGATGATGCAGGAGTCTTGACGACAGATTCCGGCCTGACGTTTACCGGGGACGAGTATGGAAACATGCTGGCGCTGGAAACGCGCACTGGAAAAACCTTGTGGCACGCGGGCACGGGGGCACCGATGCAGACTTCTCCGATCACGTATGAGCTGGATGGACGGCAATACATTGTGACGGGAAGCGGTTCCGTGTTGTTCGCCTGGGCACTGCCGTTGCACTCGACGGAAAAGACCGCCTTGCTCAGGAAGACTGCAAAGCATTGACACTACCGGACAGTGCTGAGGGAGTTGTCTGCACCAGAGACAAGTCTCGTCCGAGGCTAGTCATATCGAAACCCGAGGGAGAAACTTTATTGCCGCACACCCAGTCGGCGCTGAGCACTGCGTATAATTCCACGTTGTAGCGGCTGAAGAAATCCCAGGTCATGGTTTTAAGAGCTCCCCACGTGACCACGTACACACCATCATCTCCATAGCCCACCGCAGTGACGCAGTGACCGTTCTCCAGTTGCGGAGCAGAGTCTTCCGCCGACACATTGGCAGGAATCGACCACGGAACGGCTGGCCATCCGGTTGGATCTCCCGCTAATGCAAACTTCGGCAGATCGAGCCCGACATACGCGCTGCCGAACAGATGAATGATGCCGCGCAGTTCGTCCGCCTTTTGTTCATGCGCTTTCACGAAAGAATGCACGCGATGATTGCCAATACCGGTTCTGCGCCAGTATTTCAACGCATCCAGCATGGAGACACAATTCATCAAGCGGTCGCCGGTCAGGTGAGCGTGGGCGCGGATGATATCCGCATCGGTGAGGAAAACTCCCTTCTGATTGGCCGCTGTCCAGTGATGTACCATGTGGCCGGCCGCGGCGGAGGTGCAGCAGTTGAATTGATTGTTCGCCAGCATGGGCCAGCTCGTCGTGGTTTCCAGCATTTCCCTGGGCGGTGGGATCGGCAAGGACGTTATCGCAACGTAATCCGCCAGGTGCAGCGTTCTAGAATCGTGTTTCGACTGGACTCTGCCGAGTTTCATTGTGCCTCCGATGAGTAGAAGGATGGGCCAGTTTCATGCGATCGAGCAGTTGCTGATACCGCGGGTGATGGTGCAGCTTTCGCAGGCTCGGCAGCACCGTGATGTGGGCAGCCAGGATGTCGTGCATATCGGCTGCTGTCTCCAGCCAGGTGAAGGCCAGCTCATGATCGCCGACAGCAATTGCAGCCAACGCGATGGCTACCGGCATGCGATTCCCTTGATTCGCCAGGTCGAGCAGATGCGCAAGAATCTCGCTAGCCTTGTCGCGATTGCCATTCTCCGCGTGGGCTTCTGCAAGCCAGCCCATCAGAACCGGCATACGGCTATGCTCGAGGCCGCGCTCGAACGTGGCCACCGCTTCATGGGTTCGTCCGGAATGCAACTGCGCCATGCCCAGCGAATAATACAGCTCAAAATAATGCGGTGAAGACGTCAGAGCTGTCTGCGCCAGTAGAATGCTGCTGTCGTGGTCGCCCAGATAGGTCCGCAGCAACGCTTCCGCAGCGAGCAAGCGCGTCGACAAGGGATCATAGCTGAGTCCGATGCGAGTCTGCTCCAGGGATTCCTGCAGCAATCCCTGAGTAAGGAGATGGGCAGCATACAGGTAATACGATTCGCCGCGCTGGGGCCGCAACTCGATTGCTTTTTCAATATGTGCGCGCCCCTCGGCCCAATTCCAATCGTAGAATTGCAACACGGATGCGAGCGCCAGGTGACCTTCGGGAAGATTGGGATCAAGCGCGATGGCCTGCAGCGCACAGGTGCGTGCATTGGGCCATGCTTCATCCGGAGACATCAGGCCCACAAATCCTTGCAGGCAATAAAAGTCTGCCATACCGGCGTGGGCGGCGGCAGATTCGGGATCGAGATTGAGAGCTTGCTCGAAATATCGTCCGGCAAGCGCAACATCCTCGATCGATCGTTGCTCCCAATGGTAGCGACCCTTTAGGTACGCATCGTAAGCCCCAGTCTGCATTGGCGTGCGGGTCTGAAGGTCAACGCGATGCAGATTGAGCGCCAGCCTTTCCTGCAGCGCGGAAACCACGGCGGTTGCGAGTTCGTCCTGCAGTTCGAAGACATCTGGATTCTCGCGGTCGAAGCGGGACGACCAGATATGGAATCCCTTGCGCACATCCGTCAGTTGCATGGTGACGCGAATGCGCGCACCGGAACGGCGAACGCTGCCCTCTAGAATCACATCGACATCCAGAGACTTCCCGATTTCGCGAATATTCTGATGCTTGCCTTTAAAGGAAAAGACAGAGCTTCGCGAGACAACGTGCAAGCCCGGCAGCGTTCCCAGGGCGTTAATCAGCTCATCGGTCAGGCCATCGCTGAAATATTCATTTTCCGGGTCGGAACTGACATTCTGCATGGGCAGGACTGCGATCGAAGAAGTTCCCGGCTGCTCTTGCTCGTGCGAGGGCGAAAACATTTTCGCTGACGCGCTAATTGCAGGCGAAGTTTGCCTCGCAACGTCCGCAGGGGCGGCAAACCCGGCAGTGACTGTAGCCGTGCGCGTCAGGGACGAGTGATTGGCGGACGTACCGGTCGAAGAGGTACCAGGCATCTGTCCTGTCTCAAGGCTTTCACTCAACAAGGCAAGCATCTCCGCCGCGGAGGCGTGGCGCTCGTGCGGATGCAGCTGCAGTGCGCCCGTCACAGCCCGATAAATGGAGTCGTGCAGATCTGGGCGCGCATGGTGCAGCGGAACATAGCGACCGGTCGCAATCGCGCTCATCGTGGCGGATTGTGTTGCCTGCTTGAAAGGCGAATGTCCCACTGCCATTTCGTACAGCACAACGCCCAAGGCCCAGATATCCGCGCGATAGTCGACAGACTCGCCGGCAAGCTGCTCCGGAGGCATATAGGACAGCGTCCCCATAATTTTGTGCGGGGCGGTAAAGCGCTCCTGATGAACGAAGCGGGAAAGCCCGAAGTCCAGAATTTTTACGGTGCCGGAAGTCAGCAGGAAAATGTTTCCCGGCTTGATGTCTCGATGGACAATGCCTGACATGTGAGCGGCATGCAGCCCGGATGCGGTCTGGCGGCCGATGTCTCGAATGCGCGCACCATCGATGGGGCCATCCAGGATCAACTCCGCAAGGGTTTGGCCGCGGTAGCAGGCCATCACCAACAGCAGAGAGCCATTGGGAGCCGTCTCGACCGTATAGATAGTACACAGGTTAGGATGGTCGATTGCAGACGCGGCACGAGCCTCGCGCAGAAATCGTTCGCGCATCTCACCATCTTCTGAGATGGACGGCTGCAGCACCTTGATGGCAACCGTGCGTTCGAGCCGAATGTCCTGCGCCTCGAAGACGACACCCATGCCGCCTTCTCCAAGCTTGCGGACAAGGCGATACTGCAGGAGCTTGTCTCCGGGATTGAAGGCCATCTGCATATCAAAGCTCTCTGGACGCAGACGCAAGTGCGATGCGGGGAGCGGTAAAGATGGTTGCAGCACCGGCGGGATTGGAAATACGGTCGAAGTGCTCCAGAATATCGGAAAAGACATGTTCCAGGTGCGCCACGGTGGCGATGGCGCTCACGGAAATCAATTCCTGATGTTGCTGCGTCAGCGGCAAAGCATCCAAAGTCGCGTCGAATTCGGCAACGTGATCCGGATCCAGCTTGGCATGCATTACGTGGGCGGACATGGAGGCAAGCGGAATGCCGGTGCGCCGGGACACGGTCTCCAGAAATTCCATGGATGCCGGTTCTTCCAGCACGGCAATGTATCCCAGAAACGCGATCGGGTGAACGTGAAACATCCAGTAATACTGCACGCCCACCAGCGCGGCCACGCTCGCATATGGCAGCCGCTGCAGTGCAAGATTGCGTGGAATGCCGAAGGATGCAAGATCATCCAGCAGCCACTGTTCGTGACCGGACTCTTCTTCGGCGTGTTCCAGATAATACGTAGACAGCCAGGCGGCGATCGGATCCCCCGCGGGCACACCCGCGCATCGCTCGGCGGCTACACGCATTGCGGGGGAAGAGCTGGCAGTGACCCCGTAGATAGCAAACAGAAACTCAGGGTAAAGCTCGCTCAACCTGGGGTGAAACCACACATCGCGAATCAGCGAATCGAGCCGTCCCCGAACCAGGGACACTGTTTCGCGTACACGTCGACTATGCGTCATCATCCCGTCTCCCCAGCGGCCATGGCGCTCCTCGGAACTCTGCGAATAACTCGCTGCGAGCTTCTGGCTAGACCATTACTGTTCCCATGCGATGGGAATCTCCGTCTTTCACCTTGCGCTGGAAAAAAGCATCTCCGAGCTTGGCGCGCACTGAGATAAGTGCGTCGATTTCCGCGGAGCTGAGTGCGTTCACACTCTTGATTTCGTCATCTGTGAGGGGGATGTGGGTTTGAACCAGGCCAGCTTGTTGAAGCCTCTCTACATTCGTCATTGCAGTCCTCTCGAGGTTGTTGTGCAGTCCGAGTCCCTTGCGACGCACCCAACACAACCGAATGTTAGCACACAAATCTGCCAATGATTCGCGTTCGCGGAGACTAGCAGATCGCCGCTAACAGGGCGGGAACATGAAGGTTATCGATACTTTCAGAGGATAAGGCTTCGATCGACTCGACGACGGATTGGGCGGGGGTCGAGGTGGTGAAGCCGCGTGCCAGGGGCCGTCCGGAACCTGTCGCCAGGGTGCGGCTGCCGGGCAAAACGGTGAGGCGAGGGACGTGCAGTTGCAAGATCGCGCTCAATTCCGCGCGCAATACCGCAGATGGCAGGGGGTAGCTGGTATGCGCTCGAAGCTCGCCAAGAATAGCGTTCCGCCGCCAGTATGCAGAGCTTAGATATTCCGGATCGAGAGACCGGCTGATGAGACAACCATAGGTGAGAGTGTCGCGAAGCACGATACGAGAAGCGTGCTGCTTCTCCAAAACTGAACGCCATTGCGAACCGGGCGCAAGAAGCGTTTTACGGGCGCGGATCAGCAACTCGGCGGCATGACGATAGCCACTCAACATTTGCGGCAGCACTGCGAGTGGAGTGGTGCGCGTGGGCGCGTTGCCGTGGTCGACCAGTTCCGCAGCTACGGAAGTGAGCCGATAGCTCCCCTCCGATGTCAGCGACCACGATGGAAGCCTAATGCCCGACACAGGCGCGACGTGACCAAACAAGCCGGAAACATCTGGCATAGCTGAGTCGTTGTTGCGGGGGAGCAGTCCAGTATCGAGAATCGCGTCCAATGGGCCGAGGAGGGCTTGTTGTGAGGAATGATTGGCGTGCGGCTGACGCAGGTTCGGAGTGGCAAAACATTCGGCGTCGGTAACGGCTGGTCCCCGGGGAGTAGCGATGATATTTCCGAGATGCAGGTCGGTCAACCGCGCATGTTGCGCAAGGCAAATCATCGCTCCGGCAGCATGCCAATAGTCGACGGCGGTTGGAGGCGTTGCATCTGGAGAATTGGAGAAGCATTTTTCTTCAGGAAGCACGGATTCTACCCAGCCGTAGCGACTCGTAGCGTCGCCTGGAAACACGCGGGCTGCCGGCAAATGAAGGTGCGGATCGAGGCGCGCGATGGCATCGAGCAGTTCATGCCACAGCCATTCCCCTGCGACCGGACGAGGCTTGTAATACAGACACCCGCCATCTTGAAAGCAGACGCGCAGCACGGAATGACCACCGGGGTGCATGTCCGACGCAGCTCCGGAGACAGACTGGATGGGCGGCAACGAGCCACATTGCAGCGAGGCGGCCAACCATGACTGGTCTCGATGCAGGCGCTGCAGAAATGTCCCGATCGCCGCGACCCACTCGCAGACCGCACTCCGAATCAGCGCCTGCAGCAATGGAAACTTGCGATCGATCTCATGCGCGGAGGGTTCGCCCGACGTGAAAGCGCCGACGGCCTGCGTAAGAATGCCGATCAGCCTGTCTTTGAGAATCGGAAGCAGCGAGTCCAAGGGAACAGTCTCGCCCTGAAACACGCGGTGCGGGTGCGGAACACGCTGGTTCAGTCGCTGCCATGCCTGCGCAATCCATGGCTCTAGCAACGTTTCCATTGCGGGCGGCAAGTTCTGGCACTGCACCGGGCGCAGCGTGCCACGATATCCCATGACGAGCAGGCGAGCGTCGCCGATCTGGCCACTCGAGGTTTTCATCTTACGGGGTCACGCGGGCCGAAGCGAAAAACATCCCATCGCTGCTGCAAATTCGATGTCCGCCAGCTTTCGCTGTCGTCACTGACATCTCCCGTAGCAGACCTCGAGCAGGGTGCAATCATCGTTCGCGGGAGCGGTGTCCATAAAACGCTGCACCTGTTGGAAGATTTCTTGAATGCTGCCGCCTTGCCGAACCGAAGATTCCAGCCGCGCGTCACCAAAAAACTCTCCCGACGGATCTTCCGCCTCAGTGACGCCATCGGTGAAGACAACCACCCGCTCCCCAGGCTCGATGCGAATTGTCTCGGAAGTGTAGACGGCGTCAGGCATTAAACCCACCGGAAGATTCCCGTTTGTCAGCATCGTGATTTGCTCGGCCTGATGGCGTAATGGCGGCACGTGCCCGCAGTTGAGATATTCTACGGAGCCATCCGGCGACAGCTTCAGCAGGATCAACGTTGCGTATTTTGAGATTGATTTTTCGCAGATGTATTTGTTCGAAAACATTGCGATCTGCGGCAGCGACACCCCTGCCAGCACCTGTGCATGCACCAGTCCCTGCAGTGTGGAAGCCAGCAGCGCGGCGGAAACTCCTTTTCCTGAGATATCCGCGACGACGACATGAAGCGCGCTGTCGGTGGCGATCACATCGTAGAAATCGCCGCCAATTTCCTTGCATGGCACGCTGTGAGCGAGAACGCGCGCGTAGGACAGCTCAGGAATGCGCACCGCCATCAGACCTTGTTGGATCGAGGCGGCAATGCCCAGCTCTTCACGATACCGGCGCGCAGATTCCTCCGCGCTTGCAAGCGATGCATTTTCGACCAGCACGGCGGCTTCCATCGCAATCGTCTTCAATAGATCGCTGTCGACGCGCATCAGCCTTTGCCGCTGTTTTCGGCTGTCGAGATAGAGAATGCCGAGAATTTCCGCATGTGGAGATTCCGGGTCGACGGAACGCTTGCGCAGCGGAATGCAGATGACGGTGCGAAGGCTTTGCGCGACAATGCTCTCCGACGGCGAGCCTGCTTCGGCAGACAGCGTGTCGGTGACAATAAACTCCGATGCGCTGTGAATCGCCTGTTGGATTGCGGAATGCGAAATGGTGGAGTCGTCCTCAAGCGGTTCCATCTGAATATTTCGGCCGACGGACAACTGCAGCTTTCCGGCCGGATCTTTCAGGAAGACATACCCGCGTTCGACCTCCGTCAGATGCATGGTGGTTTCAAGCAGCGAGATGAGAATCTCGTGGACGGCGCCCACCATGTTCAGCTTGCGCGCGGCATCAAGAAACCAGCTGAGCTTTTCCAGGTCCGATGCCGGTTGTTCGCGATGCAGCAACCCGCTAAGGACGGAGGTTGTATCTTCGGCCTTGCCAAAGCGTAGAAACGGACCCTGTAGCGCGCCCAGCCGGATGACGTCGTTCGGAATTAATGTCTGGCGTTCGACGCGCTTGCCATTGACGTAGCTACCGCTCTTGCTGCCACAGTCGACCAGGTGGAACTGGCCGCCTTCGTAGACAATCTCGGCATGATTGCGAGAGATATAGGGATAAGGCAGCACGAGGTCGCGATCAGGGGAACGTCCAATCGTAAAAGGAGAGTGAGCCATGACTGCCTCACGCTGGGACGATCCGTCGACCAGCAGCAAAAGCGTGTTGGGTGTAGGCAGCATCGTAGTCCCCATCTTAAACCGGAGAAGAGTTTGGTCACGGACGGAGATGATTGCGGTTTTGTGTGGTGGCGGCGAGTGGAATCGAACCACTGACCTACGGGTTATGAGTCCGTCGCTCTAACCATCTGAGCTACGCCGCCAATTTGGAGTGGAGTTCTACCGAGGCCGCGAATTCATCATCCCTGGGCCCGCTGCAATGCCATTTGATCTCCCAACAGCCGGCAAGCCACTTGCGAACATCTGCATAGACGACATTGCGAACGAACCGGGCACGCAACTAACAGGGTAGCATTTGGAAGGGCGGCGGCAAAGCGGCGCAACCACATTTCCATCGAGGATCGGTCATGGTATCTCGCAGAAGCTTTATGGCAGGAGCATCCGCTGTTTGCCTGGCGTCGTGGCAACGCTTGCATGCCGCGATCGGCGGGTTCGGCCGGTTGGCGGGAGGACCGGCGGATTCGGCCCCAACCGCCACGCGCATCGGCAATTTTTACTACCAGGCTCCGAATGGCATCGCGTTCATTTGGAAGAATGCAGCGGCATTCGTCATCAACCCCGGCGGCTCGCACAACGCCGGGACCGGCGCGCCGGATGATTCCTTTCACAAAATGATCTTTACGCCGGAAAAGGCATCCGCTCACCTGCGCCGAGTGGAATTCCAATGGTCGCGCGTCGGCGATGGAATTGTCGGACGCCTGGTTGCGTCCGACCCTGGGGAGATGAGTTTCAGCCTCAACGAAAACTGGCCGGGATTCAGCAGTGAATTCTCCGCTGAAGGCGATGGCGTGAAGGGAATGGCAACGCTTCCCGCGGGAAAGACGGTGACGTGGCGATTGGAAACCAGTCCCGCGGTGAAATCGGCCGATGCAACGCAGTTCACGGTGGCTCTTGAGGGTCCGGGCAAACCAACGTACCTTGTCGCTGGATTTGGAGAGCTGCCCGCGTTCGACGGAATCGATGCTCATCTCACCGTGGCGGAGAAAAGCTATGAAGACCACCGGCCGAAAGCGAAAGGCCCGTCGGGCGATATCCTCGGCGCGATTGCGGACAATCTGACCAACTCCAGAATCTATTCGAACGACAACAACCGGGTCGCAATCAGCGTTTCTCGCACCTTCGGCGTTCAGGGGCCGAACGCCTGCCCGTATTTTTGCTGGGATAGCTTTTTCAGCGGCCTGTTGGCCAGCCTGGACAATCCGGAAATGGGACGCGACACGGTCCGCGCCATCCTTTCCTATCAGAGCCCCGAAGGCCTGGTTCCTAACTTCGCGCATTGGAATGATGGCGGCATCAGCCGCGACCGTTCGCAGCCGCCGGTGGGTTCGCTGTGTGTTTGGAAGATGCATCAATACTGGCCGGATCTTGATTTTCTGCGCGAGGTCTATCCCAAGCTGACGCTGTGGCATAGTTGGTGGCTGAAGGAGCGCAACGCAAAGAACGACGGGCTGCTGCAATGGGGCAGCAGCACCGGTGAAATGTTTGCCGCGCAGGATGAAACCGGGTGGGACGACACCCCGCAATTCGAAGGCGTCGCGGGTGTCAAGATGGTGGGCCACACCATGAACTGCTATGCAGTGGATTTGTGTTCGTTATGGGCGATGGATGCGCATCACCTGGCGCTGATTGCCGACGCGATCGGCAAACCGGACGACGCGAAACGCTATCATCAGGACGCAGCGGACATGAATGCCCGCATCAATGCAAAGTTGTGGAATGAGTCGCTGGGGCTCTATTGCAGCCGCTTCTGGGACAAGGACGATGGCACTCCCGGAGATTTTCTGACGCGCATTACGCCGGCCAATTTCTATCCGCTGATCAGTGGCGCAGCGGATACGGCGCGTGCGAAGAAGACGCTCGCGGTGATGACCGATCCCGAGCAGTTCTGGGGAGAATGGATTTTGCCGACGGTTTCACGGCGAGACCCGTTGTTTCTGGGGCAAACGTATTGGCATGGAACCATCTGGGGACCAGTGAATTACCTGGTGTTTCAAGGCGTGAAGCGCTATGCGTCGCCGGAGCTGCAGGCCGCCTTCGCGCAAAAGAGCGTGCATCTTTTTATGGATAACTGGCTGGCGAATGGAGATTGCGGAGAGAACTTTCTCAGCATCGACGGAAGTGTCGGCGGCAATCGCAACTACACGTGGGGCGCGCTGATGTGCCTGGTTGGGTTGGAGTCGATGGTCGACATCGATGACCATGGCGTGCCGAAGACTGGCCCCGGATATGGCGAAGCTGTTGAGCTAGCGAATCTGCCAATCCACGGCAAACCGCACCGCATTTTGCTGCAGAACGGAGAATCGCGAGTCACGATCGCGCCGCAGTGAGGCTTTAAGGCGCGCGTGCAAAGCGCGTCCATCCTGGGTAGAAAGATTTTGCTTTAGACTCAGATTTGCATGCCCACATCCTCCAATTTGCCCGTCGCGCAAATGATTGGCGTCATCCCAGCGCGCCTGGCTTCGACGCGATTGCCGCGCAAGATTCTGCGAAACATCGCAGGCAAGCCGATGCTCGCGTGGGTCTACCAGGCTGCATCGAGCGCGAAGGTTTTCGATCGCTTGATCGTCGCGACGGATGCGAAAGAAGTCGCTGACCTTTGCCGGGCGCAGGGTTGGGAGTGCCGGATGACATCTTCCGATCTGGCCAGCGGAACCGATCGCGTTCACGCGGTCGCGCAACAACTCGCGCAGCAAGACAGCCGGGACCAGGCGAGCGATATTTTCGTCAACATACAGGGAGACGAACCGCTGCTGCGGCCAGAACATTTTCACGCGCTGCTACTCCCCTTCCAGCGCGCCGACGTCGATGTTTCCACCCTGCGAACGCGCTGCCCAACCGAGGACATCGGCAATCCCAACGTGGTGAAGGTCGTCGTCGATGCCAATGGCAGGGCGCTGTATTTTTCGCGGGCGACAATTCCCTTTGATCGCGACGGAAAGGCGGGCGGCAGCATTCAGTACTGGAAACACCTGGGCCTGTACGCGTACCGGAAACCCATCCTCGATCGCTTCCCCAGTCTACCGAGCAGCCAGTTAGAGGCGGTCGAGCGGCTGGAGCAATTGCGCTTGCTCGAAAATGGAATCCCCATCCACGTCGAACCGGTGGAGCATGACACCATCGGGGTCGACACCGAAGCTGACCTGGAAACGGCGGCAGCAGTTTTGCGCCAGCGGGAGCGGCAGCCGATTGCTCCCTGAAGAATTTGCCCCCTGGCCGTCCGCGCCAGACGAAACCCAACGGTTCCGATACACTAAATGCTGGAGATCAGGATGAATCTGTTTTGCTTTCTTCCTCCTCAGGTGGCTCGCCGCCGCCTGAAGCTGGGAGTGTATTTGTGCGCTGTTTTCATGGCAACATCCATGCTAGGGCTAGCGCAGTCGCAGTCCAGCAGCAGCAGCGACACCAACAACAGTAACGGCGCCACTCCGACGATTAATAATCCGCAGAACCACAACGTGAGCACGGGAAACTACATCCCGCCACCACCGCCTTCCGGTCCGGACGTTTATTACAACCATCGTTGGGATCTCTATGGCGCCGCCACGTACACAAATTTTCTGGCCGGACCGGCGTTGCTGCAGCGATCAAACATGGGCGGTTGGGAAGCAGGCGCGACCTACTGGCTAGGATGGCACTGGGGCCTGCTGGCAGATGCGCGCCAGTATATTGGAACCTCGGGCGTTTTCCCGAACACCGCGGGCGCCGGTCAACCACCGGATTGCACGCCATTTTCGACGACCTGCAATAACAATCGAACCATCACCGGTCCGCGCATCATGCAGTACTACTTCATGGCCGGACCCGAATATCGCGTGTTTCGCCGCGCCAAGGCATCGGGCACCTTCCATGCAATGTTCGGCAACGCGTACGGAATCTTCGACGCCGCGACGCTGCACGGTCTGAATCCGCAGACCATTGGATTGTTCGCGACGCAGTGGACCTTCAGCAGCGCCATCGGCGGCACCTTCGATTACAACTACAGTCCGCGCATCGCATTTCGCATGCAGCCGGAGTTGTTGATCACTCGCTACGGCGGCACGGCGCAGCAGAATTTTGGATTTTCCGTGGGTCCGATTTTCCGGCTGGGCCACCTGGATACCTCCGGTGGAGCGACGCCATCCGGCAGTAAACATTGGCATTTACACAACCCGTTCCATAAGTGACTAAAGGGCTGCTCCTTCGGTACTTTGACACCAATATCGTCTAAGAATCACTATCTG
>DATJUD010000046.1:0-8914 GCA_035502695.1 Acidobacteriaceae bacterium
TTTGGAATAGACAATGGCATTCGTATGGGTCCAATCGGGAAAGTTCACAGGATGCCGGTTGACATCCAGATGGTCGAATTCGTTCCAGACCCAAACGGGATTCAAATTTGTGTCGAGATCGACAATCACATCGCCCAGCACTGTCGTTGGCGTTGTTTGGCCATTCAACACGACGCTTTTCAGAGTATTTGCCAGCACCAGCCAATGCCCGTTGGGTAAGACAACGACATCATGGCTAAACACTTGAAGCGTCAGGTTGTAGTTTGCGGCAGCCAGCCTTGCGTTCAGCTGCGCCATAGTAATTTGCTTGACAGTATTTCCGACCAGGTCGACTTCGCGTACTACATTTGGCGCCGTCGGATCAATCGGCCCAACCAGAGGATTGCCCGAACCCTCACTGAAGAGGAAGATGAAATCGCCGTTGGCAAGTTGCTTGGGGGCGAGGATTGAGGATTGAGTGGTTGGCTCGGCTGGAATGTATGCCCAGATCACGTGTCCTGCCAAATCCGTTGCAATCATCTCTGCAGCGGGCCCGCCAGTGGGATTCAGCATTTCTATCCCTGGCTCTGGTGTCTGTCCAGCCGCGGTCGACGTGGTAATTGAAGGAATCAGATTCGCCGGATAGCTTGTGGTGGTGAAGGTGTGGTCGACATCGGTGGCAGTCACGCCATCGGCCAGAGTGACGGCCGCCTGCATGTGGTAAGCAGTGTTGGCCAGCATGCCGGCCACTTCAATGCTGACCGGGCCGCCGCCACTGGGAGTCGCGACCGACCAGGTCTGCTTGCCGTAGCTGGTGGTGGTGCCAAAGTTCACAGTGACATTACCTGGGAATGGAGGCGTAATGGTGTAGAGCGCCACCTGCGGGTTATTGGTAGCGGTCACTGTGCCTGCCGTCATCGCAGCGGCGGTTCCGGTTAGGGTCACCAACCCCGGGGCCAGCGGAAGAGGCACATTGGCCAGCTCAAGATTCAAGGTTGCGGATGGCGTTCCAGCTGTCGTCGGAGCAAAGGTAACGACGATGGGACAGCTCGAGGCCGGAGCCAGAGTGGTTTCGCAAGACTGAGCCGTGACAACCGTAAAGCCAGGTGTCGAACCCACGATGGTGGGATTCAGCGTGAGCGGATTGGTGCCTGTGTTAGTGACCTCGACAACGGTCTGAGTCTCAGGATTGCCAACGATGTTCTGGCCGAAGTCATACGATGTCGCGCTGATGCTGGCCGTCGTGGTGGGAGAAACTGCATTGACCATGCTGCTGGATCCGGCTCCGCATCCAGTCAAGACCGCTGCGAGTGCAAGTAACACGCATGCGCCATCACGAGCGCAGTTTCTGGCCATCTCAAAAATCTCCTTAAAAGCTACATTGTGATGCGATCGTTTTTGTGTCTTGCGGAAGACTGCAGGCAGCACGACTCTGAGTGTTGGGCTCAATTTAACACGAAAGCATTACTTAAGTAAGGTCAAAGTGATGGCGAGCATCTGGGTTTGGTGTTATGTATGGTTCGCGACACAACACAGGTGTCGCAATATTTTTTGGTTAAAAAGTAGTTGAACATTTTGTAAACAGAAGACGGCGGAGGCGCGCAGTAGTGGTGCTCGGAAGGGTCGATTTTGTTCGTGTATCCTGATTAAATGTTATTGGCAGCTTCTGTATACACCACGCAAAATGAGCGACTACGTGCGCGCTGGAAGATTGAAGGCGGTTTGCCGCCTGTGCCTGGCCAGAAAGTGTCGACCACACGCATCGTAGCCGCACCGCAATCCGAAGTTCCGCTGAAATGGGTGAAGGAAGAATACCGTTTTCTGCCCTCCGATGACCTGGGGCCGACGATGGATGCGCCCTCCGATTACGCGGGAACCTTCGTGGTCTACGACTGGGAAACGCGCAAGATCATCTGGCAATCTGGGTGGGAAAAGCTGCTGGGAAATCCGGCTGGCTATTGCTTCGCCGATGGCCAGCTCTATATGAACGATTTTGAGGCGGGAAATATTTTCCGCATCGGTTTGGAGCCAGACGAACCCGGCCAGCTGCTGCAGCGAATTTCTCATCCGTATTTCAACGATCTGCACAGTCTGGAGAGAACGAAGCGCGGATTGCTCGCGGCGGCGTGTGGCACCGACCTCGTCGTCGAAGTGGATCTGCAAGGCAATGTGATTTGGGAATGGTGGGCGGCGGAACACGGCTATGACGTCACACCCTCCGGCGATACGCGTCCCAGCGGACGTGGTGGAGAGCATCGCAACCTTTACTACCACACCCGCTACCAGAGCACGCATGTGAATTGTGCCGTGGTGCGGGACCCAAAGGAAGGGCGTTTCATACTGGCTCTGCTGTTTCACCAGGGAGTTTTGATTCAGATCGATCGTAGTCTTCCGCCGGAACAGCAGAGGGGCGAAGTCATTCTGGAAGGTCTGGCGCGTCCGCATAGTCTCGAGAAAATTCCGGGTGGATGGATTTTCTGCAACAGCTTATCCAAGGAACTGGTGCTGCTGGACGACGATCTGAAAGTCACTGGAAATATCTTTTACGATGGCGGCTGGATTCAGGATTGCACTCGCCTGCCAAACGGCAACATCGTGTTGAATGATGTCGACAACACGGTGCTGGTGGAATTTGCCGCCCCCGATTGGAAGATCGTCAGCCGCACCAATTATCCCAACACCTGGCGAATGGGTGAGTTGGTGGTGGTTCCTACGCATCACGAAGAGGCATTTCTCAACGCAACGAATGGAAAGACAGCATTGGTCGCCGGCTGAGCATCAGTTCCCTCGCGAACCCGCTTGCGTGAGCCGGACTTCTTTCACCATTGCACTCCGGGATAGAGGCTGGGCAAGCGCTGCGCGCGGTATACATTGTTGCGCGCAACGTGCATGTGCCACACCACTTTCGGATGAGCGGTTTGAGTCACCTCATAAATATTGGACGCCTTTCCTTGATGACACAAATCAATCTGCACATCTCCATTCGCTAAAGGTTCAACACCGCCGCCCCACATGGAGTAATGGTTGGGCGGAAAGACATCGTGAAAAATCAGCGTGGCCGTCTTTGCCTTCTCATCAATGCGGAAGATGGGAACAGTGGTGTAGCACGGAGGCGCACCCTTTGTCCCGCAGACTTTTCCATCGGGCATGATCCGGTTGTTGCCGTTGTCCATCATGCCAAGGTCGAAAATACCGGCATCGCGATCGCCGAAAATTGTGGGATTATGCTGGCCATAGTTCCAGTCAGTCGGGGAATTCCCGTTGAGGAGTTTGAAGTCGCCGCCGACTCCCAGTCGCCACAAGATCTTGCCCGTACCATGCCCATTGTCGTAATCGATCTTGATGACCCAGTGTTGCGCGCGCATGGAAACGATCAGGTTGCCGTCATCCCGGGTGTAGATCACTGCATTAGTGTGGGTCCAGTCGGGGAAATCCATGGGGTGGCGATGCACGTCCAGGTGGTCGAATTCGTTCCAGATCCACACGGGATTGAGGTTTTTGTCCAGATCGATCAGGACATCGCCAATGACACGTGTTGTCCCCGGGTAGCCAGGAAGATTGGTGTATTCGCGGGTGCCATTTGCGATCACGATCCAGTGGCCGTTGGGTAGCACCGCTACGTCGTGATGCAGAATTTCCAATGTCGGACCGGTATATCCAGTCGCCCGAAGTTTCTTGTTCAGCTCAGCAACGGATAACTGGCGTACGGTCTGGCCGGCGAGATTAATCTCGCGTACCAAGCTCGGCGTGTGGGGTGGAGGCATGCCATCGGGGCTATCCACGAGTGCGTGCGAAGCTAGTCCGATGACCATAACGAAGTCGCCATTGGGAAGCAACTTGATTGGATTAATGATGGTGGCGAAACGGCGATCGGGTGCAGGCGCCCTCCAAAGAGACGCATCCCACAGCATCGCCTTGCCGCTTGGATGCAGCCCCAGCTTTTGACCTACCCAATCGCGCCAGCCGATAAGCGTCAAATATACCGAATGCACATAGCGATGAAATTGCACCCAGGACGCGGATTCGCGATCTGGATAGTCATAGGACCACAGAACGTTTCCCTTCAGGTCGGTCACCGTCGCCTGCGCATATCGGCCAATGGTGGGATTCAGCAACTCGACTCCGGGCTGCGGAGTTCCTGTGGTTTGCACCGTGATTGGCGGAATCCAGTCCGCCGGATAGTGTCCCGTGGTGAAGGTGTGGTCGACATCGTTTAGCGTGGTGCCATCCTGGAAGCGAACGGAAGCACGCATATGGTAGGTCGTGTCAGCGCGCATGCCAGCAACGAAAATATTCGCAGGTTGACCGCCGGAGTCCGTAACGATTGAGGTCTGTTTGCCATAGTCGGTGGTGGGTCCGAACGCGACCGCTACCTGCGCCGCCGATTGCGGAACGATAGTGTAGCGGGCGACCTGCGGATTCGGGGTCGACTCGACTCTGCCCGGTTGCAGAGCGTCTGGACGGTGACCGATGAGGAGAACCTGCCGAACCGGTTTTTGGCCGCAGCCCAGGACGATCCAAGCCAGCATGGAAAGCAAAGCAGTCGATGTGTAGCCCGCGACGAGCCCACGATCTCTATGCATATTCTGAAACCTCATTCTATTTCCCAGCGCTTACGATACACGCCATCACGCCTCAAATGTCACCATACATCAGCAGCGCCAACACGCGAACAATAGAGCAAACTTGCTGGTCGAATATCTCCATTCTATTTTGTTGGGGCAGGGCATGGTCTCCCCGGGATTGTCGCGGCTACTTGAGACAGCTTGACGCCAGGCGATCATGCGGCGATTTTTCACCAGCAACCTTGCGTTCGTCGACGGCTTCCAACCGGAATGAAAGGGAGAACGTCTATGGCAACCAAGAAATCCAGCAGCACCAGCCGTACGAAAAAATCCGCATCGAAGAAAAGCTCCAGCAAAAAAAAGTCGAGCACCAGAAAATACAGTCCCAAGGCAGGGAAGAGTGTCGAGCGGGAGATGAAGGCGTTCAAGCAGGGAAAGCTGAAGAGTGGATCGGGTCGAAAAGTGACCAGCCGGAAACAAGCGATCGCGATTGGACTATCGGAAGCCAGAAAATCCGGTGCCAAGGTGCCGAAGAAGAAATCCTCCAGCTAAATGACGCGTGACCCATCGGATTCTCCAGCCAGCCCTCCAGTTATTCGCGGAGTTGATGTTGTGGCTGGGGATCCAGATGGAAGGCCGCATTTACCAATGCAATATGCGACAAAGCTTGAGGGAAGTTTCCTGTCAGCTCGCGTGCGCGAGTGTCGTATTCCTCCGACAACAGGCCAACATCATTTCTCAATCGCAACAATTTCTTGAACAGCTTCTCCGCATCGTGCTTTCTGCCCGCCGACGTCAATGCCTGCACCAGCCAGAAGCTGCAAGCCAGAAACGCTCCTTGCCGTGCGGCTTTGCGGTCAGGTCGATTCCGCTTCAAGAAGCCGCCGGTCATCAGATGCTTTTCAATTGCACGGATCGTTCCCAGGATGCGCTTGTCGGTTGCCGGCAGAAAGCCGACCAACGGAAGCAGCAGCAGGGAAGCGTCGACCTTGCTGGCTCCGTAGTAAGCCACAAAGCTATTCAATTTACGGTTGAATCCGTTGTGGCACACTTCGCCGTGCAGCTTCTGCCGGAGAACTCTCCACTCCTCAACCGGCCCTTTCATGCCATGCTCCTCGAAACTCTTAATGGCGCGATCGAGCGCCACCCATGCCATGACGTTTGAGTAGACAAATTGACGCGGTTTTCCGCGTTCTTCCCAAATGCCGGAGTCGGGACGTTGCCATACGGTGCGAAGATAGGCGACCATCTGACGCTGCAGGTGCAGATCCCGAGGATCAAGATCGACGTTGCCGCGACGGGCTTGGTACAAAGCATCCGCGGTTTCACCGAAGATGTCGAGTTGAAACTGTTCTGCAGCCCGATTGCCAATGCGCACGGGTCTGGAATTTTCGTAGCCGCGCAGCCACGGAATTTCCGATTCAGGAATCTGTCGTTCACCGCGCAGCCCGTACAAAATTTGTATCTGCGAGGCTTCACCGCCGACGGCGCGCACCAGCCAATGCTGCCATGCCGCGGCCTCCTTACTGTAGCCGGCGTTCATCAGCGCTAGTAAGGTGAAAGTGGCGTCGCGCAACCAGCAAAATCGATAATCCCAGTTGAGTGCGCCGCCACGCTGCTCCGGCAGAGAGGTTGTGGGTGCGGCGACGATTCCTCCCGTGGGCCGATAGGTAAGGGCTTTCAACGTGACCAGCGACCGTTCCACCTCGGCGGCCCATTTGCCTTTATATTTGCCACCCGCCACCCACTTCTTCCAGTATGTTTCCGTCTGCTGCAAGGCGAGCTGCGGGTTGACGCGCTCTGGAATGTCCTCAAATGAAGACGAGTAGGTAAGGACAAAGGGAATCGTCTGCCCTTTCTTCACCTCGAATTCCGCCGACATAATTCCGTTGCGAAATTCAACTGCAACCGGGGTGCGCAAATACGCCGTTCCGGGGCCGGCGGTGGCGATGAAGGCATTTTTGTGGGCGTGTTGCAGCCAGGGAATGCTGCGCCCGTAATCGAATCGCAGCGCCAGTTCCATCGTCATCGCAACTCGCCCTTTAATGCCTTGTACCAACCGAACCACGTCCGAATGCTTGCCGCGGATGGGCATAAAGTCCGTTACCCTTACGGTGCCTGTGCGAGTGGAAAAAGTGGTCTCGAGAATCAGGGTGTGATTTCGATAGCGTCGCTGGATCCGCGACCGCAGGGTCGGGGCCAAGTGCCAGCGTCCGTTCGAGGGAGTGCCGAGGAGCGCGGCAAAACACGCTGGCGAGGAGAAATCCGGCCAGCAAAGCCAGTCAATGGAGCCGGTTTTTGAAACCAGAGCCGCCGTCTCGCAATCTCCAATCAGCGCGTAATCCTTGATATGCGAATGAGCCGCTGCGCGCTTCACTTTGACTCCAATCCGCAAATGATGATCGACATCCTTGAGGCCTCCTCTCCTAAAGTTGTTCAGATGCAGATGATTGCTGCTTGCGAATTCAGTTTCTTTACTGTTGTTTAGCCTTGTGATTCTTACGAGATGGTGCTGTTTTCGCCAGTTTCGGCTGCAAAGGCCCCAAACGGGGTGTATCTTAGGATTATCGATAATTCGCTGCTCGATCCTGCGTACGTCGACCGACTTCAATCTTCCACCCTGATTGGGACCTAGTATGTGGATAGTTCGCCTGGCTTTACGCAGGCCCTACACCTTCGTTGTCCTTTCCCTGCTCATCCTCATTCTTGGGATCACGGTCATTCTGCGCACACCAACGGACATTTTTCCCAACGTCAACATTCCAGTCGTGACCGTGATTTGGGGTTATACAGGTCTTTCGCCGGAGCAGATGGGAGACAGAATCGACAGCGTTTTCGAGCGCGCTGTGACGACCACGGTCGACAACATTGAACATCTTGAGACCCAGGCGGTAACGGGTATTTCCGTCACCAAAATCTATTTCCATCCAGGAGTCAATGTAGAGACTGGGGTTGCGCAAGTGACCGCCATCTCGCAAACGCTGCTGCGCGCTTTTCCGCCCGGCACCCAGCCTCCGTTGATCATCACGTATAACGCATCCTCAGTACCGGTGTTGGACTTGGCACTTTCCGGCAAGGGACTCAGCCAGCAACGGCTGTTCGATCTGGCAACCAACTTTTTGCGTCCCCAGCTTGCCACGGTGCAAGGCGCGTCCAGTCCCTGGCCGTATGGCGGCAAACAACCGCAGGTGCAGGTCGATATCGACAGCGCAAAATTACAGGCGATGCATCTGTCGCCAGCCGATGTCGTGGCGGCATTCGGCAAACAGAATTTGATTTTGCCGGCCGGGACCGAAAAGATCGGCCAATTCGAATACCAGATTGAGACCAATAGCGCCCCGCGCACCATTGAAGAGCTGAACAATATCCCCATCAAGACGGTGAATGGCGCGACGATTTACGTTCGGGATGTCGCGCACGTGCGCAATGGATTCCCTCCGCAAACTAACATTCTTCGCGTGAACGGCCAGCGTGCCGCGATGATGACGATTGAAAAAACAGGAGATGTTTCAACACTCGACCTGGTCGCCCATGTGCGACGGATTCTCCCTCGGATTAAAGCCACGCTGCCACCGCAACTTGTGATCCGCCCGGTGAACGATCAGTCGATCTTCGTTCGCGCTGCCATCAACGACGTGGTGATAGAGGCGATCATCGCCGCCTGCCTGACGGCGATCATGATTCTCGTCTTCTTGGGTAGCTGGCGCAGCACACTCATCATTGCTGTTTCCATTCCTTTGTCTGTGCTGGTCTCACTCATCGTGCTCAGCAGCCTGGGCCAGACCATCAACATCATGACGCTTGGCGGACTGGCACTGGCGGTTGGAATTCTGGTCGACGATGCCACGGTCGAGATTGAGAACATCAATCGAAACCTGGAAATGGGCAAGGAGGTGGAGCAGGCGATTCTGGATGGCGCGGCTGAAATTGCCGTACCTGCATTCGTCTCCACGCTTTCCATCTGCATCGTGTTTGTTCCCATGTTCTTTCTCGGAGGGGTTGCCAAATTCCTTTTTGTGCCGTTGGGCGAGGCCGTGGTTTTTGCCATGCTCGCGTCGTATTTTCTGTCGCGCACCATTGTGCCGACAATGGCGAAATATTTGCTGCATCCCCATGAGGAGGGCGATCAGGAGCGTCGCCGCCGCAGCCGCAATCCGCTAGTGAACCTGCAGATGAAGTTCGAAGACCGTTTTGAGCGGATTCGGCTTGGGTACCGCGAAATCCTGGTGGTATGTCTGCATCATCGCGGAATATTTCTTGCGGGATTCCTCCTGACGTGTGCAGTTTCAGTCGCGGTCTTGCTTCCTTGGCTGGGGCAGGATTTTTTCCCACAAGGTGATGCAGGGCAGTTCAAGTTGCATATCCGCGCC
>DATJUD010000047.1:0-13616 GCA_035502695.1 Acidobacteriaceae bacterium
ATGGTTGGCGTGACGAACTCCCAGTCTCAATCTGCACATACTGCCTCCTCACAAAAAAGTTCGACTCAAACCGCTGGACGCGGCTTGCCCCTGACCTTTGCCCGCGAGACCGGCGACTTGAACTCGATGGTTAAGCGCCGCAAAATTCGCGCGCTGGTCTTCTACAGTCGTACCGGTTTCTTTTACGTCAATGGCCGGCCCCAAGGAATCAACTACGAGGCGCTCCGCGCCTTCGAAGAATATGTGAATCAGAAACTGCACACCGGCAAGGAGCATGTGCAAGTGACCTTCATTCCAATCCGCCCGGACCAGGCGGAAGCTGCCCTGACCCAAGGAGTCGGCGATCTGATTGCCTACGGACTGGTGGTCACGCCGGAACGCGAGAAGAAGGTCGCCTTTTCGATTCCGATAGCTACCAACATCAAGCAGATCGTCGTCACCGGGAAAGGCTTCGGCCAGGCGACCTCGTTACAGGATCTGAGCGGGAAGAAAATTTACGTGAATCCGCTGTCCACGTACTACGACAATCTCCAAAAAGTGAATGTCATGCTGCGCCAGCAAGGCAAGGCACCGATCCTGATTGAGAAAGCGGATGCAAATCTTGGAGATGAGGATCTGATGGAGATGGTGAACGCGGGCATCATTCCCGCCACCGTCACCATTACGGAGCGGGCTACTCTTTGGGCGAGCGTGCTGCCGAACATTACCGCTCATCCGGATCTTGTGATTGCCAGCCAGCAGGACCTAGCGTGGGCGATGCGGAAAAACAATCCTGAACTGAAGGCGATGGTGGATGAGTTTGCCATGACGCATCGCATCGGAACATCATTCGGCAATACTTTGGTGCGCCGTTACCTGCAGAACACCAAGTGGATTAAAAATCCAACAACGGCAGCGGAGATCAAAAAGTTCAATGAGAATATTGCGTTCTTCAAGAAATACTCGGCGCAATACAGCATGGACTACCTGCTGGTGGTCGCCCAGGGCTACCAGGAGTCAATGCTGAATCAATCCGCACGCAATGGCGGCGCCGTGGGAATCATGCAGGTGAAGCCGGCGCTGGCCGCCGCTCCGCCGATCAGTGTGCATAACGTCACCACGGCGCAAAACAACATTGAGGCGGGCGTGAAGATGTTGCACACCATCGAGGACAAATATTTCAACGATCCGAAGATTGACCCGATGAATCGTCTTTTGTTAACGTTCGCTGCCTACAATGCGGGCCCGACGCGCATCGCGGCATTACGCCGGCAAGCCGCGGCGCGGGGACTCGATCCCAATGTATGGTTCGGCAATGTTGAACTGATGGTCGCCCAAAGCGTGGGCCAGGTGACGGTGCAGTATGTGAGCAATATCTACAAATATTACGTTGCCTACAAGCTGGTTGTGCAGCAAGGTGGAACTCTGCAATAGCCGGCTTACGTTGCTCTCAGCGGGAACAGTGTCCATCGGCAACGCGATTCAGGCGACGAACAAGGTGGAAGATTGAGCGACTCATGGTGAGGGTATCCATGGAATCAGAAGCAGAAAAGGAACTCGATATTCACACGGTAGCCGACATTCCTCGCGCGGCAGCTCACACGCAATTTTCACTGGTGCGCGGAGGCCCGTTTTATCGTCTGCTACAGGCGGTCGGGCTGATTCATCCGCAGCAATGGAACCTGGGACGCCGCATCGGTGCGCTGCTGGCGATCGCATGGCTTCCCATGGTTGTCATCACGGCGTTTTCAAACCGCGCGGGCTTGCACTCGTTGCTATTCGATCCTCGGGTCTATGCGCGACTGTGGGTTGCCATTCCGGCGTTAATCGTCGGAGAGGTGCTGATGGACGGCTATTTTGGCGCGGTGCTGAGGCATATTCGCGAGGCAGATTTGCTGGACTCTGCCGACCAGATGCGCATGAATCATGTGCTGACGCAACTGAAGCGTTTGCGCGATGCGTTTCTGCCCGAGCTGATCATTCTGCTGCTGGCCGTGGTCAGCATCGTCACCAATATGAGGAATCATGCCGTACTGGATACGACTCCTTGGCTGGGCCGACGCATCGGAGACAGCTTCCAATTCACGGCCGCGGCATGGTACGGAGTTTTCGTTGGCGCGCCGCTGTGGAATTTCTTGTTGGGCCTGGCGCTTTGGAGATGGCTGATGTGGGCGTTTTACGCGTTCAAGCTTTCAGGATGCCGACTGAAACTTGTCGCATCGCATCCCGACAAGCGGGGAGGGCTCAGTTTCCTGGGGCTGATGGTGATGGCATTCGCACCGACCGCGTTCGCCGCCAGCAGCGTGATTGCGTCCAATTGGCGCCATGAAATTCTGCATCATGGAGCGCACCTGGCAGACTTTAAATTTCCCGCCATTGTTCTGGTCATGATTATCGCGTTGCTGGCGGTGGGTCCCCTGTTGTTTTTCGTGCCGCGCCTGGCGGCGTTGCGGCAAAAAGGAATTCTGGAATACGGCGTTCTTGGCCAGTTGCACAGCAGCGAATATCACGAGAAATGGATTCATCATCGGGCCGGACATGAGGCGGATTTTCTTATGGCTCCTGAGAGCAACACGCTCACCGGCTTCGGCAACAGCTACGAAAAGATCGGACAGTTAAGTCCCTTCCCCATAGACATGGGATCTCTCTACGGGCTGGCGGCCGCAGTGGCGATTCCGGGGCTGGTGGTGGTGCTTGCGCAGATTCCATTCGCCGTCGTGTTGAAGGAATTGCTGAAGGCGGTGCACTGATTTTTACCGGGGATGTCCCAGCCACGAGTACTGCCACGCCACAGAAACATTTTGGTAGGCTCCGCCAAACTGGCTGTAGTCCGCATTGTTGTATCCGAACTTCAACGAACCGTGTTTCGTGATCGGGACGGAAGCCGTCGCGCCAAGACGCGAGCTCCGCTGACGGGTCGCGGTATTTTCCACACCATTGACGCTGACGGTGCCACCGTACCAAAAATTTCCGTCCAGAGATACCCACAGGCGCGGCTTGAGGTCGTAGCTTAAGTGACCTTCAAAAGAAGCGATCGGCTTTTGTGTTTGCGGAGCAGGAGCGGGATGCGAATAATATTCAGGATTGGTGGTGAAGAACCATGCCCCGGCGTATCCATCCAGCACCCAGTGGCCCCAGCGCTCGGAATAGCCAAATTCCGGCTTGAATCCCCAGCGGTTCGCGCCCCAGTTCACCAACTTGTTCGGGTCGTATTGGCCAGTGGGAGCGACCACCCGCAGGCTGACCCCCAACAGAGTTTTCTGTTTCCACTTCATCATCTCCCTTGCAGGCATGGCCGGACCGCCTTTCAGATTTACCGAAAGCCTGCCATTTAGATCCAACAGGCCAGACCGATACACCTGTTGGTGTTCGCCCGACACGTCACCCTGGAAGGTTCCGACTCCATATGGCAAGGAAAGGGCCGCATTGGCGGAGCGTCCGAAGAAGCTAAACCCGTGATAGTACGTCGCAATCTGGACGTTGTAAGTCCCAGTCGCACCGGTAATGGGGGCTGCGCCGTTCACCAAAACGCTGCCGTTGAAATATGCGTACGAGACGATAACCGCGTTGGAACGCAGCGGCGTAATGACATAGGCTCGTGGCGCCAGGTCTTGGGCCCTGGCAACCTGCAGCGTGCACGTCACAATCGCGATCCAGAAGGCTAGTATCCCTACCCACCGCATGACAGCCCCACCCCGGACCGTTCGTATTGCATAGCCACGCCAAGCACCCGGCAAACCAAGCGTGGCAGTTCTTTCGCTCGAAACATGAATCAGGTCTTCTTTGTACCGTAGCAAGCGAACGGCCACATACGTCCGTGAAGGGAGTTGAGGCCTGTGATCATACCGTGACCTCGCCGACCTCTGGGCAAATTCATGCTGGTTTTGGATCGTCGGCGCCTCCTCGGCGACGGAAACGTGCGGATTGAACATGAAAAACCCGGAGGCGACCGCAACCCTCCCACGATATTTCGGAGTCGCTCCGATATGTAGTGGGTGAGAACCCGATCGATCCGCGCTGGATTCCGCCTAAGCTGCGCCCTGTCAGGCGAATGAGGTGGAAGGATAGAGCGTGTGATTGGCGCGTGGCGTGCTCTCAATATCCTGACATCGACATATCCGCCGCGGCAACTGCAATGATCTTAAGTTGGGCGACGTATCGCCGATCAGCGAAACCCGGAGAAGACCAATGGCCCAAGCGAACAACATTCCAGCTTTGACAGAAGACCAGGCGCGCGCCATCGCCGTCGACGCCTACATCTATTTTTATCCGCTGATCCTGATGGATTTGACCCGCAAGCAATCCACGAACATCGAGCCGGGCAAAGAGTTCGGCAAGGGCCCAATGAATATGTTCGTCAATGTCCCTGCCTATCCGCCCGCGGATTTCAAAGGTGTCGTCCGCCCCAACTTCGACACCCTTTATTCCATTGCCTGGCTTGATCTGACGCGGGAACCGCTGATTGTCTCCGCTCCCGATACAGACGGCCGCTATTATCTGTTGCCGATGCTCGACATGTGGACAGATATTTTCGCATCGCCAGGTTGGCGCACCACCGGAACCGAAGCCGCTGATTTCATGATCACGCCTCCGGGTTGGAGCGGAAAGGTTCCGGACGGTTTCGAGCATATTCCTGCGCCAACTCCGTATGTATGGATCATCGGCCGAACCAAAACCGACGGACCTGGGGATTACGCTGCCGTGCACAAAATTCAGGCGGGATACAAAGTGACGCCGCTCTCGCTCTGGGGTAAACCGTCAAAAGCTGTACCGGTAAAGACCGATCCGTCTGTCGATATGAAGACGCCGCCGATGGTGCAAGCGGACACAATGGCCGCGGCACCATACTTCACGTATGCGGCGGAGCTGCTCAAACTGCACCCAGCACACATCACGGATCAGCCGCTTTTGGCACAAATGCAGCGCATCGGGATTGAACCCGGCTCCGGCTTCGACATTTCAAAACTCGACGCAGCCGTGCAGAAAGGTCTGCAGGGCGCACCGGCAGAAGCGCAGCAACTGATGAAGTGGAAGGTGCCGACGGTTGCTCGGATCGCCAACTACTGGTCGATGAACACCGACACGATGGGTGTCTACGGCAACTATTACCTGAAACGCGCCATCGTAGCGCAATTAGGTCTGGGAGCGAATCTTCCGGAAGACGCCATCTATCCGCTAAATCTTGCCGACGCTTCCGGTAAACCGCTGAATGGAACGAATCGCTACACGATTCATTTTGACAAGGGTGCGACACCTCCAGTGGATGCTTTCTGGTCGATTACGCTCTACGACGCGGACGGATTCCAGGTGGACAACGTGCTGCACCGTTTCGCTGTGAGCAGCTGGATGCCCTTTCAATTCAACCCGGATGGCTCCCTCGACCTGTACTTCCAAAGCGACAGCCCTGGCAAGGATAAAGAAAACAACTGGCTGCCCGCGCCGAAAGCGCCTTTCAACGTGACCATGCGACTCTACGCGCCTCAGTCCGACGCGCTGACCGGCAGGTGGAACCCACCCCCGGTAAAGCAGGCTTGAGAGAGATTAAGCGGGAGATTTGTCGCCTTCCCGCAGATCTCTGAAACGAATGCAAATCAACAGAAACGCTCTTCCCAAAGTTTTCTGAAGGCATGACACGAACCATTCAAAAAGGAGATTTACATGACTTCGCAAGATAATACTCCGCGTACAGTGCTTCCAATTCCGGACAAACCGCGTTCCGGCTTCATCACCTACGATGCCAAGGATCCGGAAACCAAGTTTCCGCCCATCACACCGTTGCGTCCGCCCGCGGGTGCACCGAATGTACTGATTGTGCTGATTGACGATGCCGGATTTGGGTCGTCGAGCGCATTTGGCGGACCTTGCAATACACCGACAGCGGAGGCCTTGGCTGCTGAAGGCCTGAAATATAACCGCTTCCACACAACCGCGTTGTGTTCTCCGACCCGACAGGCGCTGTTGACCGGACGCAATCACCACACAGTCGGCATGGGCGGGATCACCGAAATCGCGACCAGCGCTCCCGGCTATAACTCACTTCGGCCAAACACATGCGCACCACTCGCTCTCACACTAAAGCTGAACGGTTACGCGACGGCGCAATTCGGCAAGTGCCATGAGGTACCGGTGTGGGAGACCAGTCCAGCAGGCCCCTTCGACGCGTGGCCCACCGGGGGTGGGGGATTCGAATATTTCTACGGATTCATTGGAGGCGAAGCCAATCAATGGTATCCGTCACTCTATGAAGGGACCACTCCGATCGAGGTGAAGAAAACGCCGCAGGAGGGCTATCACCTGGTGGAAGACATGACGGACAAAGCTATCAACTGGATCGGGCAACAGAAGGCACTCATTCCAGATAAACCTTTCTTCGTTTACTTCGCGCCGGGAGCAACCCACGCACCGCACCACGTCCCGAAAGAATGGGCGGATAAGTATAAAGGCAAGTTCGACCAGGGCTGGGACAAGCTGCGGGAGGAGATCTTCGCGCGGGAGAAGGCACTGGGCGTGATCCCGCAAGGCTGCCAACTGACGCCGCGGCATAAAGAGATCCCGGCATGGGACGATATGCCTGCCGCACTTAAGCCTGTGCTCGCCCGACAGATGGAGGTGTACGCCGGGTTCCTGGAATACGTGGATTTCCATGTTGGTCGATTGGTGGATGGGTTGAAGAAGCTAAATCTGCTGGACGACACGCTGATCTACTACATCATCGGCGACAATGGCTCGTCTGCAGAGGGAACGCTGAACGGCACATATAACGAGATGATCAATTTCAACGGGGCAGCAGCACTGGAAACGCCTGAATTTCTGATGGCGCGAATCGACAAACTGGGAGGACCGGACTCGTACAACCATTATGCGGTGGGCTGGGCGCACGCCCTGGACACGCCCTATCAATGGACCAAACAGGTTGCCTCGCACTGGGGCGGCACACGCAACGGGATGATCGTCCATTGGCCGAAGAAAATTCGGGCGAAAGGCGAGATTCGCAGTCAATTTCATCATGTGATCGATATTGCGCCGACCATTCTGGAACTGGCCGGCCTGCCGCAGCCACAGTTCGTCAACGGTGTTGCGCAGTACCCGATCGAAGGCGTCAGCCTGGCATATTCCTTGAACGATGCCAATGCGGCCGAGCAGCATGAGACACAATACTTTGAGATGCTCGGCAATCGCGGCGTCTATCACAAGGGCTGGACCGCAGTCACACGCCACAAGACGCCGTGGCTGCTGGTTGGAGAAAAAACGCCAGCTTTCGACGATGATGTCTGGGAACTCTACGACACCAATAAAGACTGGAGCCAGGCCAACGACCTGTCGAAACAAATGCCAGACAAGTTGCACGAGTTGCAACGTTTGTTCCTGATTGAGGCGACCCGCTGCAACGTTCTCCCCCTCGATGACCGCGGCGCTGAACGGTTAAATTCAGATTTGGCGGGGCGACCGGTGCTGATCAAAGGCAATACTCAAATTCTGTTTGGCGCAATGGGGCGCCTGTCAGAAAACTCGGTCCTTAACTTGAAGAACAAATCGCATTCGGTAACGGCTGAAATTGTGGTGCCGGAAAACGGAGCCGAAGGCGTCATCGTGGCGCAAGGCGGCAACCATGGCGGCTGGAGTCTGTATGCCAAAGGGGGCAAGCTCAAATACTGTTACAACTTCCTCGGAATCCAACAATTTTACGCTGAATCAGCCGACGCATTGCCCGCAGGACAACACCAGGTACGCATGGAGTTTGCCTACGCTGGTGGAGGCTTGGGCAAAGGCGGCATCGCAACCTTGTACGTGGACGGAAAACAAGTCGGCCAAGGCAAAGTCGCCGCCACGCAAGCCATGATCTTCTCGGGCGATGATGGTTGCGATGTAGGGGTGGACACGGGAGCTCCTGTGTCACCGGACTATGGGTCACGGGGAAACGAATTTACTGGTCAAGTGAAAGGCGTCCAACTTGCCATTGCCGAAGACGCCGTCAGCCTCGACCACCTGATCTCGCCGGAGGAAGCCGTTCGTATCGCCATGGCACGCCAGTAGCTTCAATTACGCGGTCGGCGGTCTGAAGAAGACTGCCGACCATCACAGCGAGAATCCACTTGATCGAAGACGCACAAGATATTTGGAGACCGGCCCACGTGCCCACCCGCTCGGAGCCAATACGACAGCGTTTGACCAGAAAGCTGAAAGCTGCCGCCAGCCAGTTATGGGAGCAATTTCGCACGCTGCGGCGCGCCCTTGTCCACCCCGGTGTACCCTGGTATGCCAAGGCAGTTTGTGGATGCGCCGTGGCCTATGTTGCCAGTCCCATTCAGCTCATCCCCAATTTCATCCCCGTCATCGGCCAGCTGGACGACGTCGTGGTAATTGGCCTGAGCATAAAATTCCTGAAACGATGTGTTCCCCCATCTGTTCTACGTGAATGTCAAAATAAATCCCCCTCCGCTTTCGAGTCTGCACCCTCCCCCGAACCGTGCAATCCCTATCCGACGACGAAGGCCTGAACATTCTCTCCATAGGCAGGAACGATGAGAATCGATCCAAACACGTCCAGGCTGCAAAAGGGTGTCAGAGCAGCGCTTTCTGCGGAGGCACTCGATGCGCTGTTCCTTGCCGCGCGCACTCCCCGCGGCTGGCTGGAATACCCAGTCTCCGATGAGACACTTCACCAGCTCTACGATCTGCTCAAGATGGGGCCGACCAGCACCAACAGCTGTCCGGGCCGCTTCGTCTTCGTCCGTTCGAAACAAGCGAAAGAACTACTCGCGCCAGCACTCAACAAGGGCAATGTCGAGCGAACCATGATGGCGCCGGTCACCGTAATCGTGGCCTGCGATTCAAAGTACCACGAGTATCTGCCCAAATTGTGGCCTCACGACGACGCTCCCCGGTTACGAATCGTCAACGATACTGCTTTTGGCGAAGAGAAGGCATTCCGCAACTCTACATTGCAGGGCGGCTATTTGATGTTGGCAGCGCGCGCCCTCGGCTTGGACTGTGGGCCAATGTCAGGCTTTAACAATGCGAAAGTGGACGCGGCGTTCTTTCCTGACGGTCGCTGGAAGTCGAATTTTTTGTGCAACCTTGGATACGGCGACGATAGGAAGCTCCACCCTCGTGGGCCGCGGCTCGGTTTCGACGAAGCCTGCAGGATTGAATAGAGCATGTTCAGCACGTCGATCTTGTGGTGTAAGCCCCGTCGGCGTCCGGCTGAATATCAGCTTCGCCGGGAGGCCGCGCCTCCGTGCTCCAACATGTTGGACTTCCCCCAAAATTGAGCTGATCCGGTCCAATTCGAACTCTCTGCCCAAGTCCGATAAGCATCACGCACTGAACTACTTACCAGCACGAAAGAACGATTCTCGATTTGGCTTGCGGCTTGCAGTTTAGATCTAAGCCGTTCGCAGTCCAAGCCAAAAAGGGGTCCCCATGCCGCAGGTAGCTGAGTTCACTCGTCCAGCCAATTCTCCTCCGCGTTTTCACCTGCTGGCTAAACCAAGCGGCTCGACCTGCAATATCGACTGCAAATACTGCTTCTTCCTATCCAAGGAGGCGCTGTATCCCAACGACAAGCAGCGGATGTCGCAGGAAACTCTTGAGACGTATATCCGGCAGCTGCTGGAGTCGCACCGCACCCCCGAAGTCACGGTCGCGTGGCAGGGTGGCGAACCGACGCTGATGAAGCTGGAATTCTTCCGCCATTCGGTCGAACTGGTGGAGAAGTATCGCAGGCCCGGCCAGGTTGTGCAGCAAACCTTCCAGACCAACGGCATTCTTCTCGATGATGATTGGTGCGCTTTTTTCAAGGAACACAATTTTCTTGTGGGCCTCAGCGTCGATGGACCGCGCGAGATTCATAATGCCAATCGCGTGGATCGCGGTGGACAGGGCACGTTCGACAAAGTGATGAAGGGCTGGCGCAAACTTCGCCAGCATCATGTGGACTTCAACATTCTGTGCACGGTTAATTCCGCCAATGAACATCACGGTCGCAGCGTGTATCGATTCTTTCGCGATGAACTGGGGGCGCAGTGGGTGCAGTTCATCCCCATCATTGAACGCGCCACCGCGGATACGATTCAGATCGCGAATATGGGCTGGAGCAAACGGCCCGGCGAGAAACGCCTGCTGTATACGCAGTCCGGCGACATGGTGACGGATCGCTCAGTTGGCGGCAAACAATACGGCCAATTCATGATCGATATCTTCGAGGAGTGGGTGCGGCACGATGTCGGCAAGGTGTATGTGCAGCTGTTCGACGTCACCCTGGAAGCGTATTTTGGCCGCCATCTGCTGTGCATTCATGCTCCCACCTGCGGATATGGACCAGCGCTGGAACACAACGGCGATCTATACTCCTGCGATCACTTCGTCGAGCCCAGGTTTCGCCTCGGCAATATTCACGAGACCCACATGCTGACGCTGGTGTCCTCTGCGGTGCAGCGCAAGTTCGGCGACGACAAGCGAGATACTTTGACCGCTCAGTGCAAGAGTTGCGAGGTTCGGCCACTCTGCAATGGTGGATGTCCGAAGGACCGATTTACCTTGTCGCGCGATGGCGAGCCGGGTCAGAACTATCTTTGCACCGGGCTCGAACTGTTTTTTAAGCACACCATGCCGGCGATGCGAACCATGGCGCAACTGCTGCAACAGAGGCGTCCACCCTCCGACATCATGGAGATCACGGCAGAGAGCGACAAGTTGGCTCGTCACCAACCGTGTCCTTGCGGCAGCGGCCGCAAACTTCGCCAGTGCCATGGCAACGCAGCACCAGATTTTCCCTTCAGCCATGTGAGCCTTGCCGAGGATGAGCGCGCGGATGCAAACGGCGCGGCAATGATCAGCGCATCTGCGTTGCCCACAGTATCGACGGTCGGAAACGGAGCCGCGTCGTGAAATTCCCGGCGGTGAAAATCGGTTTTCAAGCATGTAGGGGAGGCTGAATGCGGGAGAGTTGCAGGGTACAAGCACGGCGGGATCGCATCCATCGAGGTCATCGTTTTCGGGGTAGCTAGCTCGACGATGACGCGGATCCAGAGTGTGGCTTGATTCGCACGCAGATTTCTTTCAGCTTCGGTTTCCAAGTCCTGGACTGAGGCCGCAACCGCAGCAAGAAGTTCAACCCACATAGAAAGGTACCAACCATGGCTACAACCAAAAAACCCAATATCCTCATCCTCTGGGGCGATGACATCGGCATCTGGAATATCAGCCATTTTAGTCGCGGCCAAATGGGCTACAGAACGCCCAACATTGACCGTGTCGCCGAAGAGGGTGTCACCTTTACTGACTTTTACGGCCAGCAAAGCTGTACTGCTGGACGCGCTGCTTTCATTACCGGCCAAAACCCGCTCCGCACCGGACTGACCAAAGTTGGCATGCCCGGCGCCGATGTCGGACTGCAACCGGAAGATCCCACGATTGCCGAATTGCTGAAGCCGCTCGGCTATGCGACCGGCCAGTTCGGCAAGAACCATCTTGGCGACAAGAATGAGTTTCTGCCAACTGTCCACGGATTCGACGAGTTTTTTGGGAATTTGTACCACCTGAACGCCGAAGAAGAACCGGAATTGCCGGACTATCCCAAGGACCCGAGATTCAAAGCAATGTTCGGACCTCGCGGTGTACTGCATTGCAAAGCACTTGCCAGTGACAATCCAGAACCCGACGATCCGCGCTTCGGCAAAATTGGAAAGCAGACGATCAAGGACACTGGCCCGCTGACCAAGAAGCGCATGGAAACCATTGACGAGGAGATCACTGCAGCCGCGCTGGAATGGATGGAAGAACAGGCGAAAGCGGATCAGCCGTTTTTCCTGTGGTACAACTCGACGGCGATGCACTTCCGGACCCATCTGGCCGATAAAAATCGCGGCAAGAGCGGACAGGATGACTACAGCGATCGCATGGTCGTCCACGATGAACAAATCGGCATGATGCTGAACAAACTCGATGAGCTGGGTATCGCCGATAACACCATCGTGATGTATTCCACCGACAACGGCCCGGAGAATGATACCTGGCCGGATGGCGCCAATACACCGTACCGCGCTCAAAAGGACACAAACTATGAGGGTGCCTGGCGCGTTCCCGCGTTCTTGCGGTGGCCCGGCAAGATCAAGGCAGGCTCGGTGCTAAACGGCATCGTATGTCACCAGGACATGCTGCCGACCTTGCTTGCCCTGGCAGGCGACCCTGACGTCAACCAGAAGCTGCTCGACGGCTACACAGTCGGCGGCAAAACGTTTAAGGTCTGCATCGACGGAATCAACCAGCTGGACTACATCACAGGTCAGGCAAAGGAGAGTCCAAGAAACCACTTCTTCTATGTCAGCGATGACGGCGGCATCATGGCCATCCGAGTCGGCGACTATAAGATGACGTTTGAACAGCAGCGCGCAACGACAATGCGAGCCTGGGCAGAGCCGTTTGTGAAGCTACGGCTTCCCTACATCTGCAACCTGCGCCGCGATCCGTTTGAACGCGCAGAGTTCAACTCCAATACCTATCTGGATTGGATGGTGGATCACGTACCTCAGCTTTATTTGGCTCAGGCAATCACCGCTTCCCAGATCCAGAACTTTATCAAATACCCGCCACGTCAGAAGGCGGCCTCGTTCAACCTCGACACCGTAATGGCGTCGTTAGGGCCTGCGCAAGCCGCATACAAAGCCCAACAGGCGGCGGCAGAGAAAGCGGCGGCGGCCAAGAAGCCCGAACTCGTGGGCGCAAAGTAGCATCGTCAGCAACTGAAGGAAAGGGAGGGTCTCCACGACCTCCCTCTCTTTCGTTATTCTCTTCCTTCTTATGACACCATCCGGTGAACTTCTGTCGACATCGCCAGGAAAGAGCACGGAGGAGGTTCAGGATTTCTACGAACGGTATCCTTATCCCCGGCCCGTCGAAAGCCTGGAAAGCTACGCGCGGCTGTGGGACGATCCGAACCGGCGGCGAACTGACTTTCACCTTTTCTGGCCCCACAAACCCTACTGCGAAAACTACTCGATCCTGATCGCAGGATGCGGAACCTCCCAGGCTGCCAAGCATGCGCTGCGCTGGCCTTCCGCGCACGTGACTGGGATCGACTTCAGCGCGACGAGTATTCATCACACCGAGCAACTGAAGGAGAAATATAACCTCAAAAACCTGGAGCTTCGCCAGCTTTCCATTGAACGCGTTGAGGATTTGGGAACCAGCTTCGATCAAATTGTCTGTACCGGGGTTTTGCATCATCTGCCTGATCCAGACGCCGGACTCGCTGCCCTGCGCGGGGTACTAAAGCCCGACGGAGCGATGCACCTGATGGTCTACGCTCCCTACGGCCGAACCGGCATTTATATGTTGCAGGAATTTTGTCGGCGTGTCGGCATCCGAGCGACTGACGAAGGGATTCGCGATCTGGTCACGGCGCTGCAATCTTTGCCGCCCAATCACCCGCTGGAAAGCTTGCTGCGCCAGGCGCCGGACTTTCGCCATGAGGCAGCGTTGGCGGATGCGTTGCTGCACCCGCAGGATCGTGCCTACTCCGTCCCGCAATTGTTCAGGTTTCTCGAGAATGCGGGATTCATCTTCGGCCGCTGGATCAAACAAGCGCCTTACAGCGTCTCTTGTGGCGTGCTCGCAAAGCCGCCGCAGGCTTCGCA
>DATJUD010000048.1:0-18943 GCA_035502695.1 Acidobacteriaceae bacterium
AGCGGCTTGGTGAGCCGATCCTTTGCGTTCACATAATCCCATCCAAATTTTCCTTTGACGCAGGTGGAAATCCCATTCGCCGGTCCCTCGGCGGGTTCAATTTTCAGAATGTGCCGATCTTTGGTCCAAATGTCGAAAGAACATCCCACGCCGCAATAGGTGCACACCGTCTTCGTGCGCTTGACGCGCTGTTCACGCATGGCGGCTTCCACCTGGGACACCGCCAGAATTGGACCGTAGCCGGTTTCAGGCTCTACACCCTTCACCACATCGATCATGTTGTCTAGCGCCTTGCGCGGCAGGCCAGTGAAGTAGCCCGCGTGGCCGATCATCGATTTTTCCATGAGCGCATTGCAAGGACACACGGTCACACAATGGCCGCAGGAAACGCAGCTGGAGCCGGCAATCGTCTCTCCGCCATCCCAGAGAACTCGAGGATGCTGCGATTCCCAATCGATCGAAAGCGTTTCATTCACCTGCACATTCTGGCAGGCTTCCACGCAACGCCCGCACAAAATGCATTGGTCCGGATCGTAACGATAGAACGGATTGCTGTAGTCGGCTGGGTAGGGCTTGGGCTTATACGGCCGCTTCTGATGTTTCACGTCGAGCAAGGCGGTGGTGTTGTGCACGGTGCAGTTTTCGTTATTGTTGTCGCAGACCGTGCAATAGAGCATGTGATTTCCCAGTATCCGATCGAAAGCTTCGCGCTGGGCCACATCAACAAGCTCCGATTTTGTCACGACGAGCATGCCGGCGGCGACAGGGGTTCCGCAGGCCCGAGCCAGGTTTCCATTCACCTGCACCATGCAGGTGTCACAGGTTTGAATGGGGCCGAGCTGGGGGTGGTAACAAACCTGGGGAATGATTCTTCCAATCCGGTTGAGAAGCTCGACCAGGGGCTCACCGACGGTCGCGGTGCGGATGACGCCGTCAATTTGAAGCGTGCAAAAGGTCGAGGAAGAATTGAGAGCGATTCTGTGATCCGAGGAATGATTGTCCATCGTGGATGATCCCGGGAGAGCATTTGCGGAGCCAGCGAATTGTCATCCGCTTCTCTCGATTGAGATGCGCAAGTCTCGCGTGGGGACGCTTTTACTGAGCAAACTCGGTCGCCACCTGCACGGGCGTTCGCAGGCGCTCAAACGATTCTCATCACGATATTACATACAATTTATGTTGCAAGAATGCGAACGAACTCAGTCGGCAAATGCGGCGCAGGCCGTTGCCTCATCCGGATGCAGGCTGGTGTATTTGTTCAGCCCGACCATAGTGAAAACTTTCTGAAAATGCGGTGACAAGCCGTAGCTCTGCACCGAACGGTCGGATTTATTGGCAGCCATCAGAAGTTCAATAATCAACGCGATGCCGCTGGAATTCATGTATTCCATTTTTGAGAAGTCGAAGACCAGCTTGCGGGTGGCGGCCGGAACCTGCTGGTAAGCGCCGAAAACAACATCACGAGAGGTGCTGGTGATATCGCCGGTAAAACGCAGCACGGAGACGGGGCTTCCGTCGGGACCTTTCACCTCATCCACATGGGCGCGGGTGTTCAATTGCGGTTGCATGGCCATATCGCTATCTCACTCCTCTTCCTTATCTAGGCGAATCATCAAGCGTACGCAATTCCCACCGTGCGGCGTCTGTGTCCATTCAGCTTCATCCACCAGCGCCTGCATCAGGAACATGCCCATGCCGCGCGCCTGCTCTTCGCCGTGCATCTTCCGGTCGATATCCGGCGGATGAATCTTCTTATGTAGGCCTGAACCGGAGTCCAGGATTTTCACTTCCAGCTTGCCGTCTTCCATGGATAGAACGATTCCAATGCTCAGCCGCTCATCGAAGCGGTTGCCATGTTCGATGGCATTGATGCAAGCCTCGGCGACCGCCGTCTTCAGGTCTTCAATCCGGTCGTCTGGAAATCCCATCAACCGGGCAACACCTGAAGCAGTCTGCATCGCAACCTTCTCAAATCCTAATTTGGAAGGAAGCCTCAACTCAACTGCGGATGTTATATCCTGCACCATACTCAACCTCCGGAAGCAATCCTTCCATCTTGCCTGCGCGATTCAATGCGTTTCAACAAACTCCTGTGGAGCTACTGCACTCGCAGCAATGCCAGGGCCGTGCGATCATCCGTGAGTTCAACTTCCCCATCGAAGGATTCTACTGCGGACCAGACGCTATTAAGCAATTGTTCCGCCTGTGTACCACGCCAGCTACGGACCTCTTCCACCAGGCGCTCGGGGCCAAACTCCTCTTCCCCGCGAAACACCTCGGTCAATCCGTCCGTATATAAGAGAAATCGGCTGTTTTGCTCCAGATGATACCGCATCGAGGTATAGGTCATCCCCGCCAACATGCCAACGGGTGTTCCGCTGGCGCCAATTTCTTGAATATTCTTGCCATGCACTAGAAAGCCCGGATTATGTCCGGCGTTGACAACATCCAGCGTATGTTCGGCCGGATTCAACTGGGCGAAGATGGCGGTCACATACCGGCGTCGGGTCTCTGCCCCATCAGACTCCTGCACATGATTCAGTCGCGCTGCCATTTCCTCCAGCGGAAGGCCTGAGGCGGCCATGGCGCGAAATGCCGAGCGGAAGGAAGTGCCCACCAGGGCGGACGCCAGTCCTTTGCCGGCGACATCGGCGACGACCATCATCCATCTGCCATCGGGCAACGAAAGGATGTCGAGATAGTCTCCGCCGACTTCATAGCAGGTCTGGGAGCGCGCGGAAATACTGTATCCGGGAATGGCGGGCATAGATTGCGGCAACAGGCTGCGCTGAATTTCCCGCGCCGAGGCCAGATCCTGCTGCACCCGTTCCAGATCGAGGGTGCGCTCGTGGTAACGCGCGTTTTCAATCGCCACGGCGGCCTGCATGGATAGGTTTTCCAGGAAGTCCTGCTCATATAAGGAGAGCGGCGCACAATCCTGGGTCAGCACGATCATCTCTGTCAGGAGGGCTCCGCTGCGATCGACCAGGGGAAAGCGAAAACAACCGCGTTTGGGGTCGGAGGTGGGCGGATGCAGCAAAAAGCGCGGCTGAATCTCGCCGTAGGAGAAAGGAAACGCGGTGAAGAACGCGCCCGCCATTTCTAGTTCACGGACGCTCAATTCGAGCACGGCGCGCAACACGCTGTCGAGCTCGATGGTGCTGTGAATTGTGTGGCTGGCCTCCAACAACGCCTGCAGACGGGCGATCTGCTGCTGCAGGTGGAGGGTACTTTCGAGTTCCATCACAGCTCCTTCTGCCGCGCTGTTCACCGAGCGCGGGGATGCCTCGTGCTCAGGGGAGTCCGCTTTCCCGGATTTGTTCAATGACTCTATGAACAGCAAGATACATGAAGGATGAGGTTGCAGCTAAGCGAATTCGGTAGCCAACCGGTCGCCTCGAATCTGGGGGTCTGCCAGCGGACAGTCGGTCGCACCGCGATCGAGCCGCCGTCGCCCCTGGGAGGTCCCGCGAGACCAGCCTGCCGGAGCTGATTCTTTCCGCGGAGCGGCCAGATTGGAGTGGTATTCTCGTGGCATGTTGCTCCCGGCGAAGATAGCGGCATGTACTTTCCTGCTGGCCGCCTCACTCTTCGCGCAACCGAAGGAAGTGCCTGCGCCGCAGTCATCCGCCAAAGCTGCGCCCGCCGTGCTCACGGTGGAAGGCCTCGGTCAGGGCGCGATTCCTCTCGATGGCCCGTGGCAATTTCACACCGGCGACAATCCGGAGTGGGCCTCCCCATCGTTCGATGATTCGACCTGGGAGGCAATGCAACTCAACGGCCCCTGGGGCAGCCAGAGTCATCCGGGATACACTGGCTACGCCTGGTACCGCCGTCACGTCCAGATCCACACAATTGCGGGAAGCCAGACGAAATACGCCCTGCTGATGCCGCCGGTCGACGACGCCTATGAAATCTTTTGGAACGGCAAACCGATCGGACAATTCGGCAAATTCCCGCCGCGGCCGCGATGGTACTACTCCACCTTCCCGCAGACGTTTCCCGTGCCTTCCGCGCAGTCAGGGACAATCGCCATTCGAGTATGGAAGTCACCGCTGTTGTTTGTCGACCCGGATTCACTTGGCGGCATGTACGGACCTCCGCTGTTAGGGGATGCGGACACGATTGACGCACAATTAGCGGCTTTCAACGCTCAGAACATGCGACAGAATCTATACGACTACACCCTGGTGATTCTGTATGGTTTCGTGACTCTGCTCAGTCTGCTTCTCTGGAGCCGCAATCGCAAAGTGAAGCTGTTCTTGTGGCTGGCCATCTTTACGGCGACCCCGGTCATGCTGTTTGTCATTCAGGGCGTGCTGCAGATCCCCATTTACTATGGATTTGGCCGAGGGTTCAATCAGCCAATTTACGCGCTGAACCATGTATCGCTCTGGTTTTTGCTGCTCTACCTGCTGCGGCTGGATGATCGCCCAACGCTGGCTCGGTGGACACGCGTGCTGGCCATCATCACCGTGGTTGCCGGAGTGCTGGATGGAGCGTTGGCCTTCTTCTGGGGGCACGCTGGCGCAGGCATGCTGGCTCTGGATGCATTCTTGACGACATTGATCCTGATAGTGGAAGTCTTTCCCTTCGTCATCATTGCAATCGGCATTCGTCAGCGGCTGGAGCCATCGCGCTGGTGGCTTGCGATCTCTGCCTTCGTCTCACAAATGATCAATACGATTGCCGATGCCAGTGCCGCGGGCCAGCGATTTACCCACTGGACCCTGTACTACAGGGTGACGACACCGCTTTTCGCAATTTTTGGTGTCCACTTCACCGCTGCTGATCTGGCCGGAATCGGATTGTTCTTATCCATTCTGTACGCCGTGTATCGGTACAACATGGAACAGCAGGCACGTCAGACCGCCCTCGAGCAGGAGATGCAAAGTGCGCGCGAAATCCAGCGTGTGCTGATCCCCGAGACTCTGCCGTCGCTGGACGGGTTCGCCATGTCGAGCGCCTACCAGCCCGCGCAGGAAGTCGGTGGAGACTTCTTCCAGATCATTCGTGAGGATGGAGGTTCGGCGATCGTTGCACTGGGGGATGTGAGCGGCAAAGGGCTGAAGGCCGCGATGAGTGTGTCTCTCATCGTCGGGGTGCTCCGCTCTTTATCTGGCGAAAAGTCCAGCCCAGTACAAATGCTGCAAGCGCTGAACCGCTGTTTGTGTGGAAGGCTTCAGGGAGGCTTCGTGACCGCGATTGTGATGCGCTTGTTTCCGAGCGGCAAGGTCATCCTGGCCAACGCCGGACACCTGCCGCCGTTCCTGAATTCAGGAGAGCTGGAGATCGAAGGATCGTTGCCCTTAGGACTTATCTCGTTCGCCGAATACAGCGAAATGCAGATTCAGCTGCATCCAGGCGACAACCTAAGCCTTTACACGGATGGGTTGGTGGAAGCGCGAAGTCCAACCGGAGAGATCTACGGATTTGAGCGGTTGAACACGTTGTTTGCAACCCATCCCACCGCGCAACAAGCAACACAGGCAGCGGTTGCCTTCGGGCAGGAAGATGATATCACCGTGTTGACGCTGACCCGCCTCTCGGCCGGCGAGGAATCCTCAACGTCGTTGACTGCCCCGTTCCTGGAGCCCGCCCCAGCCGAAGCATAACTCGATTCCGTTATGTTGGAACATTAGACTGCGAACTTGAAATAGAAAGGCCCTCCCAATTCGGAAGGGCCTTTTCTGCTTGCGGAACTATTTCACTGCAACTGTAATTGTTACGGAAGTGGTTCCACTGGCGTAGTTGGCGCTTCCGCTGTAGCTGGCAGTCAACGTCTTGCTGCCATTCCCCAGGGACGATGCAGTCACCGTAGTCGCCGCAGTCCCGCTGGCCGTGACGGGCACGGTGGCGAGCAGATTTTTGCCGTTATAGAAGGACACGGTGCCAAGAGCATTCGGTGGCCCGGCGCTCCACGATTGAATTGCAACACTCAGAGTTACATTTCCTCCCGTCGCGTACCAGGTGGAAGGCGTTAGCTGAAGGATGACCGGCGCTTTGGTCACTGTGAAATGCTGCGTGCTGGAATTCGCAGCGGCATAATTGGTCTGCGCCGCATATCCCATCACCACAGTGTGATTTCCAGCCGGCGGCATCGGGATGATGAAGTTTGCCACGCCATTGGACAGCGGCAAGGTGACAGTTGCGCCGCCATCGTATTGATACGTGATCACCCCCTGTGGAGCACCCGCGGCGGAGCTGGTGTAGACGCCGCAATTGTAATTGGCTCCGTACGGGAAGTTCGCGTTCCAGCAGGAAGTACTCAGCTGAACCGGCACGGGTTTCACCGTAAGGATGACCGGAGACGATACGCCGGCGGCATTGTTGGAATCGCCGGAGTAGGACGCGGTCAACGAATGACTGCCGACATTCAACCCCTGGATGTAGAGGTAGGCTGCGCCATTGCCTCCCAAGCCGGACGTTTGCAGCAGGGTGGTACCGTCATACAGCTTGACCGTTCCGGTGGCTGTGTGTCCGCCGGTGGGCGAAACCTGAATTACGACATTGGTTCCTCCCGGATACGTGACTGTGTACTGGCTGAGAGTGACGTGGATCGATGAGTCATACGCAGTGACAACATAGCTGACCGACTGCGAGGATTTATTTCCGGCCGCATCGACCGCCATGACGGTGAAGGTCTTGTTGCCGGGTGTGGACGTATCGACCGGGCTGTTGAGAGGACCCGTGCTGAGCGGAGCCGAATCGGCTGAGAACGTTGAAGCGCCACACGTCACGATCCCGGAACGATCATCCGTGCAACTGTAGGTTGCCGTCACGGGCTGCCCTACGATGTAGCTGCCGGTCGAGGGAGACAGTGTCGGCCCCGAATTCACTAGGGGAGGAACGGTGTCCACATTGATCGGCACGGTGTAGTAGGAAGTCGACCAACTGCCGGTGCCGTCTTTGACGAAGTCGAGTTCCTGGGTTCCCGCGCAATCCTGCGCAAAATAGTACAGCAGGTAATTGCCGTCGGCATTCAACGCAACAGGTTGCGCCGGCGGCGTAAAGGCCGGCGGTGTTCCGCCCGGAGGAATGGTGCTCGGGCACGAGACAGGGTTCGTGATAGCAGTGCCTACAGATCCCGGGACACCGGGCGTCGGCAGGTTGCCCACGGAAGCGGTGCCGTACGTGATGGATTGAATGGGAGCCGCGGCAAAAGTGGAGACGCCAGGTAGTTGGGCCTCAGTCAGGCCGGAGAGAATCGGCGGCTGACTGGAAAACGTGACGTTCGGCGTCTGCGTATTCACCCAGTTTCCGGCCTGCAGATTTGCGACGGTCACTGTGGTCAAGGGCTCAGGAACGCCGGTCACCGGAATAAAGGTCGAGTTAGGATGCGATGTATAGCTGGATGAGGTATAAATTCCCGGACCGCTGAAGTTGGCCAGCAGATTCTGCGGGCAAGGTAAATTCTCTAGTCCAGACGCGGGATCGAAAGCGCAAGGTCCGCCGTTCCATGGCTCGCTGGCCATCAGGAATCCAATACCTTCATGGAACGTCGGTCCATTCGGCGTGGAGATGTCCTGCAGGCTGAAGCTGGGACCGTCGAAAATATCCTGGAACAACTCATTCGGTGCCGATGAGATGGGGCAATTCGCGCCACTTTCGGCGGGATCCGTTCCTACCGTGCATTCCAGCGTAAACAGCTTGCAGGCCGGCTGCCCGTTAGGCAGCAGCTCGCCGGTGTGGATCAGGCAGCTGGAGGTGGAAAAAGGCGTGTTCTGCCCGTAGACCGATTGAAATGTGCTGGGATCGACAGCTGCGTCTTCAACACCTGGGATGGTACCATCCTGAATCGCGAGAGTGTCTGCCGCCTGCGCCGTAGACAGATCGTAGACGAATTGGACTTGCTGGCCGGAGCCCGTATTGAAGGTAAAGTTCTGCGTCAGCTGTTGCGGTGTTGGATTCGTCTGCGGGATAGGATTGCCAGTGATGCTGCCGCCACCCGTCACACCCCCCTGGGTGCAGTTGGTGGTCAGGTACAGCGAGGAACTGGCGAGATAGCCGCCCCCATCGACCTCGCTGATGGTGATCTGATTCGAACCCTGGACGAGGCTAGTGTGGATGTCGATAGGCGGCACGCCGCCATTTGCCAACGTGACGCCACTCGAGGGGGAAAACGAATCGGGATCCTGGCCTGTTAACTGTCCATTGCCTGCGGGTCCCTCATAGGTCGACGTGAAGCAGTTCTGTGAAGTCCCATTGTCGGTGGAATCTGATGTCCCTCCAGTGCACACATTGGTGGGACCCGTCACCGAGGGCGAGCTGGTGCTCACCTGAATATTGTTATCGACCAGCACATTGCCACCGTTGGCGGAAGAAAGCACAGCGGTCGGAGACGCAGGGCACGTTAGATTCAGCGTGTTGCTGTTGAACGTATTCGGTGCGTCATAAGTCGTACCGTTGACGGAAGCGCGCACATTCACTGGACCGAAGAGTTGAATCGAAGTCTGTGCGTAGAGCGCCGGAACAATCAAGGCCATGCATCCGACAATGAGGCCGTGGTGGAGAAACGGAGATTTCTTCATATAGGTCCTGCTCCTTGTGCGATCCGGTAATCGTGAGGACACGACTCGCCGCCGTGACGAATCTCGAGTAAGCCATCTGCTTTTCTATGGGGACTTTTGGACTATCACTGGGACCAAGAGGGGGGCCTGGCCGAATTTGAAATGAGCACCAGTGAAGGCGAGCTAATCGTAACGTCGCGGGAGGAGGCGTGTCAATATACATTGCGCGCGCGAAGTGATAAAGGTCACGCCCGTTGGTGCGCCAGAACACGGCCATCGGTAACCCAGGAGCCTCTAATGGAACCGGCGAACATACGGTCGCAGACAAATCTGAAATTGTGACGATCGACGCCCTGGGCATCGGGTGCAAAGCGTCCAGCTACTACGAGGTGAAACATGGCAGTCCAGCCGCGCGGGAAAGTTACCGTTGACGCCGCAGAGTGCAAGGGATGCGGGTTGTGTGTTGCCTCCTGTCCCACGCAATGTCTGGAGCTGGCGCCAGAATTGAATGCAAATGGAGTCCATCCGGCACGCTGTAACGGACACATTTGCACCGGGTGCGGCATTTGCTTTTATTGTTGCCCGGAGCCAGGCGCAATCACCGTCTACCGCATGAAGGCGAGGGCCACGGCAGCCAAGGAGGCCAAACATGCGCCAACTTTGTAAGGGAAATGTGGCGCTGGTGAAGGGTGCGATTCTCGCCGGATGCCGCGGCTACTATGGATATCCAATTACTCCGGCGAGCGAAATTGCCGAGGCTGCGGCGCTCTATTTCCCGCAGGTGGGCGGAACATTCCTGCAGGCAGAGAGTGAAACCGCCGCGATCAATATGGTTTATGGTGCAGCGGCCACCGGGCTGCGCGTGATGTCCGGCTCCTCGGGACCCGGATTGAGCCTGATGCAGGAAGGGATCTCTTACCTGGCGGGCGCAGAACTGCCCTGCGTGATTGTGGATGTGATGCGAGGCGGTCCCGGTCTGGGTAACATTGCGCCCGAGCAAAGCGACTACTTCGCCATGGTGAAAGGCGGCGGGCACGGCAACTATCGCAACCTGGTACTGGCTCCCGCGTCGGTTCAGGAGATGGCTGACCTGACCATCCTGGCATTTGAGTTGGCCGACAAATATCGCAATCCCGCGGTAATCCTGGCGGACGGATTTATTGGGCAGATGATGGAGCCGCTCGACCTGGAGTATCGCGAAATTCTTCAGCCGGAAAAACCATGGGCGGTGAGGGGTACGCATGAGACTCGCGGCAACCTGATCAGTTCTATCTTCCTCGAGAGCGACGGACTGGAAGATCACCAACGCAAGATGGAAGCCAAGTATCGGCGGGCACAGGAAGCCGAACCACGATTCGGGAGCTGCTACGTGGAAGACGCAGAGATCCTTCTGGTCGGATATGGCATTGTGGCTCGCATCCTGCATTCCGCCGTCGAAGCGCTGAGACGGCAAGGCGTGAAAGCGGGCTTGTTCCGCCCAATCACGCTGTGGCCCTATCCTTCCGCCGCACTCGCGGAAGCGGCAGCGAATGTAGAGAAGGTGTTGGTGGTGGAACTGAGTAATGGGCAGATGGTGGAAGATGTTCGCCTGGCGCTCGATGGTACCGTGCCGGTGGAGTTCTACGGACGCGGAGGCGGCAACGTGCCTTCCGTCAAGGAACTGCAGGAGCAAGTACTGTCCCGAATGGCGGCAAAAGTGTGATCTCCGGCAACAACGGCGGCAGTGGACTCGAAGAGGGCTTGACCATGGAAAATAAAAACGGGAGCAGCACCACAGTTCCAATGAACGCCGGTGAAACGCAATTTGAGGCTCGATTGGTAGCGACCGTGCAAAATGATGGGGAGGCCTGTGAGATCGTCCACTCCAAGTCGACCGTGTTTTACAACGAATACAGTCGCAAAGCGCAGGGCAAAAAGCAAACCCACTACTGCCCGGGTTGCGGGCACGGTCTGGTCCAGAAGCTGATCGCCGAAGCATTGCAAGATCTTGGCCAGCAGGACAACACCATCTTCGTCAGTCCAGTCGGCTGCTCCGTGTTTGCCTATTACTACTTTGACGTAGGCAACGTACAGGTAGCACATGGGCGTGCGCCGGCGTCGGCATCGGCGATCAAGCGATCCTGCCCCGATCGCATGGTCATTTCCTACCAGGGCGATGGTGATCTGGCGGCGATTGGCACGGCGGAAATTGTGCACGCAGCGAATCGCGGCGAGAAGATCACGGTCTTTTTCGTGAATAACGGAATCTACGGCATGACTGGCGGTCAGATGGCGCCCACCACCATGATTGGCGAGAAGAGTACAACCTCTCCGTGGGGCCGGCGGCCATCGAATGATGGCTACCCACTGCACATGGCGGAGTTGCTTGCCACTCTGGAGGCGCCGATCTATATCGAGCGGGTGGCGCTTTCCGACGGAAAAAACATCATGAAGGCACGGCGCGCAATTCGCAAGGCGCTGGAAGTTCAGCGTGATGGCGCTGGATTTTCATTCGTTGAAATCTTATCGCCATGCCCAACCATCTGGGGCAAAGATCCGGTGGCTGCGCGCCAATGGATTGCCGACAAAATTATCCCCGCGTTCCCGCTGAACGTATTCCGCGACCATCCGCCGGCTCCGCTCGCAATCAAGGAAGCTGTGCCGCCCATGCACTCCGTCGCACACGTGCTTGGTATCGCCCCTAAAGAAAGTGAACGCGGGCCGGCAAAATTGGAGTTCGAACATCGCTTTGAGGATGTCAAGATCAAGCTCGCAGGTCGGGGAGGTCAAGGTGTACTGCTGCTGGGTCAGCTCCTAACTGAAATGGGGATGCGGGAGGGATTGGAAGTCAGCTGGCTTCCGTCCTATGGGCCGGAGATGCGTTCAGGGAGTGCCCATTGTCACGTATGCCTGTCGAGTGAGCCGATCGGATCCCCATTGGTTTCGCATCCCAACGTGCTGGTGGCGATGAATGAAGTTTCGCTGAGCAAGTTTGCCCACGAGGTAGTCCGAGGCGGCGTGATTCTTTACAACGGTGACTCTGTACCGGAAGATTTCGTCACTCCCGGCGTCCAGGTGGTGACGATTCCAGCTTCTGAAATCGCCGACAAACTTGGCTCAACCAAAGTCGCCAACATTGTGATGATGGGAGCACTGCTGGAAGAGACGGAGTGCCTGGCAGCCGGAACCGCCTGGAGCGTACTGCAAGAGAAGGTGAAAAAGTTGGACCTCCTGGAACTCGACCGAAAAGCGCTGAACGCCGGACGGCTGTTTATCGACGAGCACGCGCACATCGGGGCACTCGATCAACCGGATGGATTCGCATAAACGCGGTGGCGAGCTGCGCGATCCTTACTTTGCGTTCGAAGACACTTCAGCATCGTTCGACTGCAAACGGAACTTCGAGAAGTCTCCGGTTTCATCGAATGATCCCAGGCCGACCTGCCCGCAGGTAAATGTGTGGTCAATCACGGAAAACCTCGGCTGTTTCTCATTATCCATGAAGACCTGAATGGACCCGGTTCGCACATTGCGCACGATGCGCACGTGATGCCAGGCTTTATCCGGCAGCGCGGGTGCGGCCTGTAAACCGGCGATTCGATAGCGAGGTTTGCCGTTCACGATGAAGATGCCGTTGTGGACCGAGATCTGGGTACCCGGATTTTCCGACAGATGGACATAATAGAAGTGAAGGGTGTCGACGTAATTAAAGACGACAATCATGGAGCCGCCCGCGCGCCTCACGTCGACGTTGAGAGTGAAGCTGCCCACCTTGATGCCCTTGAGCCGGGCAAACTGCATCGGACGGCGCGGCACAAGAGGCTCACGGTTGCGCTTCATGTGCAGGTAGTGAAGATTGCCCTGTTGCAGAATCTCCCAATCTTCGGGGAACGGCATGTCCCAGGCCTCCAGGCTGCCAGAGGTGAAGTTATGCTGAATCGAAATTTTCGTAGGATGTGGACCACACTGCGCGAGCGCTGATGGGTTCGAAACGCAGACGACAAATAGACTGAGTGTGGCGAGAAATCCCGTCCAAAAGCGAAATTGATTTGACTTGATCGTTGGAATGCCTTGATTCATTGAACCTCCGAAACTCGATAGGTGCCGGGACATCCACGCTGCGACTATGCTTTGCGGCGTATAGAAACTTCGCTTGAAATTGTGTGACGGTCGACCCGGGCACACTGTTCTTCCCATCCTAATATCAATCCGCTCCAGCAGAGACTCTCGCGGCACTTTAACGGTACTGTGAGGGTGCGCGCGGTCCAGGTCTGGATGGATCGCAACCAAAACCCGTTTCATTGACTGTCGCATTCGGCACACGCTAGTCTGGGTGCGATGCGTGGGCGAGCCTTTGCCATGCTGGAGCAGTCATGAACGCAGCAAAACTTCCGTCTGTCCCCGCGACCCGCGCAACAATTCAGAACCCCAATCCACAAGGAGATGCCGTGAGATCCATGACTCGATTGCTTTCGGCGGCTGCGATAGCTTGCCTGCTATCTGCCGCAGCCCATGCGCAAAATAAAGGCGCGACACTGTTCCAGTCCAACTGCCAGATGTGCCACGGGGCCGATGGAAAAGGCTCGACGCCAACTGGGCAGGCAATGAAGGTTGCGAATCTTCACAGTGCGCAAATTGTGAAGATGACCGATGCCGAATTGGCTAACGTGATCAGCAAAGGCAAAAACAACATGCCCGCATTTGGTTCCCGGCTAACCCCGCCCCAGATTGAAAACCTGGTTTCATACATTCGTACGCTGCAAAAACAGTAACGACCGGCGGAATTGGTCCGCGACTTCACCTACTGAAAAAAGAAAAGGCGGATGACCATGAAATCAAGAAGAGATTTTTTGAAAACCGGCACTGCCGCGCTGCTATACGGTTCAGCGTTGATGCACGACTCCGCATTGAATGCGGAAAGCAAGACGAAATATCTGAACCTGCCGCTGGGGATTCAGCTGTACTCGGTTCGCAAACAACTTCCGACCGATTATGAAGGCACGCTGAAGCAAATCGCCGCTCTTGGCTATCGCGAAGTGGAAGCTGCGGGCTTCTACAATCACAGCGCCAGCGACGTGAAGCAAGCCATGCAGCAGGCCGGCCTTCGTTGCGTCAGCGCGCATTATTCTTACGACGCGCTGAATGGCCACATCGACGAGATCGTGGCATTCATGAAAGTGATTGGCAGTCATTACATCATTTGTTCCTACCCGGGGCATCATGGCGGCCATGGCCCAACATTCACGCTGGACGAGTGGCGTTGGAATGCGGGCGAATTCAACAAGTTTGGCAAACAAATCAGCGCCGCGGGATTGAAATTCGGATATCACAACCACACCATGGAATTTCAAAAAGAAGACGGCGTTGTGCCATACCACGAACTGATGCGGTTGACCGATCCCCAATACGTGACAATGGAGATGGATCTGGGATGGGTCATCGTGGGTGGCGGTAATCCGATCGAATTGCTGCATCGTTATGGAAATCGCATTTCCATGCTTCATGTTAAAGATTTCAAGCCATTCAAACCGCCGCAAACCATCGAAAATCCTCCTATTGCAACTGCACTCGGGCAAGGCAGCATCGACTATCGGCCGATCTTTGCAGCCGCCGCGCAAACTGGTCACATCAAGCACTGTTTTGTCGAGCAGGAAGAGTACAACATGCCCGTCATGCAGGAACTGAAAATTGACGCGGAGTATATGCGCAAACTTCACGCCTAGGCATCGGCGTGAAACCACGTTGTAAAACGAATGAGGACAGACTTCAATCTGTCCTCATTTTCTTGCGGCGAAAGTACAGCAGCTAGATGTGCGGCGCCCAGCCCTTTTCGTACTCTCTTCCCCACATCTTCATGGCCTGCGGATCATTCTGAATTTTCCCATCCGTCGTATCGAGATGCAGTTCCCGCTGCACTTCCCACGCAATATTCGACAGCTGCAACATCGTGACAGCGACATTTCCAATGGAAACGGGAGCATGGAGCGGTGCGCCCGTCCGAATTCCGGCGATGAAGTTTGCAAAATGCGCGTCGGTCATCGAATCGCGGCCGACAAGATCGGAAGATGAGGCTGCTTTGCCGACTTTATATTCGCTGGTCTTCTTTCCATCGAGATCGTAAATCTCATAGCCGCCGCGATCGACCAGCACCGTTCCCGTGGTGCCCATAATGGTGGATCCGCGGTCCCGCTGATAAAACTTCATACCCTGGCAGCTCTTCCCTTCCCAATCGATCATCTTGTCGGGATATTCAAAACTGGTGACCAGCGTGTCATAGAATTGCCAGTCATCTTTAAACTGATATCTACCACCGGAGGATGTGACGCGCTGCGGATAATCGACACCGAGCGCCCAACGGCACACGTCGACCTCATGCGTGCCGTTATTGAGCGCCTCACCGGTGCCGTAGATTTTGAACCAATGCCAGTTGTACGGCTGCACATTGCTCTTATAAGGACGACGCGGCGCCGGGCCCTGCCACAAGTCCCAATCCAACTGCGGCGGCACAGGCACCACTTTTCCAATGCCAATAGATTTTCTGGTGTTGCTGTACCACGCTTTGGCGTAATAGGGCCGACCGATCAAGCCGTTATGAATCTTGTCGACAATTTCAATGGTGTAATTCGACGACCGCTGTTGTGTCCCCATCTGCACCAGCTTGCCGTACTTCCGCTGCGCCTCAACCAGCAGCGCGCCCTCGGCGGGATTATGGCTGCATGGTTTTTCCACATAGACATTCTTACCCGCTTTCAGACCGTCGATGGCTATCGGCGTGTGCCAATGATCGGGCGTGGCGATCGTGATGGCGTCCACATCTTTCTGCGCTAGAACTTCGCGGAAGTCCTTCGCAGGAGCGGTAGGATAGCCCATCACCTGCTGCACGCTGTCGGCAAATTTTTTCAGGGTGTTGCTGTCTACGTCGCATACATGCGTGATGTGGACGGCGTCGCTGTTGGCTTTCAGCGCGGATAGGTGCGCATAGGCCCGGCTATGCAGACCGATCACGGCAAAGTTTAAACGATCGTTCGCGCCCAGAATCCGTGCATAGCTTTTTGCCGTCGATCCAACAGCCAGACCCGCAGCACCGATCGCAACTGTGTCAAGAAATTCTCGTCGAGTGACCATCATTCTCCTTTACCTACGAGGTTTGTGGCTTACGTCAGCATGAGCGAAAGAATTGAACTCGGCAAAATCTGGATAACTTCAACCGTCAATTTCGTTCGCAAGTCAGGTGCAGCCAGAACTAACGTGGCCTAAACGGTCGAATATTTCTGGCAAAGAGTTCGTATCCGCGCCACCAGCTTCGGCACGCCGGTGTCGGAGTCGGGACCTTCATACTCGGCGGACATATAACCCTTGAAGCCGGCATTTGCGAAAAGTTTCCAGACACGATCGAAATCCACTGGGCTCTGGTTGTACTCGAATCGATCGCGAATGTGCGTGTTGGTCGCGTATGGAATGCAGGCAGCAATTTGCGCATAGACATCCTGCGTCGGCGTCGGAATGAAGTTGGTTATATCGAGATTGATGCCGGCGTACGGCGAATTCACCCGGTGCATAATTTCAAGACACACGTCAGCGCGCTGAGTCACGCCGCTGTGATCCTCCACCCCGAGCATGATGCCCTTTTTGCCGGAGTAGTCGGTGGCCTCCTTCATCGTCTCCACAGTCCAATCGACTCCCTGTTGCAGCGTAGCGCCCGACGGCAATTTGCCAGCAAAAACGCGCAGATGAGAGGCGCCAAGGCGATCCGTGACATCCACCCATTTCTTGATCTCCGTCAAACTCTGTGCGCGCTTGGACGGATCGGCCTGAACCATGCTGACGCCGCACGCGGATCCGGAAAAGGGAATCGCATTTTTGTACGCCAGGTGGCGAAGGCTATCGAGATATTCCGGGTCTGTTGATTTCAGGTAGTAGGCCGTCATGTCGACTCCATCCACGCGCAGCTCGACCGCTTTGTGGATGAAGTCTTCCATCGTCATCGTCCCTTTTCGCAACGCGTGATCGTAGGAGTAGGCGCAGCAGCCGGCAAATAGTCGTGGCATCTTCGATACGTCTGTGCCTGCCGCTGCAGAGGACTGCGCGTCCGCGGTTGATCCTGGCCATTGCGCCGTTGCCCCCGCGAGTCCAGCGATTCCCACAGCTTTTAAAAATTTTCGTCGCGGTATCGAGTGGTGCATTGCGCCTCCGAGGTCGAAGTCTGATTGAGGTTATCTTTCCTGCTTCGTGCAGCATTGCGTCGGCAGAAACGTTGTTGCGGACGAGCGTTCGTGCGAAAGAAATTATAATCCGGAGCTAAGATGCCTGGACGAGCGCGGTGGGGCAGATATGTTTTGCAAAGGAGAAAGTCCCAATGGAAGATGAACAGAAGAAGATCAATCGTCGCGACTTTATGGGGCAGGTAGGACTGGGAGTTGCGGCTCTGGGGAGCTTTCCCGGCAAGCAAATGTTCGCCTCGAGTCGAATCATTGGCGCGAACGATCGCATCCGCATTGGAATTATCGGCGCTGGAGATCGCGGACAAGAGGACCTGAAAAACGCATTGCGACAACCGAATGTTGAATGCGTGGCCGTTGCTGATGTGTACTCGCGGCGGCGCGACCAGGTGAAAAGTTTTGTTCCGAATGTTGCCGCCTATGATGACCCGATGCGGTTGCTGGATCGCAATGACATTGACGCGGTGATTCAAGCAACACCGCAGCATCTGCACGCAAAGTATTTTCTGGCAACGCTGGCTTCCGGAAAGGATCTCTATTCCGAGAAAACCATGGCATGGGATATCCCCGAAGCGGCCGCGTGTCGAGCAGCCGCGAAATCTTCCAAGCAGATTGTGCAGATCGGGATGCAGGATGAGAGCTCCGGCGAATTGGCAGACGCGAAGCAGTGGATTCAGGAAGGCTTGCCAGGGAAAATCACCATGGTCGAATCCTGGATGAGCCGCAACACGCGGCGCGGCCATGGACAATGGGTGCGACCGGTACCGAGTGACTGCGATCCGGCGCACGTCAATTGGGATCTGTTTCTTTCCGGGCGGCCGAAGGTTCCGTTTGACGGCTACAAATTTATCAACTGGCGTCTCTATTGGGAATTTTCCGGCGGCAACATCACAGAAAATATGGTGCACCAGATTGGATGGATTATCACCGCGATGAATCTGGAATTACCGAAGGCCGCGAGCATGATGGGCGGCGTGTATTCCGAGAAAGATGGGCGGCAGGTCCCGGATACGATCAGCGTCAGCTTCGAGTATCCGAATGATTTGCTGGTCGCATGGCAATCTACTTTCAGCAACGAACGCTATGGCTTGGGAGAGCACTTTCTAGGCAGTAAGGGCACAATCGCGCATGTGAGCGGTTCCAACACCATGGAGACGGGCGATTTGAAAGCGACCAATCCGAACTGGGACGAAGAAAATGCTCCGGGACCGATTCATTATTTCCCTGAAAAGATCAACAATCCAAGCGGCGTGCAGCTGCAGGGAAAAAATCCCGGCGTAAATCACATGGCAAACTGGATGGATTGCATCCGCGATCGCAAACAGCCGAATGGAACCGTCGAAATCGGCTACTTATCGGCGGTGGCTTGTCATATGGCGAACCTTTCCTATAAGCAAAAGCGACGAGTGACGCTGGAAGAAGCAATGGCGGCCAAGCCAGAGGCCTGGATGTAAGGTTGTTTGCCGCGGTGGAGCGCACGAAAGATTTCGCACGCTCCATTAGCCGAATTCTGGCCCGGCGGCGGCGAGCAGTCGAGCCGGATCACCCGGAAGTTGGGGTAGACCCAACGCCATGCGGGTGAATCGCCGCTGAGGTCGAAAACCAAGCGCGGTCAGGGCTGGGATAAGACCGTCGCCTGCGTCGAGGACATCCACAAACACGCGGCCGGACGCAGCACGGATTGCGGCGGTCGTGAGCTCGGAACCTTCCGCGGGATCGGCGATGATAGGGCCGATATGGGAGGCAACCGCACCGCGGCGCAGCAATGCAAATCCATGGGGCGAGCGGAACGCGAGGCTGCCCGGTCGCGCAAGAAAATCATCAAGCAGAAATTTTCTATCGACGCCGAAAGCCCCTTGATCAAGAGTTAGATTGACGACCTCCGAAGCCGTCGCGATGCCACCGCCATGACCCTCCCATCGCTCCATCCGGCACAGCGGAACGAACCCAAGTTTCGCGTAAATCCCAGTGGCATCCGGTGCGGCATCCAGCATAGCAACCTTTCCACGATCCCGCAGTAACGAGGTGCAAGCAGCGACGAGGCGCGTGGCGAGTCCGCGTCGACGCCACTCTGCCGTGACCAGCACCATGGAGAGCCAGCCGAATCCTCCTGCATAAGGAAGGACTGCAGAGGTTGCTACCAGGAGATCACCTTGCGTAATGCCTAGCACAGTCCCGTGAGCGAAGAATATTGCCCAGTCATCCATCGTCTGGTTCCAGCCAGCCTCATCTGAC
>DATJUD010000049.1:0-71605 GCA_035502695.1 Acidobacteriaceae bacterium
AACCAGCAACGCCGCGCGTGATGCATTGATTCGCCAGGTGACCGGTGCGGTTCGCTGGGTGGAGTGCGAGAGGCAATTGATTGCCGCCGATGTGACGCACTTTGTTGAAGTGGGTCCGGGCAAGGTGCTCTGTGGCTTGATGCGTCCACTGGATTCAAGCCGGATCTGTCTGAATGTAGAGAACGTCGCAAGTCTGGACAAAACTCTTGCCGCGCTCGAAAATAATTCCGGTTGAGCTGGAGGAGATGGCGATGAAGCGAGCGGTGCTGAACGCGCGAGGAACGATGCGGTCGGGCAGCGGCATGAGCACTTCGATGCTGCCCATCGTTTGCGGAATTCTGGTCTTCACTTGCATGCCTGGGACTGGCGCGGCAAAGAAAGCCGAGAGAGTCCTGACCGCGTCGGATGGAAAGCCGGTGCGCAAAGTGTACGTGGATGCGGGGACGCCGGTGATGGCGAATGCTGCTATTACGCGGTTGGATCAGGATACTTGCCTGACGATTGTCTCCAGCCCAAAGCAGGCCGACGCAATTTTGGAAGTGGGAATCGCACTGCCTTCTGTCGGAGGCGATTCAGGCGGACCCGATATTTTCGGTTCGCAGCCCAAGGCGCAGACACTGGGCAACGCCCATAGCAGTCCCAAGCGCAGCGCCTCGGCAACGTGTAGCGATGGCAAAGGTGGCACCATGGACTGCAAGTCTTCCTACACTGTGGGAGGCGACGCACCAGAACAGCCGGCTGCAGACTGGACGCAGGGCATCACTCCCAGTTACACCGTTTCCTTGGCTTCATCAGAAGACAGCACCCAGGACCTGTGGGATCCCAATGGGCGCGAAAAACATTCTTCCTGGAGCGACCAGTTGCGCGAAGCGGTAGGATGTCCGGTGTGCCCGGGAGAAGAATTCAATCCCAAGCGTGACAAGATGAGCTATCGAGAGTGGATGCAGGCGAAATGTCCGAACGTCTTGAAGGTGGCAGCGGAATAAAGTTCTTCAAGAAATGACCTGCAATCGACGCGCTTGGCCAGGGTCGAAGATTTCTTCCACCTTGTTGCGGCAGCATTTCCAGTGAGGCGCAACTTCTAGAGTTCCACCAGGACATCGTCACCCTGGAGACGGAGCGGATAGCAGGTGGCCTTTTTGTCCGGAGAGTGCGTCGCTTGGCCCGTTGCCAGGTCGAATTCCCACTGGTGCCAGGGGCAGACAATCTTGCCGTGTTCAACGGTGCCTTCTGCCAAAGGACCGCCGCGATGTGGGCAGACATTATCCAGCGCCAGGGGAGTTCCCTTCAGCATGGCCACGCAGAGAGTATGCCCCTGAACTGAGAATTCCTTCGCCTCGGCTTCGGCCGGAAGCTCCTGCCGACCGCACAACCTGACCCACTCACTCATCCGCGCACCACCTCGCTCTCTGGGTTCGATGCAGTCGGTGGACACGCGGACTCGATTAACCTTGGATCGCGGCCATAATTGTGCCGCCCAGAATGATCAGCACCCACCAACCGATAATGGCGATGGCGGCGCTGCTGCGCTTGACCCGGGCAACGGTTGCGCAGCCGACGATCAACAACAGCACCACCCATATTGTGAAGACGTCAGCTGATGAAAGCAGGGTGCGCAGCCACAGGGGACTATCCGACGTGAGATACCAGCCGATATTGGTTCCAACGGGGTTGTTAATGTCGAATTGCTCCGCGCTGGCGCCGGCGAAGATGGCAATCGCCGCCAATAAGAACTTGATGAGAAATGGCAGCCCTGCGTAGAACCACACCGCAAGATACTCTTTATAGCTGGCCTTGGCGCCCAGCCCGAAATTGAAGGTCACCATCAGGATGCCGGCACCGATCACGGCGAAGATTAGAGCCACGACCGGATAGATGTAGCTGACAACCCGGGTAAAGGCCGCAATTGTATGGATACTTTGCTCTCGCTGCGCATCTGTCAGCGTGCTCATTCTCTGCTGTGCAGATGTGCTGCGGTTGATGTTGGCTTGCGCGACCTGCTCAAAGCCAATTTTGTGGTCAATGGAACTGACAAACGCAAAGCTGACGAGAATGCCCAACAGAAAGGGAAGCCACCAACTGGCATTTCTGCGAATATCGGTAAAGGTTTTGGTGGGCGCCACAAACGTGTCGACAACGCGTTCCACCTGACTGAGGCCGGCAATTTCCCCAGGTTGCTGCATGGCTGCTTCCATGGCTGTCATGTGATTTCCTCGTCTCCGAAAACCCGGCTGAAATCCTTGGGCACCAGTCTAGCTGGAGTAGGCTAAAAAGCGCAGATATTTTCGTGGGTAAATTTTTTGGGGCAAATCGATCCAACCGTTTGAAATCTGCTGAAGCAGCAAGGCGGCTTCCCGTTTGCAGCGAAAAAGGAGTTTTTGAATGATGGCTTTTCAGCGCCGATGGGCGTGGATTGTTCTGCTTTTTAGCCTTGGAACCCTGCCGGCTTTCGCAGCCGCAAAAAGGCAGCCGCAAACCTTCGTAGCTGGGCATGGGGAGTTCCTACTGGACGGCAAACCGTTTCAGATCATCTCCGGTTCCATGCATTATGAGCGGATTCCGCGAGCTTACTGGCGCGACCGTCTGCGAATGGCCAAGGCGATGGGGTTGAACTCGATTACGACCTATGTGTTCTGGAACTGGCATGAGCCGAAACCCGGCGTCTACGATTTTTCCGGCAATCGGGATGTGGCGGAGTTTGTGCGCGAGGCACAGCAGGAGGGGCTGTATGTCATCCTGCGGCCTGGTCCGTATTCCTGCGCAGAGTGGGACTTCGGCGGCTTTCCCGCGTGGCTGCTGAAGGATCCGGCCATGGTGGTGCGATCCAGAAACCCGCAGTTTCTGGCGGCAGCCCGGGCATGGCTGATGCAACTCGGCAAGCAACTGGCGCCATTGCAGATTGGCAACGGTGGACCGATCATCGCAGTGCAAGTGGAGAACGAATATGGCTCCTACGGCAAGGACCGCGCCTATATGGAAGACATCCACCATATGTTGATCGATGCGGGATTTACCAAGGCGCAGTTATATACGGCGGATGGTGCCGATGAGATTCCGAACGGCTCGCTGCCGGAGCTGCCCGCGGTGATCAATTTTGGACCGGGCGACGCACAGAAAGAATTTGCCAAGCTGAAACAACTGCGGCCGAATGGGCCGATGATGACCGGCGAATACTGGGATGGCTGGTTCGACCACTGGGGCGCACCGCACCTGCCCGATACTCCGGATCAACAAGCGAAGGATCTGGACTGGATGTTGCGACAGGGATATTCGGTAAGCCTGTACATGTTTCACGGGGGAACGAGTTTTGGCTGGATGAATGGGGCGAACTCGAGTGGCAAGAACTACCAGCCGGATGTAACCAGCTACGACTACAACGCGCCTCTGGATGAGAGCGGCCGCCCGACGCCGAAGTATTATCGTTTCCGCGAAATCATCGCGAAGGACACGGGGATCAAGCCGCCTCCTGTGCCCGCCGTGGCGCCGACGATGACGCTGCCCACAATTTCGCTCGCCGAGGGTGTTTCACTGTGGAATTCGCTGCCCGCTCCAACCCACTCCGAGCGGCCGGTCTCCATGGAAGCACTGGGCCAGGCGTATGGATACATTTTGTATCGCACCCATGTGAATGGACCTTTCAATGGCGAATTAAGCTTCGACATGCTGCACGATTACGCGCAAATCTACGTCGATGGCAAACTGGTGGGCACGGTCGATCGACGGCTGGGACAATACCAACTCCCGTTGCATATCTCTTCCGCTCGGGCGCGGTTGGACGTTCTGGTCGAGAACACGGGTCGAGTGAACTTTGGCCCGTCGCTGCCGCTGGAACGAGCCGGCATCGTCGGCCGGGTCAAGCTGGGGCAAAGGGTGTTGACGGGTTGGGATATCTATCCGCTGCCAATGTTGAAGCCGGACGAGCTGGCCTACTCGAAAACACCGTGCAGTGGAGCCTGTTTTTATCGCGCCAGCTTTACGGTAACCACGCCGAAAGACACGTTTCTGGATACCAGCGCCCTGACCAAAGGCGAAGTATGGCTGAATGACCGCGCTCTCGGACGATTCTGGAACATTGGCCCGCAGAAGACGCTCTATGTTCCCGCGCCATGGCTGAAACCAGGCCAAAATGAGGTCGTCGTTTTCGATCTGGATGGGAAACCCGGCCGGAAGCTTGAGGGGCTGGGCCACCCGATCCTGCACGCGGCCGTGGAGGCAAATCCGAAGAAATAACTTTCATAAAAGTGAAATGAAACTTTGGCGAAGGATGGCACGTCGAATGAGAAGCCGTCCCCGAGTTGCGGAAGTGTCGCCCGGAGTGTCAGACTAGAACCATCGCGAAGCTCACTCGCAGACGAGCTGAAATTGATGTGAGTTCTTTTTAGGCTGGCCCGAATCGCTTGAGGTTGTTTCCGACAAATCACGCGAATCGCTCGATGTGCCGCACGCTCCTTTTTCATCCGAAACCAGGAGAAACAAATGTCAGGACCGAAGTTTCCTCCGCAGGCAAACGACTCCACGTCCAATACACCGCAGAATTCTGATCCTGCGGAACCCAAACAGGCCGCTGACCACCCAGCCACCAAGGGAATTACACGGCGCGGATTTCTGAAAGGCGCCGGAGTTGCCGCCGCCGGGACTGCGTTGCTGGAAGGCGCGCAGGTATTCACACGCGAAGCGGTTGCTGCAACCCGTGAGCACCATGGTGTGAAAGAGCTTGGCCCCGGCGCAGTGCCCGTCACCTTGAACGTGAATGGCAAAGAACAGACGATCCAGCTGGAGCCGCGAACCACGCTTGCGGATGCCCTGCGCGTGAACATGGGTCTGACCGGCACCAAGGTGGTGTGCGATCGCGGAACGTGTTCTGGATGTACCGTCATGCTGGACAGCATTCCAGTGAACAGTTGCATGACGCTGGCAATCGACGCGATCGGGCACAAGATAACGACGATTGAAGGATTGTCGAACGCATCCGCACATCCGGACGAACTGCACCCAGTGCAGGCCGCCTTCATCAAGCATGACGCCATGCAGTGCGGTTTCTGCACTCCGGGGATGGTGATGACTTGTTCCGCGTTATTGAAGAAAAACCCCAATCCCACGGAAGACGATGTGCGACAGGCGACGGCAGGTAATCTGTGCCGCTGCGGCACCTATCCCAGAATTTTTGCGGCCACGCTGGAAGCAGCGGGCGGCTCCGGCAAAGAAACCATCCGTAACGCGTAGGAGAGAACATGGCGACAGAAAAATCTCATCCGGCAGCGGCTGCAACAACCGATACGTCGATGAAAACCGTCACGATGCCGTACGGAGTTCCGGGCTACACGTTGCATGATGTTCAGCGTCAGGTTCCCGCGACTGAACCGCCGGTTCTGCCCATCAACGCGGAACTGGAGTATATCGGCAAATCTCCCAAGCGCTGGGATGCGCACGCCAAAGCGAGCGGAAGCGGACGCTACACGGCGGATGTTCAGTTGCCGGGAATGTTGTACGCCAAGATGGTGAACTCGAACGTTCCTCATGCCAGGGTGGTTTCGATTGATACCTCCGCAGCCGAGAAGCTTCCTGGAGTCAAGGGCGTGTTCGTCATTCAGCACGTGGAGGGCGGGGCCAAGTTGTTGAATCCTGCGCTGGAGGTCTCGCGTTATCCGATCGTGCGCTACGCCGGCCAGCCGATTGCGGCGGTAGCCGCGACGCATCCGCACGTCGCCGAAGAAGCGGCGCTGCTGGTGAAGGTGCAATACGATCCCAAGCCTTTTGTAGCAAACATGGAAATGGCGCGACAGCCCGATTCTCCGCCTGTCTTTCCTGGTCCGGCCAATGAGGGTGGATCGGCGGGCGGCGGCGGCGGCGCTGCCGATGTGCCTCAAAAGGGCAACATTCATGGGCCTTCCGTGCATAAGCGCGGCGATATCGAGCAGGGTTTTAAGGACGCCGACGTAGTTGTGGAGTCGAAATATACCACCCAGGTGCAGGTGCATAACGCCTTGGAAACCCATGGCGTGGTGGCCGACTGGAAGCCGGGCCTGTTGACGGTGTGGGCCTCCACACAGGGCACCGCCAGCGTGAGGGAAGGACTGGCTGACTTCTTCAAGCTGCCCAAGTCTCAGGTGCGCGTAATTACGGAGTTTATGGGCGGGGGGTTTGGCGCGAAATTTGGCCCGGGAAATCCGGGCGTAGTCGCCGCCGCCCTGTCAAAGCAAACCGGCGCGCCGGTGCGATTGATGCTGGATCGTAAGGAAGAGCAGCTCTCTGTCGGCAATCGTCCCAGTTCCGATCAGACGCTGAAGATCGGCGCAAAAAAAGACGGCACGCTGACGGCCATCCAACTGATCAGCTTCGGCACGGCGGGATGCGGAACCGGCGCGGGTTGCGCTGGACCGGCGAGCAATTTATATCAGTCGGCGTCATTGCATACGGAAGAAAATGACGTTTTCATCAACGCGGGGCCTGCGTCTGCGTTTCGCGCTCCGGGGCATCCCCAGGGAGCGTTTGCGCTGGAACAGACCATTGATGAGGTGGCGGAAAAGCTGAACATGGAGCCGCTGGAGTTCCGCGAAAAGATTGATACCAACCCAGTGCGACGTGTGGAACGCCAGATTGTTCGCGAAAGCGCTCTCTGGAAATCGCGCAATCCAATGCCGAATGCGGATCCGGGTCCCATCAAGCGTGGTGTCGGACTTTCGCAGTCGGTGTGGTATCGGTTCATCCGCATGGATTCCTCCGCGGAAGTGAGGGTACATCGCGACGGCTCGGTGGAAGTTCTCTCCGCTGTGCAGGACATCGGCACCGGCATCAAGACGGTGATGGCGCAGATTCTGGCAGAGCAGTTTGGAGTGCCGCCGCAGCAGGTTTCAGTCAAAATTGGCGACACAAATTATCCGGTCGGGCCGAACTCGGGCGGCAGCGTGACGACAGCTTCCCTCACTCCTGCAGTTCGCGACGCGGCATGGCAGGCTTCGCAGAAATTTCTGGCGAGCATTGCTCCCGCGCTGGGCACGACGCCGGATGACCTGGTCCTGACGAAAGGCGAAGTTCACAGCAAAAGTGGACACATGCAGCCGATCAGCTTCCGCCGTGCGGCAGCAAAAATGGACACCAGCGAGGTTTCCGCACAGGCGCGGCGCATTCCCGACTACGATCCGAAACACTACGACACCTATGGCGGCGTCGATGTGGCAGAGGTCGAGGTGGATACGGAAATGGGGATCATCCACGTGAAGAAATTTTTCGCCGTGCATGACTGCGGACGCCCGATGAACCCGTTGCAGGTCATCAACCAGATCAACGGCGGCTTGATCCAGGGCACTTCCTACGCACTCTACGAGAATCGATTGCTCGATCCAACCTACGGCCTGATGGTGAATCCGAACCTGGATCAATACAAGATCGCGGGCTCACGCGATATTCCCGAGCTGCATGTGCAGCTGGTGGAGAGCTACATTGGACAGAGTTCGACCGATGCTTCCGGCATTGGTGAAGCGGCAGGAATCATCTCTGCGGCAGCGGCCATCGGCAACGCATTTTACAACGCTACTGGAGTTCGCATTCGCAGCACACCGATGACGCCTGCGGTGGTGCTGGAAACCCTGAGCAAGGCTTCGCAAAGGAGCAACGCATGAACCAGTTCGTACTTGCAGACTGCACCACCGAAAGCGGCGCGCTGGCGCAACTGAGCCAGAATGCGAAGGACGGCATTGTGGTCAAGGCTGGCGGAGTCGACCTGCTGGATCGGATGAAAGAGGGTCTGGAATCGCCGACCAAGCTGGTGAATATTCGCAACATCTCCTCGCTGCGCGGCATTCGAGAAACGCCGGAAGGCTTGCACATCGGCCCGCTGACCACGCTGACGGAAATCAGCGAACATCCGCTGATCCAGTCGCAATACACAATGTTTTCCGATGCCTGCGGCAATGCGGCCACTCCGCACATCCGCAACATGGCCACGCTGGGCGGAAATCTGCTGCAGGAAAATCGCTGCTGGTATTTTCGCTCGAAAGATTTTCAATGCCTGCGCAAGGGAAAAGAAATCTGCTTTGCGTTCGGCGGGTTGAATCAATATCACTCGATCATGGACTATGGCGGTTGCCCGGCCGTCGCGCCTTCATCGGCGGCCGTGGGGCTGCTGGGGCTGAATGCCAAGGTGGAGTTGACCAGCTTGAAACGCGGCAAGCGTGTGGTCGGCATCAAGGAGCTGTACGTGCTGCCGGATGCGAACCCGACAAAGTTTAACGTGCTCGAGCCGGATGAATTGCTGACCGCGGTGATGATTCCCAAGCCGGCTGCAGGTACGCGCTCCGCGTATCAAAAATACGGCGAGAAGCAGAGCTTCGACTGGGCCATTGCCGACGCGGGGGTGCTGCTGGAGATGGACGGTAACACGTGTCGCCGTGCAGTCGTGACGATGGGCGCTGCATCGCCGATCGTGCGCCGTTCGGCGCAGGCGGAAGCGGCGCTGACGGGCAAGCCGATCACGGAAGAAACTGCGCGCGCCGCCGGGAAAGCTTCGATGGAAGGCGCACAGCCGCTCTCGATGAACGCGTATAAGGTCCAGATGTTTCCTGTGGCGATTTATCGCACGGTGATGCTGGTTGTCGGAAAAATGGGTCGCGACCCACGGGCCGCAGGATGATTTGCAAGGAGAGAAAATGATGAGCGCAACTGAAACCGCCGCTGGAGTCAAGTCGCCGCCTTGCCGCTGCCTTCGCACCAAGAACCCCTACGGCACCAGTCCGCAGTCGGCGGAGAACTGGCTGCCGGGAGTCAGTGCTTCTTCCTCCTACTGGTGTTTGCTGACGCAGGGACCCGCCGGTCCGGACGAGAACTATGTTCATCTGGCTCGCTGCGGTCCAGGCCGCGCCTGCTATTCCGCGCCGGAAGATTAATCAACAAGCTCCGCCAAGAATTTTGTCCATGCGGGCGTCAAGTTTGACACACTCGTGGGATGAGTCCTGCGCACCGCGCCCTCGCGAAAAGTTGGAAACGGCTGGATGGTGTCGACCTCATACGAGGGCTCGCGATCCTGTTTGTGCTGATGAATCACGTGAACATGCAGCTGCTGTTTGCGCGTGTTCCCTACACGCAGGGACTGCCAAAACAACTTGTCTCCTCGCTGGTGTGGAATGGCCAGTTCGGCGTGCAGATGTTTTTCGCTGTCTCCGGTTTCTTGATCACGTCCACAACGCTGCGGCGATGGGGCTCGCCTGACAAAGTTCGGCCACGCGATTTCTACCTGCTTCGATTCGCTCGCATTGCGCCGTTGCTTCTGCTGCTGTTGGCAGTGTTGAGCGTACTTCACCTGGCGCACGTGGAACATTTTGTCATCCACCCACAAACGGGAGGCTTGGGAGCTGCCTTGCTGGCGGCACTTACGTTTCGCGTGAATGTACTGGAGGCGACGCGCGGATATCTGCCGGGAAGCTGGGACATCCTCTGGTCGCTATCGGTGGAAGAAACCTTTTATCTTTTCTTTCCGCTGGCTTGCAAGTTGTTTGGGCGCGGGAAATTATTAGTCGCGCTGTTGCTCGGCTTCGTGGTTCTTGGGCCGTTTGGCAGGACCGTACTCGCCCACGGCAATCCCGTCTGGCATGAGTACTCCTACTTAGGGGCGATGGATGCGATTGCTCTCGGCTGCCTGACAGCACTGTTGATCGCTCACGTGCATCTTGCGCGAAAACAGCTTTGGATGTGCGGCATCTTTGGCGCGATTCTTGTCACCTTTATCCTGGGTTTTTCGCGCACTGCCTACGTGTGGGGTCTGGAACGCAATGGGTTGGACATGACAATTCTTGCGGTTGGAACATGTTTGCTGATCGCGGTATCCGCAGAGACACAATGGAGTGGGCCGCGAATTTTTGCTCCAATATTCTGGCTTGGGCGGCGCAGTTATGAGGTCTACCTGACCCACATGTTTCTTGTGATCGCAGTCTTCGCTCTGTTTGTGGCGCTCGGCAAGCCTTTGGTTGCAGTTCCTGCGCTATTTGTAACAGTCATTGTTCTCTCGGGACTGCTGGGCGAGGTCGTTGCCCGCTTTTATTCGGAGCCCATGAATAAATTTCTACGAAACAAGTTTGGAGATGGCGCGGATCGGCTTGGATCTGTCGTCGATCGCCCCACCGAGGTACAGACTGTAAGTCATCTCTCCGCATGACGGCATCGTTTCATCGCGGCGCAATTTATGCGGAGGTTGGAGAGTTCTCTACCAGTTCGCGTTGTGGAAGATGTGGGCGTTCACGTCCGGCCAGAATTCCTTGACGAGATTGGACCCGCCGTCGAGGCCGATCTGGACAATCCATTTTTGTCCGGTCTTCGTCCAGGTGCGCTCCCGGCTGGGATAGTACAGGTTGGAGATCCCCGCAGCGGCGCCATTGCCAACAACCTCTGAGAAGTTGAAGGTATCGTGCGCGTTATTGGTTGCGGTCAGGTCGGTGCGGGTAATGAGGAGTCGACTGATCGAATACACGCTGCGTTTGAAGATGCCTCCGCGCCCCATCGTGTAATATCGTGGATCTTCGTGGGTAGCGATGGGAAGCAGCGCTTCCGTGAACAGGTTGCCGTTCACATTATCCGCAAACGAGTGCCAATAATAGCGGCCATATGCGGCGGCTCCATGACCGAACTCCGGATAAGATCGCTCCGCATCGGCCACCGCAGCGACCCCGCCAACGTAGAGAAATGAAGAATAATCGAAGCTATCTTGCAACATCAGAATGAACTTCTGCTTCGGAGTTTGCGGAGGCAGTATTACGTCGACTGAGACGGAACGGAAGTTGGGGATCACGTAGAGGATGCGTTTGGTTTGTTTTCCAGTCACATCCGCCGCAGACCCCGGCTTGGGATTGTCCGGCAGCGCTGAGGTGCTGCTCATCGTGCCGGAAGAGCTGGTCGCCGATGATGGAGTGGTGTTCGGGGTCTCTTGCGCTATCGCAGGCATTGCCAACGCCATCGCGAGAAAGATAAGCCAGCATCCATATCGGGCACCCCTCGAGTAAAGCTTCGGTCTGTCTTTCGACGCCGCCGGCAACCGGGTTGTCGCATGCGCCGACAAAACCAGAGAGTCCGATGGAGGTTTGACAGACAGCAGAGAGCATAGTGGGGGCATCAAGCTATCTCGAGGCAAGTTCTATGCTCCTGTAACAGAGAAATAAAGGTTTATCGATTTTGGGACTGAGTGCTATAGCGTTAGACGCTTTTTGAGGCGGTTGGATGCATACTAAATCATTTACTTCTCCATGCTATCCTGACCGCGCTCGATTCGGCGGACTATCTTTCTCTGCTATCGATTCGAGAAATGTTGGCGGGACGATTCCGCAACCCAGGTTGGACCACCAAAGTCGCCAGCTTGCATATCGGCGGGCCGGGTGGTTCACTGGTCAGCGTCATGAATCGTCGAAAATTTCTGTGCTCAACCGCCGCCACCGCCGCAGTATCCGCGTTCCCGAAGATTCTTCAAGCCGATCCCATAGTGAGCGCTTCCGCGAGGCTCACCATCGAGATGAATCAGCCGGGGCAACCGATTCCAAAGAATTTTCTGGGACTGAGCTATGAGACGGCACAGCTGTCGCATCCGGAATATTTTTCTGCCAAGAATAATGACCTGGCGGGATTCCTGCGTCCTCTGGGGCGTGGTGTGCTGCGCATTGGCGGCAACTCCAGCGAATATGCCTTCTGGACGCCCCATCCGTCGAAAAATGCAGCCGCACAGTCGACCGCGCCGATCGGGCCCGACAAAGGCCACCATCCTCCAGCAAACACCCAGACCACGCCTGAGTCCATTCGCAATCTGCGGCAGTTTTTAGATATGGTCGACTGGCGTGCGATGTATGGTTTGAATTTCGGCAAGGGAACCCCACAGCAGGCTGCGGAAGAAGCTGCGTTTGTGTTTGACACGCTGGGAGATCGTTTAATCAGCTTCCAGATCGGCAACGAAGACGATCTTTTTTCTCATAATGGGCTGCGTCCGCCAGGGTACAGCTACCAGGATTTTGCAAAACAATGGAAAACATTCTATGACGCGGTGAAGGCGCGAGTGCCACAGGCAAAGTTTGCCGGTCCGGACACGGCGGGCACCAGCGACTGGCTGGTGCAGTTCGCGCAGCAGTTTGGCAAAGACATTATCGAATTGTCTACGCACTACTACGCTTTGGGGCCGCCCAGCGATCCTTCCATGACCATCCAGCGGCTGCTGAGCCCGGACAATCCACGATGGGTGTCGGGAGTGCCGAAGATTCGGCAGGCAATGGCGGAATCGCATCTGCCCTATCGTCTGACGGAAACCAACTCCTGTTATGGCGGTGGCAAGCCCGGAGTCAGCAACACGTTTGCGTCGTCACTATGGGCGCTCGATTTGATGTTCCAGCTGCTGGCGATCGGAGGCAGCGGCATTAATTTCCACGGGGGCGGATATGGTTGGTATGCACCGATTGTCGGCACAATTGATAATGGGTTCGTCGCGCGTCCGGAGTATTATGCGCTGCTGGTGATGGCCCAGATGTTGGGAGGGCGCGTGGTTGCGAGTCAACTGGATGCGGGCGATGCGGGGCCGCAGTTTGTTGCCTACGCCGCGCAGGACGCTCAACGCAAACTGCGTGCCGTGGCCATCAATAAAAACGGCGAAAAGAATGTGCGCCTCAAGCTGCAGTCGAATTCTGCCGGCGAACGGGTTTCGCTGGAACGCCTGATCGCTCCAAGTTTGGAGGATGAGCAGGATACGACCTTTGCCGGCTCGCCAGTCGGGGCGGCGGGTTCGTTGCAGCCAAGCCGGGTGGAGCATTTCGCCGTGAGCAACGGATCGGCGGAATGCGAGATTCCCGCTGGAAGCGCGGCTTTGCTGACCTGGGAGTAGAACCCCGGTGGTGCCCAATTTCTTGACGCGCCGACATACAAAAATTCGTGCGGAGGATTTGGCGACCGCTGTTGCGAGGGATCTCCGCAACGCATTCCCAAATCGGGCTGCATGAGCGGTCTTCAAACTTTCGTCACTCGCGGCTCCTGCCAAACCGGGCTACACTCTGCTTGACAATTCACAATTTTGCTAGAGGCGTGTCATCTTCGGCGGATTGTGTTTCGTCCCCCTAGTGTCTGGCATGGAAACTCACATCATCCTGGTAGTGGCCTCGATTCTGCTCTCCGGCGGATGCATCGGGCTGGCGATTGTGCGCCTGACCAATCCATTTTTCAAAGGCGCAGGCTGGCTGGGCGCCTCATTTGCAGCCGGAGCGCTGGGGGCCGTGGCATTTGCAGCCGTTGTTGCTCGGGGTGAGGCTTCCCTCCTAATGGCCGCAGATGCATTGATTTTGCTGGCGTTTGTATTTCTGCACGTTTGCTTTTTGGAATTGAGCGAGAGCGAGTCGAGAGTGCCCCGCCTGGGGATCGCGCTGCTCATCGTGCAAGCGCTGAGCTGTCTTTTCTATCTGCACGTGCACGAATTGCGGCTATATTCCGCCGTAACTCTCGGCTTGCTGATGGCTGTACAGGCTGGCGAGAGCGCCTTGTTGTTGAAGAAGACCAACCAAGGGTGGATGGACGCTCCAGTGTGGTTTAACATTGCACTCCTGCTGGGCTTCGCCGTCTTTAATCTTATTCGAAGTGTGATTGTTCTTGTGGTTGGAACGCCGACAATATTAGAACAGCCGAATCCATTACAGGCGACGTCCGCAGTAGTGTTTCTTGGCGCGGCTATCGGTCTGGGTTTTGGGGTGTTCTGGATGGAAGGCCACCAGATGCGGCTGGATCTGGAGCAACTGGCGAACATCGATCCACTCACCGGTATCCACAATCGCCGGTCATTCATTGCCTTGTGCGAGCAGGAGCTACTGAAATCGTCGCGCACCGGAGATGTCTTTTCGCTGATCATGTTCGACCTGGATCACTTCAAGCAGATCAACGATCACTATGGTCATCGCACGGGGGACACGGTTCTTTGCGCGGTGGTGGAGAAGCTGCGAAATTCTGTACGCAATATCGACATTGTCGGTCGCTGGGGAGGCGAAGAGTTTGTGGCGCTGCTACCGAAGGCAGACGCCGAAGCGGCGATGATCGTCGCCCATCGATTGCGCTACCATGTCGACTCCATCGTGGTGCCCAGCCCTCGCTTGCGGGACACCGGAGTGCGACACAACATCACGGTTACGGTCAGCGTTGGAGTCACCACATATTTCGGGCATGATCCGACGACCACCGTTCAAGACCTGCTGCATCAATGCGATTCGGCGATGTATCAGGCCAAGGCAGAGGGGCGTGATCGAATCATCTCGCTCGACACGCAACTGATGCTGGTGCAATGATTCGATCGCAGCAATTACGCCCGGGTACCGATGGCGCTGACCATGCGGCCGGTAAAACCCTGTTCGGCACGATAGGAAAAAAAACGCCTGGTATCGCAAGATGTGCAAAGATTCAGCGCGTGAATCTTCTCCGGCGCGATTCCCGCGTCCATCAATTGACGCCGATTTGCCTCAACCAGGTCGAGATGCAGGCTGGGTCCCAGATTGCTGTGTCCAGGTGCGCGCGCCGTCAGAAACAGCATGGGATATTTTTCCTTGATCGGATCCAGGTCGAAGACTTCTTCAAATAGTGTTTCGGCGTAGCTGAATTGGGAGGCGAATTCCATCCGTACTTCTTCGCCCACGGAGTAACAGCAGCGTCCGATTCCCGGACCAATGGCCGCTGTCAGATCGCTTGGCTGGCTGCCAAACTCCGCCCGCAGACGACCGACGCCTCGCTCCACGATGCGCGCGAGCGTTCCTCTCCACCCGGCATGAAACGCAGCTACGATTCGTTGACGCACATCTGCAACCAGCACCGGAATGCAGTCCGCGGTTTGTATGCCGAGCAGCGCTCCTGGCTCGGTCGCAATCCATCCATCGCCTCGCAGAGGTTCAGTGGCGGCGGATCTTTCATCCACGCCGGCTCGATGCACCAATCCAGAATGAATCTGGCGCAGCAGCCGCAGTTTCGGCGCTTCGGTTTGTCCTGATTGCGACCTGTGATTGGCGCTGCCCAGCAAGGCCTGCACAAACAGTTCTCGATTGCACTTCACATTCTCCGGCAAATCAGCGGCGGTCAGGCCTAAGTTCAGCTCGCCGCACTTATCTTTTCGCGCTCCCGGCTGATAGACGGTCGAGACACCTCCGGCGCGTGTGCTAAAGCCATGCAGCAGCCAATCGTACCGCTGCCACTGCGGCACGCGAAGGATATCCGGGCCGAGGGCCTTTATGGCTCGATTTTTCGGCGCTCCGGCAGCCCGATCCGCGCGTTTTACCGCCATCGAGGGGATTTTCTTCGATCCGCTGCCCGGCGCTCGGATGGGCTTTTTGTGAGGACCGCGGGTCAGGCCGCCACGCCGGAACAGCGCGTCGAGTTCCTGGATTCTGGTGAGGTTGGATTGGGAAGATGTCTTTGCTGCCACAACTAAATTTTAAGCCGGGAACGCATCTTGGAGGACATGAAGACGCGAAAGGCCCGCGTCGGCGGGCCCTGCATCGAGGCTAGCGAAGATAAAATGGCAGGAGCTTACGGGATGGGAGCCACTCAGTTTATCGAGCGACAGAGATAGCGGGAATAAATTCTGAAAGAGAACTGCTGATTGGAATGCCTCATCTTGACAACAAATGAAGCAAATGAAAGGCCAAATCTAGCGGAGGTAGACCATCCGTCGCTGATTCCGTAGTAAATGAACCACAGTCGTCACTAACTCATTCATAATCATAAAGTTTGGTTAATCCAACGATGCTGTCCACGCATGCTGTGAGATAAAATCACGGCGTGGTTTGTCTGTGGAAAAGTGGCATGCGAATACCACTAATGGGTAGACTGGTTCTCGCGTGTGATTTCAGTGCCAAGTTCCTTGGAGGCGTGGTCTTCCAACTGCATTTGCTTGATTTTATTCAACAATGCCTTGTAGCTAACTTGTAAGCGCCGGGAAGCCTCGCGGCGGTTCCAGTGAGTTGTCTCCAGCATTTGCTGGATCGCGCGACGTTCCGCCTCCCACGCTGCCCGTCGGCCCACCTCCAGCAAAGACAAGCCAGAGTTGCCAGAGTTTCCGCCGACAGCCGGGGCTGCGAGGCTGCCCATCGGTTCCTCAATTGAGGAGACGACGGCGGATGAAGCGTCCTGCCCATCTCGATGACTGGAAAGCTCGCGGAGAATCTGGGTTTCGCCGCCGACAATCACAAACCGCTTACACAGATTTTCCAGTTCGCGAATATTGCCGGGCCAATCGTATTGCATCATGCGATCGGCCGCCTCCGGGCTGAAGCGACGGAGCGGGCGACCGTATTGAATCGCATACTTTCGCAACAGGTATTCGGTCAGCACGGGAATCTCGTCGCGGCGTTCGCGCAGCGGCGGCAGGAAGATGGTGACCACATTGATGCGATACAGCAGATCCTCGCGGAACAGCCCGTCGCGGACTCGTTCTTCCAGCAATTTATTGGTAGCGCAGACTACGCGCACATCGACGGCAACATCGCGCTTGGCGCCAAGGCGGGAAAATGTGCCGTCCTGCAACACGTGCAGCAGTTTGGCCTGCAACATGGGGTGCATCTCGGCAATCTCATCCAGAAACAGCGTGCCGTGGTTCGCCAATTCAAACTTGCCAGGCTTATCGCGCATGGCGCCGGTAAAAGCGCCAGCCTCATAGCCAAATAGTTCGCTCTCCAGCAGGTCGTTTGGAATAGCGGCGCAATTGACCTTGATGAACGGCTTTTGCCTGCGTCGCGAATATTCAAACAACAGGCGCGCGATGACCTCTTTTCCCACTCCGCTTTCGCCGCGGATCAGGACGGTGACATCCGTGCCGGCAACTTTCTCCACCGTGTTGCGAATCTCCGCCATGCGCGGATTGGCGCCCACCATGGCCGGCGGCGGCAACAGCGGCATGGAAGGATCGACCTCTTCGCCGTCTTCGATCACCGGAGCCACCGCGGTTCCAGCAGCGGCGGTATCGCCTCCATGCTGTCCGGCTCCCGTGGTGACTGGGACTGGAAGCCGCTCCAACACTCCCTGCGCCCGCTCCACCATGGAGCTGGTATCCAGTGGAAGCGTCCACACATCCTCCGCTCCCAGGCGGGAGATGCTGAACGTTATCTCTTCCGTGGGCCGGGATAATGCCACGACGATGGGCAAGTAAGGATGTCGGGCTCGAACCTGCTCCAGCAAGCTGCCGTCCTGATTCAGTTCCAAAACCAGCAGATTTGGCGTCCGGTCCCGTAGTTGCTCCAGCAGATGTTCCGCTGAGCACACCTGGACCAACGACACCGTTGCACCGGCCTGCATCAGCACTTGCGCCAACGATGCGGAATGCGCCGTATCCAAAACGGCGAGCAAAACCTGGACCTGGGTCACAGCCATGAAGAGGTAATTTGATTTTAGACGCTTTCTTCGCTTCCTCTGGAAGATTCAGATGCGCGAAAATTTCGCGGGTTCGTACGCGTCCGCATCTTTGTCATGTCGCCATGAATGGACCCTCCTAGCGGGAGGCGGATGCGGCCGTTTCCATAAGCGGCTGCTCTGACTTTTGAAAATCCAGTGAAACTATCCCGGGGCGTTTTTCCCGTTTTCCGGGCTAATTGGGAATGGATGAATTCAATAATTCGGCGACGGCGTCATGCAGGCGAGAGGAAAATTCCGCGTGAGACTCGTTCGGCTGCCTTTGCAGGGGTCGCCCGACGCGCACTGCAAGCCCAGGTGACCGCAGTCGCGAAAAGCCTTTCCGCTGCGCAGCTGTCCACAATCCGACCAGCGCGACGGGTACCACCTGGGTGCGAGATTCCTCCGCAAGTAAGCTGATGCCAGTCTGGAATGGTTGCAGTTCACCATTGAGAGTACGGCGGCCTTCAGGGAACACCAGGACGTTATAACCGCGGTCGAGCGCCTCTCCGGCGTGTGCAAAGCTTCGCCGCAGGCCCGCGCCTGCAGGCAGTGGGAAAACATTCAGCAGCGCCGTCACCAGGAAGGCCTGTAGCGGAGCGAACCATCGCAGCGGTCCCGTGCCGACTCCAGCTGCGTCGCGTCGTCGTCGCCAGGCGGCCAGCACTTCGGCGGACATTGCTACGGCCATGCGCGCGCGCACGCGATGTGGAAGTGCGTAGAGCACAAGAGGCACATCCATCGCGGTCACATGATTGGCAACATAAATCGATGGTTGTGTTGGCAATGCGTTGCGATCGCAGCGAACGCGGGGATTGGCTAACAGCCACGCCAGCGGCCGCAGCTTCAATTCAATGAAAGCCATGCGCAGAAATTGCACCGGCGCGCTCCACGGCCAATGCGGATAGGTTGTGACGCGGGAAATAGTTTCATTCGCTACATGTGTCACCGGCGAGGCCGAAGGTTGCGCTTGAGTCGCGCGTACAGCTGGGCTCGGTGATGCGTTTTGAATTTCAGGCTGAGCGTCTCGAATCAGCCGGCGCAAATCTGCCAACGTTCGCGCGCCGGCCACGGCAGCATCGCTGATCGAAACTCCGAACTGCTCTTCCATCGCCATGGTCAACTGCATGCGCCCGAGGCTATCGAGATGCAGATCAGTGGCAAGCTCGGCCGAATCGTCGAGACCTTCGACTCCCTGCCCGGTGACCTGCTGCAGCAGGCGCAGCAGCGGGTCCTGGCTGGCCGTTAGTGTCGACGAGCTATTCTCGTCGCGAAGCTGTTGCGAGACCCACGCGGCCACCTCGCGGCGCAAGAGCTTCCCCATCGTATTGCGGGGAAATTCATTCGCAGGCCAACGCAGAATGTTGCGAATCTGCTGGAACTCCTGCAGCGCGCGATTGGAGTTGGAAAGTATTTGCGCCAGGTCGGCATCCTCGGCTCGATCCTGCAGGATCACAACAGCGACGGGCTCCGGGCCACGCGGCGATTCCCATCCTACGACTACGCAATCACGTACCTGCGACTGTGACTGAACTACCTGCTCCAAATCCTCAGGGTGAATATTCATGCCGGAGGCGGCGACAATCACATCGCTTTTACGCCCAAGGAAATGCATTTCTCCGGACGCGTCCACCGCGCCCAGGTCGCCGGTGTGCAGCCACTCCCCGCTACGCGGCTGGATGCCGCCGTTGCGCCATGTTCCCGCAGCTAGCATGGGCCCGCGCACAAGGATTTCGCCGTCGTCGGCTACGCGCACTTCGCGCCCTGCCAGTGGTTTGCCGATGCTGCCGCGCGCGGGATGAAAAGGATGGTTCAACGTCGCCAGCGCGGTCGTCTCTGTCATGCCATAGCCCTGCACCAGCACGAAGCCAAGCGCATTCCAGAATTGTTCTACCTCTGCCGGCAAGGACGCCCCGCCGGAAACGAAGGCCCAGAATTTGAAGCCGAAGCGGCGATGTACGTCACGCATGCGCCACCATTTTTTCCAGACGCGCTGGTTCTGGATGGCATCGAGACGACTCTGCAACCGGGGATCGCTGGAGAGCAAATGAACGCGCAGCAACTCCAGCACGCGTGGCACCACGGCCGCGACGGAGATGCGCTCGCGGTGGATTCGATCCAACACGTGGCTGGCAACCAGGTTGTCCTCATAATGTACTTGCGCAGCCAGCAGCGGAGGCACCCAGAGGCCCATAAACTGGCCGAAAACGTGGCTCAACGGCAGGGTGTGCAGGAAGCGCAGCGGATGAAACCAGCGCTCGTAGCGCAGATATTTCTTGATCTCACGCTCCAGAACTTCGACGCTCGACAAAACGTTGCCGTGCGTATGGACAATGCCTTTGGGGGTCGACGTGGTGCCGGAAGTAAACAGAATTTGCAGCGGCGTTTCCGGATTAAGCGAAGGGTCTGGCTCAAACATCGGCGAGCGCGGCAGTGTGGAAGCAAAATCCTCGAAGGAAATTTTCACGGCGGATTCCGGCATCGATTCTTGCGATATTTTTTGCAGATGCTCCTGGTCGCCCACAATCAGGCGCGGAGTGACATCCGCAATCACGCGGGTCGCAAAGTCGACGCTCCCCGCGGCATCCAGCGGGACGGCAATAACACCGCGCAACACGCAGCCGAAAAAAGCTGCTTCCCATTCCGCGGAGTTGGCGCCCCAAAGCAGAACGCGCTCGCCGGGCGCGATGCCGCGATCTGCAAGCATGCGCGAGAAGCGTCCCGCCAATGTTGCCAGTTCGGCATAGGTCGTAGCGATACGGCGATTGCCGGGATAACTGACGATGGCGATCTGTTTGCCGTGCCGCTCAAAATCTTCGACGAAAGTGGCGAGATGCTTTCGCATGATAGTTTGGATGCCGACGATTTGACGGCTTGCTTTTTACGGGGACGGCGGCGTGTCGTAGGCGACGCCATCCGCAACTGGGCGCACTCGCACGCGGTCGACACGGCGGTGCGAAGCCTCCAGAACTTCAAGCCGCAGACCCGCCAATTCAATCACCTCTCCTGGAAACGGAATGTGGCCCGCCTCTTCCGTGACCAGGCCGCCGACTGTGGTCGATTCGTAATCCTCGGATGGAGGCATTGCGACCGAGTCGTCGAACAGTTCTTCCAATTGACCCAGCTCAAAATTTCCTGGCACGATGTACGATCCATCCGGCTGCGGCTGCGCAGTTTCTTCGGCGACGGCCGTCTCGTGTTCGTCACTGATGGCGCCGACGATTTCTTCCACGATATCTTCAATCGTGACCAGTCCAGCCAGGCCGCCATACTCATCGATGACCAGAGCCATATGTTGCTTATCGCGCTGCATTTCGCGCAGCAGGGATTGAATATTTTTTGTCTCCGGCGTAAACATAGCCGGCCGCGCGATCGAGCCAACGGTCACGCTGGCAGCTTCAATGTCGGAAATGTGCAGCAGATCGTGCATGAACGCGATTCCGACGACATCATCGAGGTTGCTGCGGTACACGGGCACGCGGGAGTACGCATGGGTCCGGAGTTGCTCAGAAAATTCAGCCAGCTTCATGCCGGCGGGCACAGCAAAAATTGCGGGGCGCGGCGTCATCACTTCGCGCACAATTTTGTCGCCAAATTCGACGGCCGAACGGACCAGCGCGCGATCGCTTTCGTCCAGAATGCCTTCTTCTTTGCCGGCTTCAATCAGCGCCTCTACCGCTTCCGCAGAGTCTTCTTCAACCGGGGTTTGATCGGATTCCGCCAGGGCAGCAATCGAAAGCAGGAAACCCAGAACCAGCGTGATCGGGAACACCAGGTAGAAAAGCGCTCGCAAAACACCCGTCAGTCGCACCACCCACTGGCCGCGGGTGCGAGTGAAAAACAGCTGCGGCAAAAAATCATGGAACAAAAGAATGGTGAGAACGATGGCGAGAACCGTTTGCGCAACGCTACTTGCGAAGGACGCGGAATAGTCTTGATGGGCGTGTAACGCGATGTGTGCAAACACCAGCGCCAGCGACGACAACGACAATAACGTCAGAATGGAGGCTGACTGAGCCGTATGTTCGCGTGTCATCCCCAGGCGCGGTTCAATTTGCTGCTCCCAAACATCGATATTTTCCTGAAACTCGCGCGCCAGAAATTTGCCCATCTCGGAATAGAGCCGGTTCACGTAGGAGGCCAGGGTAAGAATCGCGAGCAGCAGCAGAATCAGAATGAATTGCAGGATGGTCATACGCGGCCAGCCCGTTCTCTGACTGCGCTGGTGCGAGCGGTTCGCGTCCGTGCGACGCTTTTCGCCTTGAGCTGTTTGGTGGAAATCGGCCGGGCCATGGTGCGGGCAATCAGCGTGGTGGGAAGGCGAAAGCGATGGCGCAGCTGTTCTTCGCGGGCGGCCATTTCTCCCGCATCGGTTTCGTGGTCATATCCTGCGAGATGCAGCAGCCCGTGCAGTATCAAAATTTTCAGCTCCGCGACGACAGGATGGCCGAATCGCCGCGCCTGACGAGCCGCAGCGTCAAGTGAGATGGCAAGATCGCCAGCCACTGGAGGATGCGCCGGGCGTTTGCGCGAGGACGGTTCTTGCGCCAGCATTTCAAACGCGGGAAAAGAAATTACATCGGTGGGGCGATGCTTGCCGCGAAATTTTCCGTTGAGGCGCTTAATTGCATTGTTAGATGCCAACAACACGGAGACCTGGCCAACCACAGGCACGGAATTTCTTGCTCGCCGTAGAAACAGGCGCAGCGCGGAGAGAGCGAGCGCCGCGTCTGCTCTGCCTTTGGTAGTGCTGTTGGCTTCAGGGTCGATGATGATCATCGCATGAAGCATGATATCGCAGAGCATTCGCTGGAACAGTGAATAGAAGCGCTTCAGTCACAACCGGCTGCATGGGACTGCAACTGTGCGTCAACTCGCCCCTGTCGATCCTGTTGCCAGAAAATGCCGGAGTCGTATCCATCCTCGCGTTACTGCGTTTGTACCGGCGACTTGTCGTCTGTCCCGCTGCGCAAAGGTTCCGCGATTTCAAGCGGCAATTCCCGCTGGCCGCGGGTGTAGCCATCGTAAGCACAAACGATGCGCTGCACCAGTTGATGGCGCACCACATCTCCCTGCTCGAAGTAGCAGAAGTCAATGCCGTCGACATTCTTCAGCACCTCAATCGCTTCAATCAGCCCGGACTTGCGCGGGTTAGGCAAATCGATCTGGGTGATGTCGCCGGTAATGACAGCCTTGGCATTATTGCCCATACGGGTGAGAAACATCTTCATCTGCTCGCTGGTGGTGTTCTGCGCCTCGTCCATAATGATGAAAGCATCATTCAGCGTGCGTCCGCGCATAAACGCCAGCGGAGCCACTTCAATCACGCTGCGCTCCAGCATTTTGTCCACGCGATCCGGTTCCAGCAAATCGTAGAGGGCGTCATACAGCGGCCGCAAATATGGATCGACTTTTTCCTGCAGCGTTCCCGGCAAAAATCCAAGCCGCTCTCCGGCTTCTACCGCGGGACGAACCAGCACCAGCCGCGAAACTTTTTTCGCCGTCAGCGCTGCCACCGCCATCGCCACCGCCAGGTAGGTTTTCCCCGTACCGGCCGGCCCTATGCCGAACACCATATCCGATCGCTCAATCGCCTCCAGATATTGCCGCTGATTGACCGATCGAGGCTGCACCATCCTGCGAATGCCGGTGGAACGCTGCTTGCCGCTATCGACCAGGCTGCGCAGCGTCACCGACTTGTCGGCGACCACCAGTTTCAGCATCCCATGCAATTCACCATTCTGCAGCGTTACGCCGGCGCGTCGCAGTGCTTCATAGTCGGCGAAAATCTGCTCCACGCGGGAGATCACTTCCGGTTCGCCCTCGAGATAGAGAGCGTCGGAACGAAGGTCGATGCGGACTTTCAGAGTGTTTTCGATGAGATGAAGGTTTTCGTCGCGGGTACCGAAGATGGGCTCGATGTTGGGGGTGATCTCGATGGTTTTCTTCATCAATAAGACTATTTGCCTCCATTGGATTCTGTTGCGCCAAGGCGGAAGACAGCGCGAGCTGCCTGAGGACGGTGCACTTTGTTGGATTGCAGGGGACTGACTTCGGATGGCCGAACCGCCAGGAGCGTCGCATCTTTCCGGGCGAGTTCGAACCCGTGGGATGGGCTGGCCGGTCGGTTGGTTCGCAGTACGTCGTTGAGCACGAGGATGATGCGCACAGAGTAGCGCCGACAGAAGATTCGAGTCAATCGACAAATGAAAAATATTTGGTGGCATGAGAATCGATCTAACAACTATGGCCGCGGGGATAGTTACTTCCTCGTCCATCCGCATACACGCCACATCTGTTGCCCGGGGATAAGATGATTGCATCATGGCAGAGGTCGCGATCGAATCCGCTGAAACCATGTTGCACGGTTCAGTGCTGGTGTTGTTGCAGTTTGATGTGTGTGAGGCGATCCGCCTGGATCAACTGCGGGAGCTGATCCGTCCGCATACTGTGGAACACGCCATTCCCAAGCACGCACCTCCGGGATATGTTCGCTACCAGCGACCGCCTGTGGTTGAACCGATTGAGCCGCTGGTGCTGGAAAGCGGCGAGCGGCTGCAAGGGGAGATTAAGTATTACGACTACGGCGTGCTGAGCGTGGTGTTCGAACTGGCCTTTGCTGGCGGCTGGGAAAAGTTGACTGGCCTAGCAAGTCGCTGGGTTTGGGATGTCGACTTTGCAGCGCAGGCGACAGAAATTGTGCGCAGCCGCCTGGCACGCGCCGCTCCAGCGCTGGTGAAACCCTATGCCGAGTGGCTCAGCGAAGACTACCTCATCTTCCATGTGCGCGAAATCAGCGGCTCGCCATCGGTGGCCGACCTGATTCATCTGTATGGATCGCGCATTACGCAGGTGGTTCGCGGCGACATGGGACAGCTGGCCGAAAGTGAATGCAATGAGGTGCTGCAGTCGCGCATTTCTTACTATGCGAATGACCTGGCCGTGATTGGTTGGAACGCGGCCTTTATCTATGACAGCACTTCGGGAGCGCAGACCGCGATCCAATTGCTGGAATATGCGAACTCCCAGCTGCTGGAATTTCGCCACTATGACGATCTGCTGACCAAGGAGCTGGACCGCGTGTACAAGTTGGTAGATGAAGGTACCGGGCTGTTTGCGCGATGGCGGCTGGCGCGCTCTGCAACCCGGCTGCACACCGTATTGCTGGATGTGGCGGAGTTGACCGAACATGCGGACAACGCCATCAAGTTTTTGAGCGACATGTTTTCTGCGCGACTGTACAAGCTGGCGGCGATGAAGGTGGGCGTCCCCGACTATAAAGATTTGGTCACGCAGAAGGTGCGCACGTCGGAGGAGCTGTATCGATTTATGGTGGACCAGTTTAATCAAAGCCGGGCATTCTTTCTGGAGCTAACGGTCGTCATTATTCTGGTGATTGAATTGGTGTATTTGTTCAAGGGCAAATTGTTTTAGGATTGCGCGAGGGACGCGCGAGGGTGGGGCAATCTCGAAAAGGAAGGACAAGGAATCCGATATGAGTGCCAAGAAAGCTTCCGCAAAGAAGGCAGCCAAGAAAGCCCCTGCGAGGAAGCCAGCGAAGAAGGCGGCGGCCAAGAAGACAACCAGGAAGAACGGGACGTCTGGAACCGGGCCAAGAGCGAAACGGTGACGAAGGAAAAACCGTGCGACTAGAGGACGTCAAGAACGCGTACGAGACGCTTTCAGGAACCGCCAGCTCGATCGTGCGCCAGCTGAGTCTGGCGGGCATCGGCTTGATCTGGCTGTTCAACATTGGTACTGGGACCAAGCCGGCGCTGCCGCATCCACTGCTGCAGGGTGCGCTATTTATCTTTCTGGCGCTGTTTTTTGATCTGCTGCAATACCTGGTGGGGACGTTCACCTGGTTCCTTTATTTCCGCAAAAAGGAACGCGCTGGCACGCCGCCGGACGCGGATTTTCTGGCGCCCGCCTGGATCAACTGGCCAACCTGGTTTTTGTTTAGCGTGAAGGCCGCGTGCATGCTGGTCGCCTATCTGGGCTTCATCCTGCCGTTTTTGTTCACCACATTTTCCGCGGTGTCCTAGCGAGCGGACAGATCTAGACCGCGCGGAAACTACTTGGGCTCGAAAAGCGCGAGCCGACAAAACTGGAAAACACCACCTGCATTATTTAGCTGGCCTGGCGGCTTTTGCCAACGCCTTGTACTTTCGTTCCAGGCGGTCCAGGACATCTTCGGCGGAAACACCCGGCGAGTCCGATTGCAACGCTTGTCGCCACACCTGCCGCAATTCGTCGATGCCCTGCTGGCGCAAACTTCGCTTCTGCGTCCAGTCGCGCAACGCGTCGCGCACCACCTCGCTATTGGAGGCATATTCGCCGGTCTCGACCGCCTGGCGCACGATGCTGACCATCTCCGATGGCAACGCAATGCTGATCTTCTCAACGTTCGACATGGAGCAGCCCTCCCTGATGGGCGGTAGGAATTATTCCTACCCGTAGAGTAAGACTCTGCCGGGACGGCGTCAATGGGACTTGCCTGCGCTGAAATGTTGTATTTTTCACCCTTCGCGATACAACTGCGAAGAATTGGGCACCCGGGAACCGCAGTTACTCACTGCACAAGGGCGTTTCTCGGGGAGATATTTTCATGTCGCAAGTGTACTGCTGAGGCGGGAACGTCGGTAATTCGACAATCAGAGCAAACCCGCGCATACTCGTGGTCGAACAAATGCTGCCCGCGATGCGCGGCACAGCGAAAAATTGGATGAGGCGAGGATGGAAAACCTGGATTCAGAGTATCCGACAGACGAACAGATGAAAGAAATGTGGGAAGCGCTCGAGAGCGGTGACGACAATGCTGTTCTGGCCATCCTCAAGAAGCGTAAAGCAGAAAGGAAGGCGGCGCAGGACATCCCAGAAGGTAATCGGGCAAACTCACAGAACGCGGGCGATACCAACGAAGCCGCAAATACTGTCCGGAAGAGGCAAGAATGGAAAAACTGAAATCGGAGTATCCGACTGACGAACAGATCGAGGAAACGCTTGAGGCATACCGCAAAGGCGGCGATGCCTTGATGGAACTTATCCGAAAGCGCCGAGAGGAAACGGAGGCAATGGAGTCCGACTGCCGAGGCCAATCACGGACACGATGCCCCTGATAGGGAGCCTATTGAGCTCTGGCAGCGACAATAGCGGCTCGTAGCGCCTTCTCAAACGCTCGCGCTTCAAGCCTGTCTGGAAACACAATCATTGCGTGCTTGCTTGGCACGGTCTTTGCTCCGAGTTGTTGTTCAGTCACGTTCCCCGGCTTCAGCTTCGCAAGTTTGTCTCTGTCAACGGTGACCGTTGACATTAGCGTTTCCCGGATTGTTGAGAATTCAACGAGTGTTTCGTCGCCCGTATCTCCTGGCTTGTAAATAGCAAAATATGGCGGAGAGAACGCCGTCCAGTCGCTGATTGTTTCTTCATTCAGCGATTTCAGGTTGGCGGTGATGCTTTCGACATCTAAAGACATGGCTGTCCATGCCGTCGTTTTAGGGTTTCCGGTGTCGTGGTCAGTAAAGATGAATACGGGTCCAGGAACGACGAAACTGAAGACGAGTGTCTGGCCGTCAAAGAGCACAACGGAACCATGCTCGCCAAGGGCCTTGTTCATGTCAGAGACATAAGATTGGAGATTCTGCCCCAAATTCGCCTGCGAGCACAGTACAGAACTGCATACCAGGAAAAACATTAGCAACCGTTTCATAGTCCACCTCGCCGTAAAATGTCGAATTTAATAATGCTCAGGTCCAGTAGTTTTGCTACCGACAGTAACGCTCAGTTTTGTCCTTGGCTTTGCCAGCGGCGATGGTCTGCCACTGCATGTTTGAGGGACTATCTGCGCCCCCGCATTCCAGCGGTTTTACATGGTCAATGACATATCCAGGACACGCACCAGAACTCCTCCCGGTAGATGGGCAGGGCTGCTGCCGCTTGAAGGAGTCTTTGGCTGCTGTGCTGCGTTCAGTTTTGCCTGTGGCCGTCCGAGGGGACAAACCAATTTGGCGGGTCGAACGATACGTTGGGTGGGAACTGCGCCGCGCATGGTAATCCCTTCCCGCTAGGCCGCGGATATGCGGCGTGACATACGTTCCGTTTTTGCGGACGTACCCTCGAATGTACCCAGTCCGTAGGTTCCTCGATGATCGTGAACCCTTTACGCCATATGAGGAATGGTTTCGCGTGCGCTCGGCGCTCGCGGAGAAACTCAGGGCGGCGAAAAGCAGAAAGACGCAAAGCGAGCTGCGCACATGGAAACCTCTTTGGATGACTTACCCGGCGACTAGCAATCGTACACCCGCTGTTCGCCCTCGGCGAGATTACGGATGTGTGGACTGTGCGGAGTTTGGATCGACGCGGCGATCAGCAATTGACCCTGGTCGTGCCTTCACGTACACTAAATGCTTGCGCAGGTTGGCGATTTCCATGCCCCTGCCGCATCCTGACTTCAGGCAGATTCCAGCTCCCAGGGCGCGTTTGTAGCGTGCAGCTCCGGTAGAGGATGGAGCCGCCCGAGTCGACAGACTTCCGATTCAGCGAAAAGAGAAGGTTTTCATGGCAAATCATGTTTCGTCGTTAAAGCGCGCCCGGCAGACCGTCAAGCGCACCGCCGTCAACCGCGCCAACCGCAGCAAGCTCCGCAACGGCCTGCGCGCCATGCGCGAAGCCCTGCAGAAGAACGATGTTCCCGCAGCGCGGGCGCAGTACAACCAGACCGTGTCGTTGTTGGACAAGAGCGTGCAGAAGGGCATTCTGCATGACAACACTTCTTCGCGCTACAAGAGCCGCCTGAACGCTCGCGTGAAGGCGCTGGCGACCAAGACCGCGTAATTTTTCGTCTCTCACCCTTGCCGCGCAAGGATGGCGCACACCGATTGACAGAAGCAGGCAGTTCCCATGTCTCAGAAACGAGACATGGGGCACCCAGATTTTCTCCTCGAAATTCTCTCCGTACATTTCTCTTCACGAATCTTCCGCCGCGCGATTCCTACCGCATCGTCGTGGCGGCGATTAACGCGTCCAGCGCGGACGTCTGACGAGTTGCATCTGCAGAATCGAACGGCCCCTGCCAAAGCGCGCCGAACTGATGATTGGGACCCTGATCGTTACTCCAGATGCTGCGAGCATTGGCGTCGACAAACGCCTTATAGCGAGGATTGGGAGCGGCGGCGTAGAGCGCCATCAGATTGCGAACGAAAATGCCTTTGAACTGCGGCGCGTCGCCGCCGGAAACGGCCCGATCTACCAGGATCCCGTGCATGGTGAGGTCCGCGATGGCCGCGTTGGCGATGGCCTCTGCCTGCAACAGCAGCGTCGGGTCGTGTTCGGCTTTTGCAAGTTCCACCAGTCCGCCGAGGATGACTCCCTGGTTATAGGTCCATGTGGTTGCGCCATTGTTGGTGCAGGCGTGCGGGTTGGTTGAGTTCAAGCCATCATTGACCAAATGCTGCGCGTTGATCATGCCGGAAGCATGGAACCATGCCCACTCCTTCTGGGCCCAGGCCAGGTAGCGTGCGGATGCGGCCCCGGTGGTGCGATTGGCCAGGGACGCGGCGACGGAGAGAAATAGTTCGTTGGCGATGGCGTTCTTGTAGTCGGCGGGTTTCTTCCACCAGATGCCGCCGCCGCAGGTGGTGGTGTCCCATTCGCCGGCCATGTTCGCGAAGATGGTTTCGGCCATGGTCAGATAGGCTTGCTTGCCGGTCAGGTCGTAGGCGTCGATCCAGGCCAGCGCCCACCAGCCTTCGTCATCGTCATAAGAGTTGAGAAAGTTGGTGGTGCCCTGGCTGCGGCTCGCTCGCTTGAATGTATTGGCGAGCGCCGAAAGATATCGTCTGTCGCCGGTGGCCCGGGAATAGTTGGCCAGCACGGTGATCGAGTTGGCGGCGTTCCACCAGCCGGATGGCGCGGCGTAGAGGCCCGTGTTCCGCACATACCACTGCTGCAGGGTGCGGACGCCGTCGGCGGACTGCTGCGCGTAGCTAGGCGCGGGACCTGCGTTACCGGAGCCGGCGCGGGCAAAAGCGGTTGCAGCGAGAAGGCAGAGCCCGCAAAGAATCGTTGTTCGCGCGCCCATTGGTTTTAACACGATTATTTCTCCTGTGTGCCAGCGGATTCCGGCGTGCAAAGTTGCCGCAATAATTGCACCCAGCGGTCGCCGTAATCGTTCCATCCTCCCAGGTGCTGCACGCGAACTAATGCGGCTGCGCTCATCCGCTGTTGCAGGGCTGGGTCGTCGGCAAGCTGTTGCAGTCGCTCGGCGAGTGCGGCGGCGTCGCGGGGCGGCACGATAAAACCCTCCTGGCCGTCGGTAAACAGGTCTTCGCTTCCGGTGTTCGGCGTTGCGACCACGGGACAGCCGCAAGCCATGGCCTCACCCTGGACCAGCGCCAGCCCTTCTTCCAGCGACGGCAGAACCATGGCATGACTGCGGTTGAAATAGCGGACCAGTTCTGCGCGGGAAACAGCTCCGACGATTTCGACGTTCTCCATGGGAAGCCGCGGAAACAGCGGCTTCATATGCGGAAACATTGGGCCGAGGATACGCAGATGTTTGCGCGGATGCCGCACTTTGGCGAACGCTTCCAACAGATAGGGCACGCCTTTGCGCAGGCTGACCTGACCGACGAAGAGAAGCTCGAAAGTGTCGGTCGGGCGCGTTGCGTCGGCGGGCTGGAAAGAATCCAACCGCACGCCATATGGAATGACGTGCAGTTTTTCCGCCGCAAGACCTTCAGCGACAAAGCTGCGAGCGGCAAAACTCGACGGCACGACGATGCAATCAGCCTGATCGTACTGTTTCTCTTCGCGCACTGTGTCGCGCGGGTCGTAGATGTCGAGCGGCGCGCCCCAGCGTTGATGTTCCTCACTAAGCAAGCGCCATTGGTAGCGCGCGTGCGTCGAACCGCGATCGCAAATATATTTGCCGCCACGCGACTGCACCAGCGCTCCCGCAGCCAGTCCGGCGCCGGAGATGCCGATCAGCGCGTCAAGCTTTGTTTTCGATCGGGCAATCCGCCCCGTCATCCATTTGTCGAAGGCGAGTCCATTCCAATAATCCAGGCTCTCTGTCCAGGGAGAAGGGTAGAGCCCGAACCGTGCGAGGGCAGCCAATCCGCCATGAATCCATGGAAATGTCTGGACATATTGGCGCGGCAGGCGCTCCCGTTGCAGCCTTCGCCAGGGGTAAGTGGAGTAGACCGTGTCGAGATAGTCGTAGCGGCGTAGCTGATGCGCGAGTTCGAAATGGTGGAAGACACCAAAAACAGCTTGAGATACGCGCACTGCCTCTCCGTCCGGGAAAGCTGAAATCCAAAAGCTTCGATGTTTCGCTTTGCACCTAAAGTATCAGGATGCACCGCGCAGCGAAATGAAGAGGGGAGATTTCCGCATCAGTGGGCGACTGCGTAATAGCCTTGGCGCGCCTGCACCTTGAGATCCTTCCCATTCTGCCGGCAGGTGACGCGAATATGCCGATAACTTCCGTCCAGGACTGCGTTTGATGGGGTGTAGGTCGCCTGGTATTCGGTGCGCATCTGACCTTCGATGGCGTCGAAGGCGGCTGGGAGCTTTTTTCCATTCTTTCCGATGGGAAACACTTCGCCGCCTGTGGCTTCCACCAGCTTTCGCATGGCGCCGTCGCTGGAAAAGTCGAGCGTCCCGTAAACTCCTGAATCACTGATCAACAAAACATAGACAACAGCGTCGGCTTTTTGTGCGGCTTCAATCGCGGACTGCAACTTCTCGTCGCTGCCCTCATCCTGGCCGTCGGTCAGCAACACCATGGCTTTGCGGCCGGATTCCTGGCGCAGTTTGTCATTCGAGGCGAGATACACCGCGTCATAGAGCAGTGTGCCCTTCGGTTTGGTGATCGAGGGAAGCGTGCCGTTGGCGTAGTTGCCGGAACTGGAGTTGATCCGCGCCGCATCGAGCGCCTGCTTCAGGGCGTCGGGGTCGCTGGTCCAGTCGGCCAGCAAATCGACAGTCACGTCGAAGGAAATGAGAAAGGCTTCGTCCGTTGGCCGCAGGATGCGCTGCAAGAAAGCCGAAGCTGCTTTCTGCTCTTCGGGCAAAACCCGCTCCTGGCTCAAACTGGTGTCGAGCAGAATGCCGATCGACAACGGCAGATCGCTCTGCGCAGTAAAGCTCTTCAATATCTGTGGCTTATCGTCTTCAAATACGTTGCAATCCGCTCGAGTGAGGTTCGGGACCAGCTTGCCGGACTTGTCATGGACGACAAAAAACAGATCAACCAGATTGACGCTGACGTGCAGGGTTGGGATGCCGGTTGCCGCTTTGGATTGTGGAGTGCCAGGCGTTTCTGACGCGGTTGCAGGTGGCGGGTTCGCAGGTTCTGCCTGGGTTGGGTTTGCCCGAGGCTGTGCGCTCGGCGGCTGTTGCGAATTGATCCGGGGCAAAGTTGGGGCTGGTGGCTGAGTCTCCGGCTGGGGTTGCGTCGGCTGCTGCAGCGGGGGGAAATTTGATTCGCCTTGACCGGGCGGCGCATCCGGCTGGGGCGCCAATTGCCCCCAAACCGGGAGAGCGGCCAGCGTTAGCAGGGAATACACCAAAGAGAGAATCGCCAGACGCAGCGGCCAGCACGACGAGCGGCGATTCGTTCGTCGACTTCGTTTAAAGCGATTCAAGAATGTTTCCTTCTTCGCAGCTGGTCTGCAGTCTATCGGGGTGCGGCACCAATCCGGCGTTGTCGAGCCGTGTGACGATGCCCGGATCCAAATCGCCCGCAGCAGTTTCATCCGCCATTGACAACTCTGCTGGGCACTTTCTGCTTCCCACCGTACAATGAAATGAACAAGAACGGAAGACAACCCGAGCGGAAATTTAGAATAGACGCGGAACGAATGCGGTCAGGATATTTCATGATTGGAAGTAAAAGCTCTGCCCGGCTCTCCTATACACGTGTGGTGAAATTGGGAGCCTGGTTGTTTGCGTGCCTGCTTTGGATTGCGGGGCCACGGGTCAAAGCACAGGATAGTCAACACCAGGTGCCCAACGCACCCGGCACCACCACGGCGGACGCCAGCCAGAATGGAACAAGCGCGCCCACGCCCCAGCAGCCGGATGAAGGTAACCCGCCTCCATCGTCGCTGAAGCTGCCGAACCTGCTGCAGAACGTCACTCCGGGAGAAGGCGCACCGCCCGCGAACACAAGCAGTTCCGGGGCTCCAGCGCCTGCCGGCCAGCCGGCCGCAACCCCCGCGCAGCAACAGCCTGCGCCGCCTTCGAATGTTCCGCCTCCGGTGATCCCGCCCAAAGGTCAGGGCCCGGCTGTCGCGACGTACACCTTGCGGACGCGAGTCAATTTTGTTCTTGTGCCGGTGACGGTGAAGGACTCCCACGGAGCGATTCTTCCCGGGCTGACTCATAATGACTTCCAAATCTATGAAGATGGAGTGCAACAGCGGATCACGTTCTTTTCCGAGGACCCATTTCCTCTCTCAGTGGCGTTCGTCATCGATCAGAACCTGCCTTCGGATACCATGCGGAAGGTAAACGACGCGCTGGCCGCATTTCAGGGTGCATTTGCCCCCTACGACGAAGTTGCCGTGTACACATACGCCACCCACGTCAGCGAGGCGACGGGATTTACCGGAGCGCAAAGTGCGCGCCTGACGGCGACCCTGGGTCGGGTGAAGTCTCCGGGCCGCTATATGGAGGTTCCCAGCAACACCGGACCTATGGCCGAAGGCCCAACGATCAATGGGCAGATGGTTGACCCAAATGTGACGCCGATGCACGATGGCAATTTTATCGGCATCATCCCGAAGGAAAGCTACGTGCTGAACGATGCCATTCTGCGCGCTGCGACCGATCTTTCGCAACGAGGACGCGGACGACGCAAGATCATCTATGTGATCAGCGACGGCAAGAACCAGGGGAGCACAGCGTCGTATAAAGAAGTCGTTCGCTATCTGTTGACGAATCAAATTGCGGTGGATGGAACACTGGTTGGCGACTCGGCTCTGCCGGTGTACGGCTTCCTCGATCGCTTCCATATCCCATGGCAGATGGCAGACAATCTGCTGCCGAAATATGCCAGTGCCACCGGCGGCATTCTGGATGCAGAGCTTTCCCGCAACGCCATCGAGGAAAGCTTTGCTCGCGTTGCCGGACAGGTTCGCAATCAATACACGCTCGGTTATTACAGCCACATTTCTGTGCTCGACAGCCGCTTCCGCAAGATTGAAGTTCGCGTGCTGCTGCCGAACGTGACTGTGGTGGCCAAACAGGGATACTATCCGACGGCGACACCTGGCCAGTAGCTCGGGATGAGCGCAACGGCGACGACTACCGTCCTGGCGCTGACCGCTGCGATCATTTGGGGAGCGGCGGACTTCAGCGGCGGTATTGGTGCGCGTTATCTGCGTGTCTACTGGCTGCTGGCGATCTCTCACGCTTCCAGCCTGGTCGCGCTGGTGCTGCTTGCCCGCGTGCTGCATCAGCCGATTCCGAGCGAGCGCATCCTGGCCTATGGGTTGATCGCGGGCCTGGCCGGCGGTACTGCTTTGCTGGTGTTTTACTACGCGCTCTCGCTCGGCAGCATGGGTACAACCGCGGCCGTCACCGGACTGCTGACAGCGGCGCTTCCTGTTTTGTTTTCGTTGACAACCATCGGCGCTCCCAGCCGTCGGCAGATCGTCGGATTCATATTGGCGGCTGGAGCCATCTGGCTGATCAGCAGTCCCACCAGTTCCATCGAGCAAGTCGTCGAGGGACAGCGAAAAAAACTGGTGCTGGCAGTGATTTCCGGGATTGGCTTCGGCATCTTTCTGATCGCGCTGCGGGAAGCCAACAGCGGCGGACTTTTGTGGCCTCTGGCGGCATCGCGTGTCGGCAGTCTATCGCTGGCGATTCTGGGCGGCCTCATCCTGAGCCGCGGCCACTTCATCGTGGAACCTGATCCGCAAACGACTCCGCCTTCACGATCCGCTGTTTTCCTTCAAAGGGTGAGCCGCAAACGCTGGTTGATTGGAATTGTGTTGGCGTTGGTGGCCAGTGTCTTCGATACCAGCGGCAACTTCCTGTTTGTTGCGGCCACCCGCGTCGGTCGCCTGGACGTTGCTGCGGTGTTGTCGTCGCTCTATCCTGCCTCCACCATTCTGCTGGCCGTGTGGCTATTGCACGAGCGCACCAATCGCCGCCAGGCGCTTGGTATGACGGCCGCTCTGGTCGCGGTTGCGCTGATTTCCTGAAGAAGCTCTAAGTCGTGCGGTAGATGACTCCGGGCTGCATGACGTGTCCCCAGCTCAGGGTTTCCGCGTCGGGAAGATGGAAGTTCGTGCCGGGAATCAGCCCCGCTTGAATGAGTGTGCCGAACTGAAAATACACTGCGTCCATGTCTGACGGAAGCCCGGGATAATGACCGAATCCGCCGTCCGCATTCTGGCAGCGCAGAGCCCAGTGCGCCGCTTTGGCGATGGCAGCGCGGCATGCAGGTGAATTGTTTCCGAGTTGGCGAAGAATAAATACCGCGTCAAAGCAGGAATGCACGTCCCAATCGGGCGCTTTCAATTGCCAGCCTCCATCCGGCCGCTGGTCGCGCAAAACGCGCTGCACAATCGCATCGCCCTTGGGAGTAGGCTGGCCAATCAGGCGATAAAAATGGACCAGGTGGAAGGTGGCCGCGACATGATCCCCGAGATATCCATCCGCGGCTTGATTTTCTTGTAGATGCTGTTCGAGGGCATTTCGATATGCGGGCGGAAATGTCACGCGCAGGGCTGCGTAGAACAGAGGGAAAAAGCTGACTGTGTACCAAGGAAGCTTCGCGAAGGCATTGTTGTCGAAAAATCGATCCATCACGTGGACAGGATTCACTCGAGGCTTCTCTCCCAGTGCACGCAGTCCAACGACGCCCTGAACCGTGTTGTAGAGGACAGCAAGATCGGCCTTTGGATCCAGGTTCCCGGCCAGGTTTACAAACACGCCGTCCGGCTGCTGGTGGTGTTGGATGAAATCCGCGGACTTGTTTGCGTGGGCAAGCGTGCGTCCTTCGGGCTTCGCCAGTGTCGCAGCATAGGTGACGGCCGCTAGATCGCTCTCGGCGGTATCGGAGGATCCCTTGTAGTTTCGATCGGGTGAGGGCGAGTATCCACCATCCTTGCGTGCGCATTTTTCAATGAACTGGAAAGTTGTGTCTTTGATTTTTCGGCCGTCGATCTTGTTTGGCGTCGAAGGATCAGTGGCGAAACGAGCCGCATCGAATGCGGTTGCATGAAGCGATCCGCTCGCAGCCGCGATCAGCGACCACCGCAAAATTTCCCGCCTGGAAATGGGCATCATTTTCTCACTCTTCGTCAGTTCCGCCGCTCGGGCTGCGTCTTTATCCTTCTTCTGCCGAGTCGGAGACTGCCTCCGCTCGCGCAACAGCGCCTCTCCCAGCCCGCTGTCCGGCCCACTGCAGTGGCGAAGCTCGGCGCAGGATCATGGCACGCCCTTCTTCCGCCAGCAATTTCATCCCCACCATGGAGAGCGAAAAAAGATTGGGATAACGATGTTTCACCTTCCAGCGAAGTTCGCGCTGGGTCCGAGTCGTGCCGTGTTCCGACTCGACAAATTCCGGCAGTTCCTCCAGCGGCGTACCTTCGCGCACCGCATTTCGTACGCGCTCCATATGCGCAAGCGATTCGACAATTTCTCCGGCAATCCTGCCGTGTACATCCGGCGCAATCAGGCCATATTGCAGTTTGAAAGTATTTAATTTATCCAGGCTGGCGTACATCGTTTTGACGATCTGCTCTCGGTTCAGCAAGTCTGTTTCGTAATTCAGAATGAACTCCCACGAGGGCGCGGAGAAGTGGCGAATGTGATCTTCCAGCGTGTCCGCAAGCCGCTTCAGGCCGAATTGTTCCGGATGTTCAAACGCGCGGCTGGCAGGATCGAGAAACGGCGCCAGCGGTGCGACGAAATAGCACAGGCGCTTGTCGCAATCGCAGGCTCGATGAATCTCCTCGCAAAAATCGATGTTGCGCATCGCGCTCTCGTAGGTCTGGTGCGGCAAGCCGACCATAAAGAAAATGTCTAGCTTTCTGCAGCCGTGGTCGAGTGCGGATCGCGCCAGCTGAATAATCTCCTGATTACTGCAAGGGAATTTTCCATTCTTCCGGCGCACATCTTCGTCCGCGCTTTCCAGCGTGATTTCCAGGCTGTACTTACGGACGGTGCGTTGCACCTTCTCGAAAAAGTCATCGTCCGCACCCCAGAACAGCTCGAAGACCAGCTCGTTTGTAGGTCGCAGCGCGCAGACTCGCTCCAGAAACTCGTCGACATACCTTGCGCCTCCCTGGCGAATGTCGCCGATCACGAAGATCGGGGTGCGACAGAAGCGCTGAATGCATTCGATATCCTGCATCAGCTTTGCCGGCGAGCGCATCGAAGGCTTGGTGCGCGCGCAGTTGAAGGAATAGGCGCTGCGCGACCCTCCGCAGAGAGCGCAGTCCTGCGTGCATCCTCGCATGGTGAGCAAAGCGCTCAGCGGATAGCTGAGCCAGCCCTCGTAGGGCAATGCATCGAGCAGGCTGTGGTATTGAAATACCGAACGCATCGCATAGCGATAGTCGGGAATGTCGATGTCGTCCAGATTCGCAGGCGGCGCACCGATCGGATTCACGAAAACTTTTCCATCACGTTTCCACGTCAGGTTCGGCACCGTCGAAAAATCCACGGCCCCGGACTTGATCTCGTCGATCAGCGCCAGCATGGAACTCTCCGTGGAGTCGCCGCGCATGACGAAATCGACGCAGTCGTGCTGCATCAGTTCGCGATGGTAATAGGTCGAGGAGAGACCGCCGAAGATGACCGGCACGCCGGGATGATATTTCTTCACCAGCTTGGAAATTTCAATGCTTCCCTGGGCGTGAGGCAGCCAATGGAGCGAAATGCCGAACGCAGCGGACTTCAATCCGCGAATCTTTTTTTCTACGTCGAAGCGGCGATCATGCACCATACGGGCGGCGAGATTGACGATTTTGACACGATGTCCGAATCGCTCCAGGTATCCGGCGATGCTGGTAAAGCCGATCGGATACATGTCGAAGACAGAACTGGAGGGAACGACGTCACTGATGGGGCCGCGAAACTGATTGTTTTTCCTGAAGTCGTAAAAACTGGGCGGGTGAAGTAGGACCAGGTCAAATTCCATCGTTCATGTGTCCTGACATTTCGAATAAAAATGCAAATCAGTGAAACAGTTTTACTTAGCTTCAAATGCGAAAAGCCGCACGAAAATATGCGGCTCTTGCGCGGAAATCGAATACCGGATTGAACCAGGCGATTCCAACAGATGTATTCCGGATGGTCGGGTTGTCGCTTCGAGGAACTACTTCACTTCGGGCGTCGTCTTCGTGGTATCCGGCTTATCGGCTTCGTCGGAACTGCCGATACCCTTGATGCCTTCCTTAAATCCTTTGATGCCTTCGCCCAGGCCTTTGCCCAGGCCGGGAAGTTTACTCGGTCCAAAGATCAGAAGCGCTACCACCAGAATCACTACCAGATGCCAGGGCTGTAATAGGTCACCCATACGTTGTTCTCCCGCAGGCTTGTCAGTTGCCTGCCTAGTCTACTCAATCGTATTGTCGCACAATCGCGCACCGCTTGTTGCCCAAGGATCGAACCCGCATTGCGCGCATGAAAGTCTTGATCGGTGATCTCGACGGATTCTCGAAACTGCGCTACTGCGTATCGGCCGCGTCCCGGGATCCGTCTAAGGGATGTACGGTGGAAAGATGGTTTCGGATTCGTTGATAAAACTCCCAGATATTTTCGCGGTCGCCCATTGTCAGTCTGCGATAAACCTTCATCAGCGGATAGAGCTGCGACCCTGAGATCAGCAGGGTCGGCACCGCAGCCACGCCGCCGGGATATTGGGCGGCTATCTGGGCGAGGTGGTCCGTCGCTATTGGAATGGCGGGTGGGACCTGATGGTCATTTTCCAATAGATTCAGGTCGGTACCGACGCTGGCCAGGATTGTTTCCAGCGACTGAAGGCTCTCCTCGGAGTAATCGAGCTGAAACCCAAAGCGGTCGTGCGCAATCTTGACAGCTCGATCGGCACAGTTCTGCATCATTTCGGTAATCGATTTGAACTCAGCCATAGTTCAAGGGTAGCAGCGTGGGGATCAACTAGCGGTCAGGGAGAAGATTTCCGCCGAACTGCCGTGATTCCAGCGTATTCCTCCGGCAGTTGGCGGCGTTTTGACGACGCTTTCTAATTCTGGTCGGCTGCAGGCAGCACCGGCAAAGAAACCAGGTCCACTGTCGTAGGATCATCCCGCAGCTTCAGGTACAGGGTTGTCCCATTCGGCCGTGGAACCTTCATGGTGTTGCCGGCAAATCCCATCGGCACGCTGGTTGGACGCGTAAATTGCGGAGACGACGCAATCGAATCAATCAGGAACAGGTTGTTTCCGGTGAGCGTGCACATTTCTGCGGGATCGGACGGGCAGTCCACATGCTTCAGTTCCGGCAAACGCACCAGGTTTGCCAAGGGCTGCCAATCCCCAGGTACTCCAGCCGCCGTAACAGGACGGAACCGCAACGGCCCGAAAGCTGAGGCGCCGAAGGCTTTGGCCGGGTCCAGGGTGGCGAATACAGTTTGCGCGTCCTGCAATGTCAACGCATTGTTGGCGAGGGTGAGCGAAGTGACAAAACCGCCGTCGGCAGCGCCCACTTCAATCGTTTGGTCTCGCGGAAATTGTGGCGGCGCCACGGACTTCAAAAAGAAGTTCACATGCCCATATTGCGGCAAATCGTTGTCGTTCCCTAAGTGGATGAATGCCGAACCACCGCCGGGAGTGACGGAGATGCTCTTGCTGAGCAGCTCGACCTGCGGGCGCGAAGGAGCAATTGTCACCGGAACATCCAACACACGTCCGTCCTTCAAATGCACGTGGGCCATGATGGTTGCGCCTTCGATAAAAACCTTGGAGCCGGCAAGGTTTGTCGATGTCTCCAACGGCAGCTTGTCCTCTGTTCCGTTGTGTTTCATTGAAGTGGCACGAAAAATGGTCCCGGCCATTTCAACGGTCGTTACCTCTTGCAGATGAGTTCCAGTCATCACCGCCCGATCGTCTCCTGCATGCAGAATTAGTCCACTGACCACGGCAGACGGCGGATAGACGTGGACCGGCACTTTTTCAGGTTTGGTTTGACCATATTCGGAAACCACCAGGGTATAGACGCCCTGCGACGTTTTTGTGACGGGCAGGTTCACTTCCAACAGCCTGGGCGGCGTGCGGGTGATGGTTGTCTTTTCCATCTTTCCCTGAGGGGTGTTCACCGTGACTCCCTGCACACAGACCACGCTGTCCGCTTGCAAATGCAGCGATATTTTGTCCGCCGCGGTGACTGCGCTGGTTTCACCGGCCGCAAAAGTCCATTCCTGCGGATGAGAGTTGGTGAAGGCGAATTCGGGGCCGTTCCATGGATCGAAGCCCCATTCGCCGCGCAGCTGACCGGTCACGGTTCCGGAGATGTTTGAAGCCTGCAGCGCGCGGGCGTCTACGACAAAGCCGCCTTGCTCCGCATCGGCGGTTGCGGGCAGGTCCACGGATCGGCCGGCGGAATCCTGCACGTGCAATACCAGGTCGTGCGCGTAGTTTGTGGAAAAAACCAGTGGAGCTCCTTCAACTGACAGCACCAGCTTGGGCCGCTCCAGGCAAAGCAGTTCTTCCGGGTGCACAGCCCGCAGCATGGGAAAATGTACCGGCGCGACGGGCGGCAAACTCGCCACCATGACTGACTTGGGATTGCTGAAGGAGGGAGGGCTGCTCAGTTTCAACTCGATCGCGCCGTCGTCGTTCACCGATAAAGCTGGGATGTAGGCATATTGCGCGGTATGTAGGCTGCCCATAATGCGCACCATGTCCACAACTGCGCCGACATAAGGACTGTACATTCCGCCGCCGGCAGCCGTGGACGCGCTGATTTGATTGATCATGTCGCCTGCCGCACCTGAGGTCAGCGCCGTGACCATCGATTGGCTTTGGGCGTCATTCAGCACCAGGTTGTCAGGGTTCTGGAGCAGGCAGGATTCCTGTTGGTCGGGAGCCAGGTCGAAGCACGCGTTGTTGATTTTCAGGTAGAGGGTCTGCGCCAGCAACTTGGTGCGCGCCTCCAGTCGAGTCGGATCAGTATTGGAAATCTTCTTTACCGAATCAATAAAGGCATCCAGGCGTGAGCGGGTCAGGTCGGCGGCGTACAAATCCTGGGCTGCGCGCACGAACACTCCAGGACGCGACCGCACCGCAGTTCGGACAGTAGTGAATCCGCCGCCGGTTTCCGGGGCCCAGAAAATCAAGGCTTCCAGAGCGCCGTCGGGAACATGGATGTTGACCCCGTCTCGCTGTACCTGCGGCTTCCAGGCTTCAACCTTGGTGAACCAGTCGTCTGGCGGAGGGTTCAAGGAGCCTCGGAGAAAAACCGGAATTAGCAAGTAGTGGATGGATTCATTCGCAGGAAGATCGGGGTGCAGCCACATTTCGTCGCCAGCCTGCAGGTTTGGCACCTGGGAGATGGGCAGACTTCTTCCGGCACGGGTAATCCTTATCTCCAGCCTGGGTCCTGGCAGATCAAAGGGGGCGGTGGCAGCGAAAGCAAACGATGAAGCCAGGAGAAGCATCGTAACCGCAGGCAGACCTGCGCGAAACCATGAGCGCCAATTCATATCTCCTATTCTATGGAATCAAAATGAATCCTTCACCCCGTGTACCGAGTTCGATATCAAAAAACTCGACCAGAAATGGGCGAAGTCTGCGATGATTGCGGAGACATTCATGGTCAGCACGGAGTGGGTTGGAAATGGAACGGATACAAAAGGAAGAACTTCTGGACAGCGATCATTGGTCCGGAGCGGAAGTTGCCTGTGCCTTGGGAGCAATCCGTCGAGTCAACCGTCTTTACGGCGGACACAGAATGCACAAGCGGCTATTTCAGCGCGTGTGCTCGAGGTTCAACCTAAAGAAACTGCAGGTCCTGGAAGTCGCGTCCGGTTATGCGGATGTGTTACAGGCAGCGTCCTTGATGCTGAAAAAGCAGAATATCTCGCTGGAGATTTCCCTGCTGGATCGCTGCGCAAAACATCTGCCGCAGAGCCATAACTGGCATAAGGATTTGCATCCCCCCACGCTGATGACGGGCGATGCGCTGGATCTGGAGCTGCCGGACAATAGCGTCGACATCGTTTCCTGCTGCCTGTTTCTGCACCACCTCAGCGTCGACGAGGCGAGAGCGTTCCTGCGTGAAGCTCTGCGGGTTTCCCGGGTTGCCGTGCTGATCAACGACGTGGAGAGAAAGCGCGTGAATTATTTTCTGTCTCACGTGCAACGATTTATGGATCCCAGCCGGCTGTCACGGCACGACGGACCGACATCTGTACGGCAGGCCTATACCTACCAGGAAATGCAGGATTTGCTGAAGGACACGCAATGCAGCTTTGAGCTGCGGCGCGGATACCTGTACCGGCTGGGCGGAATCGCATGGAAGCAGGAGTCGCAGCCGGCCTAAAGCGGCTACGCGAACATGCATATCGTTCTAAACCAAGAAAGCGAGCCGATAAGTTTGGCTCGCTTTCTGCTGTTCTAGGGAAGGGATTGAAAAACCTGCTCAGCTGGCTGAGGAATGCTTGCGCGGATTCACCTTATTCTCATTCACCACCTGCTGCACGTTGGGGACGTGCCTGACCTGGAGAATGTGGTTCCAGTTGCCGTGCATAGCGGATTTCGTCGACCTCAATGCCCCACACTGTGGCCTTGCGGCGTACGCCATCCGCAGTCCAGCTGTCGTTCTGATAAAAGCGTTCGGCGCGCACATTTCCTGTTAACACCCACAGAATTGCTTTGCCAAATCCCTGCTCGAACATTTGCTCGCGTGCGGCCGAGACCAGTGCCACGCCAAGTCCTTTGCCCCAATGTTGCGGGTCCACATAGAGCGCGCATAACTCGCCATAACCCGGCATGTCTGAGTCGGTCACGGGCATCGTGGTAGCGAATCCGTAGATCGCTGAAGGCTTTCCCTCTTCAACTGCAACGATTGTGCGCGGCTTCAAGGGATCGCGAGTCGCAAAGTCGTACTTGGCGGCGCGGTCCTCAGGGCGAAGTTGATTCAGATAATCGTCAGGAAGAATGTTGCGATAGGCCGCCTGCCATGAGCGCACGTGGACCCCGGCTACAGCGAGTGCATCCTCGGGTTGCGCAGGGCGAAGCAGCATGCCCGAGTATGGCATAACGATATGCGTCGGCGGAATCTGCTGGATCAGACGTATTCGCGCTCTCGGTGACGGATTTGCTTATACCGGGCGAAAGCTTGATGGTCGTCTTCCAGTCCCAGCACGGTGCGCAGTTTCGAGCCGCGATACGTGTTCGCCGCCATCGCCAGCACGTTCCGCGCAACGAACCATGGGTCGTGCCGGAATACCGTGGGCAGGTGCCGCGTCTTCATTCCGCGCTCCGCCTTCCAGCGCAGATATTCGATTTCATCCGCCGAGAGATATTCATTTTTCACTACGGAAGTGGTTCCGTCGTACTCTTCAAATCGCTCATGCTCGATCAAGCCGCGCTTGCGAAAATCATCCGTCATCGGCGTACGAGGATAGGGCGTGGGATGCTGAATGTACGGCCAGTCAACATACTTGCGCGCAAACTCCAGGTTCGCTTCGATTGACTCAACAGTATCGCCCGGACTGCCGACAATGAGCCCTCCCACAACATAAATTCCGTTGCGGTGAAGATTTTCGATGGCCTGCAGCGTCGCGTTACCGGTATTATGTCCATTCGATCGAGCCGTATTTTTTGCACTCGCCTGCAGCAGCTTTAAGTCGCTCTCCAAAATATTTTCGATTCCCAGAAACACGTAGCGGAACCCGGCGCGCTTCATCAGCGGGGCCAGTTTCTCTCCATGGTTGGCCATGGCTGAAGTCATGCCCTGCAGAAAATAGTCGATCGTATTCAGACCGGCTTCAATGATCGCGTTGCACAGTGCCTCAAAACGGTGCACGTTCAGCGTGATGTTGTCGTCGACGATGAAAAGCGTGCGTGCTCCGTGCTCCCTGGCATCGCGAATGTCGGCAATCACCCGGTCGAAAGAATATGTATGAAAATTGCGGCCACGCATTTCAATAATCGAGCAGAAACTGCAATCAAAAGTGCACCCGCGGGATGTTTCAATCACATCTACCTGCCGCCCCAGCATCGTGTATCCCTTTAGAACTCGCGCGCTTCTCTTGGGCAGGCGAATTTCCTCGCTTTCCAGGCTGAGGGGTGCGCGCAGCTGGTTGTGGATCCATTTACCTCCGTGGCGATGCGACAGCCCCGCGATAAAGTGCATGTCGGTATTTTTTTCCAACGCGCGGGTCAGTTCGCGGAAAGCGATTTCACCTTCGCCACGCACGATAAAGTCGATCGGCATGGAAAGGTAGGCTTCGGAAGCAAGGCTGGGATCATATCCGCCGACAACGATCTTTGTGTTGGGTTTCAGTTGGCGAATCAGATGGATGATGCGTTCCGCCGTGCGGCGCTGAAACGTCATCGTGGAGAGCCCAACCAACTGCGGATCATGCTCCTCGAGCAGACGGGTGACCGTTTTGCGCACGCTTCGCTGGCACAGGATCAGGTCTGCGACGGCTACGCTGTGGTGTTCATCCACGTTGCCGGCAAGTGACGTCAACGCTCCGTTGGGCATCCGGATCACGATCGAGGGCATGTGCTCAAACGAATCCGGCATTGACAATAGCAAAATGTTCATAGAATCCCACCTGCCACAATCTGCTTGGGTGGAATTCTAACCTGAAATTCGCGGAATTGGCGCGTGTTGTCGCGCCAGCGCTCTAGCTGTATGACAGCCAGCGGATCATTTCCGGCAGGGTGGGTCGTTTACCGTACATAAGAATCCCGACACGATAGATGCGCGAAGCCACCCAAAGCACTGCGTACGTTGCCGCTACCATCAGGACCACCGAAAGCGCCAGCTGCCACCATGGCACCACCATCGCCGACATGCGCAAACACATCACAATAGGAGTGCAGGGTGGGAACAGCGACAGCAACACCACTGGCCATGCCGACGGATTGCCGAGAATGTAGACCATCAGGATCAAGCCCACCAGTTGCGGCATTACCAGGATCATGCTGAATTGCTGCACTTCCGACTCCTGGCTGACAGTGGCTCCGAAACCAGCACTGAGGGCACTGTAAAAGAAGAAGCCGAGCAGAAAATAAAGGACAAGGAACACCAACTGGATGGGCGTGACGCCGTAGGCTGCCAAGCCGCCCTGGCCAAGTTCGGCGCCCAACGCCGACGCGCTCAGGAGCAGCACAGCCGTAATCCACACGGCCATCTGCGTCAAGCCTGCCGCGCCCACGCCCAGTAGTTTGCCCGCCATCAGGGACTCTGGTTTCGCGGTTGCCAACAGTACTTCGAAAACTCTTGATGTTTTCTCCGCGACCACCGAATGGGCCACATTCATTCCGTAAAATACCACCGAGAAATACAGGATGAACGCCATGATGTAGGCGCCCCAGAAACTTTTGCTGGCGTCGGAGGCCACCGCCTCGCCGCCCTTGACCTGCCTTGTTTTCAGGTCGACGTCGTGCAGCAATCCGTCCGCCTGGCTACTGGCTACCCCATGGTTCATTAGCGCCTCGCGCACCAGCGCTTCGCCGATGGCGGTCTGCATTCTGTCGGCGCCAAAAAAGTCGGCCGATCCGCGGGAGACATACGTCGCCTGCGGCACAGCTTGCCCCGGCTGCACATTCAACCACAGATATCCGTCGATGGCCTTCGACTCCACCTGGTGATTAAGCGACGCCAGATCGCTCTCTGCGACGGGCGCTTGCACTTCCACCTGAAGCTGTTGCGGCGGCCCGCGTCGGCTACCTCTGGCATCGTCCTTTGCTGTGGGTACCCGCAGCAATTCCGTACGCGTGGATTGCGCCAGCACGAGGTCATTCGACGCGACCACGATATTGCTGGGTCCGGTGGCCATTTTTCCAGAGAAGGCACCCATGCCAATCACGGCGGCGAATGCCAGCGGGATCACAATAGTGCTGATGCGGAAGGCCTTGCTGCGCACTCGCTCCACATATTCTCGTTTGGCGACCAGCAGAGCTTCACGCATTGGCGCGCCTCCCAACGGTTTGGATAAAGATTTCCTCCAGGGATGGCTCCATCAACTCAAATTTGTAGATTTTCGCGTTCTGAAACGCCGCGTGCAGCAAATCCTGTGCGTCCGCGCCCTCGCGCAGTTGAATTTCAACGTGGCCCGCGAAGGCTTTGTATTCCTTGACCGCCGGATGGTTCACAAAAGAGTTGTCGCCTTCAAAATCGATTACCACATGATTGCGCGGATAGCGCGATTTCACCTCGCGCATGCCACCGGACAGCACCGCTTTGCCTCCGTCGACCAGACAGATGGAGTCGCACAATCTTTCCACCTGATCCATTCGATGGGTAGAGAACAGGATCGCCTTGCCCGCATTTTTCAGCTCCAGCAACGTTTCCTGCAGCAATTGCGTGTTCACCGGATCCAGTCCGGAGAAGGGCTCATCCATAATGATCAGCGCGGGTTCGTGCAGCAGCGTGGAGATGAATTGAATTTTCTGCTGCATGCCCTTGGACAGCTCTTCGGTCTTCAGGTCGATCGCGTCCAGAATCTGCAGCCGCTCGCACCATTGGCGGGAGCGAGAATTCGCCGTCGCCGCATCCAGGCCATGCAACTGCCCCAGAAAGACAAGCTGGTCGATCACCTTCATCTTCTTGTACAGGCCGCGTTCTTCCGGCAGATAGCCGACGCGAGTCAGGTTTTTGCGGGAGAAGGGCTGACCGAACAGCGTCACCGAGCCGGAATCCGGCAGGGTAATTCCGATCATCATGCGGATGGTCGAGGTCTTGCCGGCGCCGTTGGGGCCGAGCAGGCCAAACATCTTGCCCGCCTCGATTTGAAGGCTCAGGGCATCGACGGCAACCTTGGTGTCGTAGGTTTTTGATATTTGGTTCAGTTCAACGATGTTCATGCGGGCGCGGGTCGACTCAGTTGTTCGCAGTGTAGCAAAGGAGCATGAGGGGAGGGCTAAAAGGGCAGCGAGCTACCTGCGCGCGAATGCGGGTCAAAGTAACGCATCAGTTTCCGGGTCGCCGATGAACTGGGAGTGAGTGACGAGATCGGTGCGTATGACGACTAATCAGGAATTCGCACTCCGAATGAGCGCATTGGCCTGTTGGCGTCAACCCGGGGTCGAACCCACACAGGTCAACGAACACTCATCAGCGAGGCATGGTCTATCGTCAGAGCGATTTTCTATAAATTCTATCGATCCTGTGGATGGGGCCATTCAGCGCCGAAGTAGACCCTCACAGACCAGGTTCGCCACCTTCCTTGCGATCTCCTCGGGACTCAGTTGCGGGGTATCGGCAATACCGTCAATCGTCAGCATCGTCAGGCCGTGCACGGTCGACCAGGCAGTCAGGACAGACACGCGGAGCTCGTCGTCTCTGCAGAGATCGGCATTGAAAACACCCATGGCCGCGCCGCGCCGAATGATTCCTGCCAATATAGCTCTCGTATCAGCGCCCGCAGCCGCGACGGATTCCGGACGACCCTCCTTCGCCGTTACCAGAGCGGAACTAAACATCAAACGATAGTGTGCGGGATTTTCCACGCCGAAGGTTACATACGCCAGAGCACTCCTCACCAGGGCAGTCTGCGCATTCTTGATCCCTGAAATGGCTGCAACGATTCGCTCACTAAGTTGGGCGAATCCAGTTGCAGCCACAGCCGCCAACAAGTCCCGTTTGTCCGCGAAGTGATTGTAAGGGGCATTGTGACTTACGCCCGCCCGACGAGCGACCTCCCTCAAAGAGAAAGTCCAGTCTTGCTCTTCGGTCACCAGGGCCAGGGCCGCGTCGATGAGGGAACGGCGAAGATCGCCGTGATGATAGGGGGGCGGCTGGCTGATTTTGGTTGGTTTGGATTTCATACAGATAGTCTCGCAAATGATATTGACACTGTCTATATTCTTCGCTATATTGACAGTGTCCACATTCGCCGTGCAATTGAGAATGGTTGGCCTAAAAAAGGAGATTTATGCCACATTTACAGCTCGATGTACCCAACAACTATCCTCTTTCCGTAAAGCGCGATTTGGCCGCCCGCCTCGGCCGCCACTACGCAGAGATAATGCAAACCACACCCGACCTGGTTCATGTGACCTTTCGCGAACTCGGCGAAGGCGGGGTTTGGCACTGCACTGCAGGTGAACCTGTCACGCCGGCCGCTGTACTGAGTTGCGACATCCGCCGCGGTCGCACCCCCGAGCAGCGTGCTCGCCTGGGCGAAGCGCTTCAGAATGCCTGTGTCGAGGCTCTCGGGCTCGATCCGGTCTTGATGAACGTGGAATTTACCCAGCACTCGGGTGACGAAATTTACGGCCAGATCCGCGTAAATGGCGAGCTCGTGGGAGGCCTCGCAAAAGACTGGTCGCCATCTGAAACAGAGACGCCTCTGTTGAAAACTCTCGCGGCAGAGAACAGCGCACGGCAGTAAGCGGGATGTGCCCGGCGGGCGTTACGAAATGCATTCACACCCGCCGACGCCAACTCTGAACCCTCGAAGCCTGGGAAGGGGCGACCCGTGAATAGCTCGGCTCTGACGCCCATGCCGACAGTGATCGTCCTCCATTCGCGACAAATCCGATGACCTGCCAGTTGGGATCCGAATCACGGGTGGCTGCGATGGGATGGCCTGCTATTTCACAGGCCGTGAGCCGGTGATGAGGATGTTGACCAGCCTGCGGGCGCTGGGTTGCCAGCCGGGACCCGAGTCAACAAAAAAGACGCCGATCAGCGGTCGAAGCAGGTCCAGCGCGTCGACATCTTTTCGAATGTCGCCGCTCTTGATGGCGCGTTTCACCAGCGCATCCATGGCTCCGTGGATCAGGCTGCGAGAACCTTCGTACAACCTCGTCGGACCTCCCGCAACGCTATTCAGTGCGGGAGCAATGATCTGTTTTGCCGCCATGTGGTCGACAAACAAAAGCATCCAACTGCGCAATGCGTCGATCGGCGGCATGGTTTCCGAGAATTTGCGCCCCGCGGCGGCCAGCTTCTCCACTTCACTTCGATAGACGGCCTCGATCAAGGCATCGCGCGTGGGGAAGTGACGATAGAGTGTGCCGGATCCCACACCTGCCTGTTTGGCGATGTCGTCCAGGCTGGCACTGGCGCCAAAGCGGGTAAATGCCTCTTTTGCCACGTCAAGAATGCGCTCGCGGTTGCGCAGTGAGTCGGTACGCGGTTTTCGGCGCGACTTTGTAGGGACGGATTTTGCCGCCTTCTTGGTCATGGGCGAAAATATTTGCAACCGGAGACAGTCTCCGTTTATCTATAGATTCGGAGACACTCTCCGTTTTATTGGGTACGCAGGGGCTTGTCAATTTCGGATGCTGCGGCAGCAACGCGCATCCATAACCGGTATAGGAGAAAAAGATATGCGTGTATTTGTTACGGGCGCGACAGGTTTTATTGGTTCGGCGGTGGTGAAGGAGCTGATCGGCGCGGGGCATCAGGTTCTTGGGCTGACCCGGTCGGACGCGGGCGCGGAGGCGCTGACTCGTGCGGGCGCAGAAGTGCATCGCGGTGACCTGGAAGACCTGGAAAGCCTGCGCAGCGGAGCCGCCAAGTCGGATGGCGTGATCCACACGGCTTTCAGACACGACTGGTCGAAGTTCGCGGAGAGTTGCGAGTTGGACAAGCGCGCCATCGAGGCGCTCGGCACAGCGCTTGAAGGCTCGCATCGCCCGCTGCTGGTTTCGGCGGGCGCCGCGGCGCTGGCAGATGGCCGTCCCGCAACCGAAGAGGACGCGGCTGTTCCCCCCTCTCCCCAATTCCCACGAGTTTCGGAACCGGTTGCGCTTTCGTTCGCGGAGCGCGGTGTGAACGCGTCGGTGGTGCGTCTTCCGCAGGTTCACGACACAGTCAAGCAGGGGCTTGTCACCTACCTGGTTGCGCTGGCTCGCGAGAAGGGAGTTTCGCCCTACATTGGTGATGGGCTCAACTGCTGGGCAGCGGCGCATATTACCGATACGGCCCGCCTTTACAGACTGGCTCTCGAAAAAAATGAAGCGGGTGCCCGATATAACTCTGTCGCGGAAGAGGGAGTGCCCTTGCGGGACATCGCGGAGGTAATTGGCCAGGGCTTGAAGGTGCCGGTGCGCAGCCTGTCTCCGGAGGAAGCGCCGGCCCACTTCGGATTTCTGGCGATGTTCGCCGGCAGGAACCTGATCGTCTCCAGCGCGCTGACGCAGAAGCGTCTGGGATGGAAACCGACCGGGCCAGGACTGATCGCCGATCTGAAGAACATGCGCTACGCCTAAGTTGGAAATTGAATCGCGATGGAGTCCGGGAGCGAGGGCGCGGCGGCTGGTAGCATCCAGAGTGTGATCGCCCTCGATACTCCCATCCAATTTGTGAAAGGCGTCGGCCCGCGTGTGGCCGAAAAACTGAAAGAGAAGAACATTCTTGTCGTCGAGGATCTGCTGTATCACTTGCCGTTTCGCTATGAGGACCGCCTCAATCCGCGCGCGCTGAACGAACTGGTCCCCGGCGAAATGGCCAGTGTGATTGCCGAGGTGCGCGGAACCGTTTTGCTGCGCACCAAGCGCATGCCGATCTTTGAAATGACAGTCGGTCAGGGAACCTCCTCGCTGAAATGCATGTGGTTTCATGGCACCTACCTCAAGGACAAATTTCAGGTGGGCCAGATGCTGGCGCTCTACGGCAAGGTGGAACCTTCGCGCAGTCGTGCCGGCGCATTCAAAATGATCCAGCCGCAGATTGAGATTCTTCCCGGAGAAAACGATCCGGAGGAAACTCTGCTGGAAGTCGGCCGAATTGTTCCGGTGTATGAGTCGCTGGGCGGAGCGCAGTTGAGTTCGCGTTGGCTTCGGCGTGTCATCTACCGCCTGCTTGAGGACATGGGCAATGCGCTGCCGGAAACGCTGCCGGTTGAGTTATGCGAGCGCATGCAGTTGCCCTCACGCGCAGAAGCACTACGAGCGGCGCATTTTCCGCCTGCCGGAACCGGATTGCGATTGTTGCAGACCGCGGCGACTCCTGCCCATCAGCGGCTCATCTTTGAAGAACTTTTTTTTCTCGAGTTGGGTCTCGAGTTAAAGCGCCGTCGCATGCGGGAGCGCCTCGGACCAGCCTTTACCGCTGATCTTCGCGTGCGCGAGGCGCTGAAGCGAGTACTGCCGTTTCATCCGACCGCGGCACAGAAGCGCGTGCTCGCAGAGATCGTCCAGGATTTGCGCCAGCCCACGCCGATGCGTCGATTGCTGCAAGGCGATGTCGGCTCCGGCAAAACCATTGTGGCGCTGCAGGCCGCTTTTATCGCGATTGAAAACGGATATCAGGCGGCCCTGATGGCGCCTACGGAAATTCTGGCGACGCAGCATTTTCTGGCGGCGCGGCGGTTGCTGGAGCGATCGCAGCGGCAGCCTCCATATAACGTTGTGCTGCTGACGGGTTCTTTGGACGAAGATCGTAAGCGTACCAATCGCGGCCGCATTGTGCGTGGCGAAGCGGATCTGGTGATCGGCACGCACGCGCTGATTGAGGAGAAGGTAGAGTTCGCGAATCTTGGCCTGGTTGTTGTCGATGAGCAGCACCGCTTCGGCGTGATGCAGCGATTTCGCCTGATGAAGAAGCCCAATGCTGCGGAGCCGCATGTGCTGGTCATGACGGCCACTCCGATTCCGCGCACGCTGGCGCTCACTCTCTACGGCGATCTGGATGTGAGTGTGTTGAACGAACTGCCGCCGGGACGAACGCCGATTGTGACGCGGCGTGTTGTGGATGAGCGAGCCGAAGAAGTGTGGGGATTCGTTCGCAAGCAGGTGGAAGCGGGACACCAGGCATATATTGTGTATCCCGTGATTGAGGGCAGCAAAGACGATCAGCCGGAACTGGATTTCGCCCACGATCCAGACGGCGATACGGAACCGGAGCAGGAAGGCTCTGCAAAGACAGGAACGAAAACGAAGACAGCGGCAAAGAAAAATGCAGGCGCAAAATCGCGGACGAAAACGGAGTCGTTGTTTGAGAAGCCGGCATTGAAGTCCGCAGTGACGATGTGCGAAGAGTTGCGCGCCACGCATCTGGCGGGCTTGCGGCTAGGACTGCTGCACGGACGGCTGGGCGCGGAAGAAAAAGAAATCGTGATGCGTCGGTTTCAGCGCGGAGAACTGGATGTTCTGGTAGCGACGACGGTGATTGAAGTTGGGGTGGATGTGCCGAATGCCACGGTGATGGTGATTGAGCACGCGGAACGATTCGGGCTGGCGCAACTGCATCAGTTGCGAGGTCGTGTCGGTCGCGGGGCGGCGCGTTCGTATTGCATTTTGATGACGGCCGGACGAGTGACGCCGCAGGCCGACGAGCGCCTGGACGCGATGGTCCGCACCCAGGACGGCTTTGAGTTGGCGGAACTGGATTTGACGCTGCGTGGGCCGGGAGAATTTTTTGGCACGCGGCAAGCGGGGCTACCGGACTTTCGCGTGGCCAACTTGCTCCGAGATCGAAAACTGCTGGAGCTGGCTCGCCAGGAAGCGGCACGATTTGTCGAGAGCGGCGAAAAGGAAATGTCACGCACCTCGGTCGAAATTGTATGGGCCCACTTGAAAGCCCATTGGCAGCGGCATTATGGCCTGGTGGAAGCGGGTTGAAGCGGCGCCTGGACATCGCATGGAATCGCTGCCACCCCGCGCCGGCCCAACGATGTGATACCGTGCAGCCATGATTGTTGGCTGCGGCGTGGACATGATCGAAATTGCGCGCATCGCCCAGACGCTGGCGCGATATGGAGACAGGTTCTGCCAGCGCGTCTACCTGCCCGGGGAAATTCGCTATTGCCGCAGCAAGAAGAATGGGGCGGAAAGCTTCGCCGCTCGCTTTGCCGCCAAGGAGGCAGCAGCCAAGGCTTTAGGCACTGGCATTCATTTTGGTGTCTCGTGGCGCGATATCGAAGTAGTTCGCACTCCCAGTGGCCGACCCACGCTGCAGTTTCACGGACGTGCAGCGGCGGTTGCCCGCAAGCTCGGGGTCCGAAATGCCGTTATTTCGTTGACCCATTCTCGAACCCAGGCCTTGGCCCAGGTCATGTTAGAAGACTGAAGCCGTTCGGATTCCGCAACGTTTGCACCCATGGCCATCCAGGGCCCTAAAGGCGGTGTATCGGCAGGATTTTAGTAGCCTGCAACAAAAATCTGCATCTATATCCATCGTTGGGGGTTTGCCAGGCATTCGGATGTGGCGAATCCTCTGCTATGCTCGACTGTATTCAGTCTTACGGCGGTTGTATCCTGCCTTCCGATCGACCTGTTTCAACCAGGAGAAGCTGTGCCAAATCAGCACGAGGTTCGTTGGTCACAATTGAAGGTGGGCGTCCTGGTCATTATCGCCCTTGCAGCTCTCACGTTCCTCATTTCGCTGATGTCAGGAAGCTCGGGCGGAATCTTCAGTCGTCACATCGTAGTGCACTCTTTTTTTGAAAACGCTTCCGGCCTGAAGCCAGGCGCGCCGGTGAACCTGCAAGGCGTGACCATCGGCTCCGTCAAGAAGATCATTATCGTTCCGGGGCGGAAGCTGACTCCGGTGGAAGTGATCATGAGTCTTGGCCTGAACTATAGAGCCGCCTTGCACACCGACACCTCCGCTTCGCTTGCCACTGCAGGCGTGCTGGGAGATACTTTTGTCGACCTGGACAGCTCTCACGCAACCGGGCCTCTGCTGACCAACGGAGATGAAGTTCCGGTGGTGCAGACGCCGAGTCTATCGGATGTAATCAAGTCCAGCCAGACGACCATTAAGCAAGTGAATGTGATTCTGGCGAAATTGAACACGATGGCGGATGCGCTGGGCACCAGCAAGGGCTCTCTAGGGTTGTTCATCAACAATCCTGATTTCTACAAACATGCGGTTGCTACCCTCACAGAGCTGCAGGGGACCATCTCCAAGATCAACCATGGCCAAGGCACACTGGGGAAACTGGTGACGGATGACGAATTTTACAAGCGCGCCAACGATACCGTCGCCCGGCTGCAGGACATCGTGAACCAGATTGACGCCGGCAAAGGCACGGTGGGCAAGCTGGTCAAAGACCCTGCCCTGTATAACAACGTGAACCAGACTGCCGCAAAAGCCAACCGGCTGATGACCCAGATTGACGAAGGCAAAGGCACGCTGGGGATGATGGCGAAGGATGAAGCTTTCCGCAACAAGGTGAGCCTGACGGTGTCTGATCTGCAGTCCATCCTGCACCGAGCCGACGCGGGCGAGGGAACTGTGGGCAAACTGCTGCATGATCCGTCGCTCTATAACAACAGCGATCAGGCTGTAATCGAGATGCGGAAACTGCTCGCGGCTGTCCGCGCCAACCCCAAGAAATACCTTGTCATCCGCTTGCACATCTTCTAGAGCGCATCTGTCGCGAGCGAGTCGGCGACGCATTTATGAGCCATGCTTCGGCCTCGCGCTTGACGCCTTCGATTGAGGCGGAATTCTTGTTTCGATTTTGACCGCCAGTTTGCTGGCAGAGTCGGCTCGTTGCTGCGTTGAAAATCCACGTCCAATCCATTTTCTAGGGCCGGGTTTCGTGGCTGATCGAAAGCGCGCTCACCCTCCCAGCTGTGCGGAGCCATAGCTTTAAAGTTGGGGCTCAACTGGCACAAATACCCAGACGCTTTTACAATTGGAGAGCAAGCAATCCAGATATAAATTCTGCGTTGGCAGTCCTCTGCGTCGCACCCAAGACCAAGAGGTTGAAGGATACACATGAAGTTTTGGAAGTATAGCCGTGTCGCTCTGGCTTTGATTGGTTCAGTGGTCCTGGGGCTGAGCATCACTTGCTGCGGCGTCTACACCTCGGGTTACATGTACGTAACAGGGGCGCAGTTCAATCAGATTGGCGGATACAAGATTGACCACGACTTTGGTTACTTGACGCCCGTGACAGGCTCGCCGTTTGCGAATGCCGGCGGTACGCCGGTTCAAGAAGCGATCATTCCGGGTGGGCGCTATCTGGCCGTCGTGAGCCAGGGAACGCCAGGGGTCGCTGGAACAGGCAGCGTATCCATCTATTCGATTGGCGGCGGCGGTGTGATTGCGTTTCAGCACACCTATTTCACCTCCGGCATCAATCCTGTGGCGATTGCAATCGCTCCTGCGGGGAATTATCTGTATGTCCTCGACCAGATGGCCCCGCCGGACGTCGTTAATGGCGTCGACCAGAATGCCGGCCGCGGCGATGTCACGGTGTTCTCCATCAACGCAAGCAGCGGCAAGCTGACGCTGATCACCAACCAGAACACATTCAACACCAATGGTACGCAGCTGCCCTACTTCACGGTGAATTACAACCCGGTGATGCTGGTGTCTGCCAGTGGGTACCTCTATATTCTTGACCAGGCGTATAACCCGAGCCTCGTCACCCCTCCAACGGCTTGCGTTACAGCTCCGATACCCCCTGCCTGCGTGACGCCGGACGTTTTCCTGTATGCGATCAACACAACGAACGGTCAGCTGACGTTGACTCAGAATGCGCCGCTGACCCTGGGCATCCAGGCTGGCGCGGCCAGCACTATCGCGCTCGCCGCAGGCGGCAAATACGTCTACATCACGGATAATGCGCTCGGCGCCAACTCCGGTCGAATTCTACCTTTCACCGTCGGCAGCGGCGGCGTGCTGCAGAGCCTGGTGGGCGGCCCGGTCGACAACATTGCGAACGTGACCTATCCGGATGCTGTCATTTCAAACTCCAATGCGCAGTTCCTGTATGTGGCGGACTACGGGCCCAACGTTATTACACAGGGAAACAGTTATATTTCCGCCTTTACGATCAGCACCGCGAACGGACAGTTGCAGCCGCTACCAGTTTCTTCCGGCAGCAACCCGTTTCCGACGGGGTCAGGACCGATCTGGATGGTGATTGATCCGACCAACCAGTATCTGTATACCGCCGATCACAACAGCAATACGATTACGGGAAGGATCATGGGTGCGACCAACGGCCAGTTGTCGAACATGTTCAAAGGCACGACGTTTCCTACGGTCGGTCAACCAACCTTCGCAGTTGTATCAGGTCGCACGTATTAAGAAATGGACGAAGGATTGTTGAGGGCCTCTGTGAGGGGGCCCTTTCCACTTCTCTCGATGGAGAATCCAACGGTCGCAAATGTCGACACTCTGCCTGGAGAAAGAAGTTTGCAACAGGCCGCCAATTCCGGCGGAGCGCTAGCAGAAAGCCGCTTGGCGCTTTTACAATACAAACGGGAACAACCCCACAAGGTATAAGCAAGGAATCTACCCTCGTTGCTGCATCCAAAGCCGGGGACAAAGGAATCGCATGAAGTGGAGTCAATACGGCCGGCTCACATTGGCCTTGGTTGCATCGCTGGCTCTTGGATTGAGCATCACGGCCTGTAATCCAAGTTTCACGCTCGGGTTTGTTTATGTCCTTAACACCACGGGCACACAGGGAACGATCAGCGCGTACACAATCGATAGCGTGTCGGGCGCCCTTACACAGACGGCGAATTCACCCTTCCCGTCGGGCGGTGCGTTTCCGATTGCGGCTTCAACCAGCAATAACAGCAAATGGCTGTATGTGGTGCATGAAGTCAGCAATACGGTGGTCCAGTTCACTATTGGAACCGATGGCAAGCTGTACCAGGCGAACACCTATAACACGCCCGGCACATATCCGATTTCCATGACCATCGACCCCAGCAGCAAGTTCCTGTTTGTCGTCGATAGCTATGCTCCGGGATTCAACGGCGTTGCTCCGCCAAATCTCAATCCGCTGCAGACCAACACCGTTCCCACCCAGGGCTGCGTTGCGGTCTATCCCATCAACCAGACGGACGGATCGCTCGGCACTCCGGTCGCTGGAAATGACGGAAACTGCTTCACCATTGGAACGCCTGTCATTGGTGCGCAGCCGATTGGAGTGACTGCGACCGCCTTCGTCAATTATCTCTACGTGGCTGACCAGGGTACGCACTCTGTCTACGCATATTCCGTGAATTACACAAGCGGAGTGCTCACTCCTCTGACTACGAACAATTTTCAGGCTGGCGTAAAGCCCAGCGCGATTGTCAGTGATCCAAGCGGTCGATTCGTTTATGTGACCGACCAGTATCAGAACCTGATCCTTGCCTACAATATACTGTCGGATGGAACCCTGCAGTCGCAGGTCAATGGGCCGTTCCCGACGGACCTGTTCCCCTACGGGATGGTCGTCGATCCCCGCGGAAAGTTTTTGTACGTCACTAATTACAACTCGAACGACGTGCGTGCCTATAACATTCAGGCTTCAACCGGCAATCCTCTGGCGACAGCGGGCGCAGGGTATGGGACTGGTACGGGCCCCACTTGCATCGCGATTGAACCGGCGTATGGACGCTATCTGTACACGGCGAACAACCTGGATAATTCCGTTACGGGATTCAAGCTGAATCCAACCACTGGCGTGCTGGTGACTGTGCTGAACAGCCCCTTCCCTGCGGGTGGCTTGCCGGACTGCATCGCCACATCGGCCAACGGAACGCACCCGGTTCAGACCATCACCCCGTAAGTACATTTTCGCAACGGGTGAAATCGAACACTGGATAAAGGGTCTGCCTGGCAGGCCCTTTATCCATGGAACGGGGCTTGCTCGCGAGCCATTCTTAGAGAACTGGCCCGATGGAGGGGATGCATGAATCGAAGAGAATTTCTTCGAAGCTCGGGCGCCCTTACGGCAGCGACTGCTTTTGCTCAGTCGCCGCAGCTATGGGCGCAGACCCGGGCAAACTATACCCTTCAAATCGCTCCTCTTCACCTTGAAATTGCTCCTGGAAAAACAATCAAGACGACGGCCGTAAATGGGACCGTCCCAGGGCCATTGATTCGCGTTCGAGAAGGCGCAGCGGTGGTCATCGATGTGGTCAATCACACCACCGTGCCGGAGATCATTCACTGGCATGGATTGCATATTCCATCCATTGCAGACGGTGCTTCTCAAGAAGGTTCACCGATGGCCTCGCCACGCGGCGGGATTGCGCGATCCACATTCATGGCGCGACCCGCAGGCACCCGCTGGTATCACTCCCACATCTACGCGGGCCATCATCTGGAACGTGCCACCTTCAGTGGAGAGTTTGGATTTTTCATCATTGATCCTGCTTTCAATCCCGCGCGGTACGATCAGGAGTTTTTTCTGGCGCTGCATGATTGGGACGGATACATCGGAGGAGCAGCCGATGGATATCAGCAGGTGATGTATAAGTACGCAACCATTAACAGCCGCATGCTTGGCCACGGCGATCCGATTCGCGTACGCCAAGGTGAGCGAACACTTCTCCGCGTGCTGAATGCCAGCGCCACGCTGACGCATACTCTGGCGTTCCCCGGGCATCAATTTCTGGTCACAGCTCTCGATGGCAACCCGGTTCCGAATCCCAAACGTGTCGATACTCTTGTGCTGGGGCCTGCGGAGCGCGTCGATGCAGTGGTGCTGATGGATCAGCCGGGGGTATGGGTGCTCGGTGAGGTCGACGACACGATGCGAAAATCCGGCTTGGGCATTGTCGTCGAGTATGCAAATCAATCCGGCGTCGCGCAATGGAAAGCTCCAGCTGCCGTGGATTTTCGCTACGAATTGTTCGCTGACGAGACGCCACGTGCAGCGGACGCCACGCCAGAAGTCGCGATCCCGCTCACCTTTCGATCCAAGTTTGAAGGATATGGAGACTTCGACCACTGGACGATCAACGGTCTGTCCTGGCCGAAGACAAAACAAATTTCGCTCACCAACGGCACCCGCTATCGTCTACTTTTTTATAACGACAGCAACGACATCCACCCCGTTCATCTTCATCGCCACACCTTCGAACTAAGAATGTTGAATGGTAAGCCGACATCCGGCATCAGAAAAGATGTGGTTCTGTTGCCAACCCATTCCCGAACAGAAGTGACCTTCACCGCGAATCAACCCGGCAAGACTTTGTTCCACTGCCACCAGCAAGATCACATGGACTCCGGTTTTATGATGCTGTTCGATTATGCTTAAATGTTTAAGAGAAGTGAACCTGGAGATGCATGGATCGCCTGCTCAAATTCGTTTCTATTTCGGCCTGCTGGTCCTGATACTCGCCTTTTCCGCGCCCGGGTTTCTGCACGCCCAGGATAACTACGAAATCCAGGTGTACCCGTCGGAGACAATCGCTCCTAAGACTCTGCTGACAGAATTGCACAGCAACTATACGGTGGAGGGCAGCACCACAACCCAATACGGGATGCTGCCAACCCAAGGCCAGGAACACGAAACGATTGAGCTGACCGAGGGTATTACGAACTGGTCTGAGGTCGGTTTCTACATTTTCACAGAAGAAGGCAACGGCAACGGCGTGCAGTGGGTGGGGGATCATATTCGTCCGCGCGTCCGTGCTCCGCTCAGTTGGAACCTGCCGGTCGGCCTGAGCCTGTCGAACGAAATTGGATATGCGCGCGCCGCGTATGCCAATCCAACCTGGTCCTGGCAGATTAATCCCATCGTCGATAAGTCGATGGGCAAATGGTACTGGTCGGTAAACGGAATCATGAACTGGGGCATCCACCCCGTCTCATTACCTCCGGGGTCAACTCCTCAGGAAATCCAGTACTACTATCGATATGTCTCTCCTCATGGAATGACATTTGGACCTGCCGCCACCCTGACCTATCAGCCGAGCAAGTATTACAACATTGGCCTGGAGTACTACAGCTATTACGGTGAGTTTGGGCACTTCGTCCCTCTCCACTATCAGCAGCAGCAGTTTTTTCCGGTCGTGAATCTCTTCGTCTCTCCCAAGTGGGAGATCAATATTGGTGCGGGGTGGGGAGCGACCGCTTCCACCGATCACCTGATCGTGAAGGGAATTCTCGGCCACTATTTCAACTGGGGCGATTGGAGGAAACATCGGTCTGTCCCGCAGCCCCAATAGAATCCATTTATTCTAAAAGACATGGCGTATTTTCTAGGGCTGGATGCCGGAGCGACGCGGACGCGATGCGCGCTGGCCGAAGGCGAGACAATCCTTGCCCGCGCATCCAGCGGCACCATTAAAATTTTGAACGCGCCGGTCGAGGAAGCAGGGAAAAACCTGGACGCTCTACTGCGAGACGTTACCGCGGAATCAGGAATCCCTCTCGGCTCGATTGCCTGCACCTGTGTCGGCCTGGCCGGGATTTCCGTTCCGCGAGTGGCCGACTGGGTGCGTAAGGAATTGCATGCTCGCGTCAGCGGCGAGATTTTGCTGGCGAGCGATGGAGCGATTGCGCTGGACGCGGCTTTTTCCGGCGGCGCAGGCGTGATGGTGGTGGCGGGGACGGGATCGAACCTGGTGGGAAGGGCCAGCAATGGAAAGCTGGTGCGTGTGGGCGGCTGGGGTCCGGCGGTGGCCGATGAAGGGTCAGGAAGCTGGATCGGCAAGCGTGCGGTGCGCGCGGTGTTCGACGCTCTCGATCGTGACGAAGAAACGCTGCTGCTGAGAAAAGTCCAGGAAGCGTGGGCGCTGCCAGGTATCGGCAGCCTGGTCGACGTGGCGAATCGAATTCCTGGGCCGGAATTTTCGAACCTTACGCCGGTCGTGGTGGAATGCGCGCAACGCGGCGATCCCGATGCCATTCGCATCCTGGAAGAGGCGGGACACTTTCTGGGGACATTCGCGGTGCTGGCGGCGAAGCGGGTGCAGAAACTGGAAAGCCGGGGCGCGGCGCCGCCGGAAGTGGCCTTTACCGGCAGCATTTTGAGCCAGATTGCGCCGGTGCGCGAGGCAATGTTCGCGTTCCTCCGGCGAGAACTTCCCGGAATACGAATCCGGACGGAAGCAGTGGACCCGCTGCTGGGAGCGCTGTGTCGGGCACGTTTAGCTTAAGGAGCAATATGGGACTACAAGTAGCGGGGATTGAAGTCAATCCTGCAATCAGACCGCCCCTTGATCGGGGCTTCCTTCCGGCTTCGCTGTTTTCGCGGAAGTACCGCGAACTGGCTGCGGCATTGGGCGGTGTGCCGTTGCGTCTGGCGCTCGAGCGCGGCGGCGAGGTTTCAACCTTTGTGACTACGGTGGTTCCTCCCCATGCGGGTCACCTGGAAGCGACGCTTCTCTACATCGAACGCATTGTGAAAGCGCTGCTATGGCAGCGCGGCGGATGGAAGGTTACCGTTGGCGGCCCGGCAGAAATCGGCAACTATATCAAGCAGGTCTATTCGGCCACCGGCGCGCGCAAATTCGATTACCAGTTCATGGGCGATGTGTACGAACACGCGTTTGAAGTCGTCGTTACCACAGCCGAGGCCGTTCCGGAAGCGAAGGAAAGAGCTGTGCCGCTCGGCCGGCACCTGGAGGGCTGCCGCGTCGGGTTCGATCTGGGCGCCAGCGACCGCAAGGCCAGCGCCGTCGTCGATGGCCAGACGGTATTCAGCGAAGAGGTGGTTTGGGATCCGCGCAATCAATCGGACCCTGAGTATCACTACCAGGGCGTGATGGACTCCATCAAGCGCGCGGCTTCGCATATGCCGCGTCTGGATGCCGTGGGCGGCAGCGCAGCGGGCATCGTGATCAACAACCGCGTGCGCGTCGGCTCGCTTTATCGCGGCGTTCCAAAGGACCAGTTCGAAAAAATCTCATCGCTATTCGTGCGGATTCGCGAAGAACTGGGCGTTCCCATGGAAGTAGTGAACGACGGTGAAGTGACTGCACTCGCCGGCTCCATGTCGCTGAAGGATAACCCGGTGCTCGGGATCGCGCTCGGCTCGAGCACGGCCGCAGGCTACGCCGACCGTGCCGGCAACATTACCAGTTGGCTGAACGAACTGGCGTTCGCCCCAATCGATTATCGTGCCAACGGACCCATTGAGGAGTGGTCGGGCGACACCGGCTGCGGCGCGCAGTATTTCTCGCAGCAGGGTACGAACCGCATCGCGTCCGGCGCCGGAATGGAGTTTCCGCCGGATATGCCGCTGCCGGAGCGTCTGATTGTTCTGCAAAAGAAGATGGCTGCGGACGATCCGCTGGCCAGGCAGGTGTACGAAACCATCGGCATCGCACTCGGCTACGCGGTTGCCCACTACGCCGATTTCTACGAACTGAAACACGTGCTGATACTCGGCAGGGTGACGACTGGACCAGGCGGCGAAATCATTTTGGCACGGAGCCTGGAAGTGCTTCGCGCAGATTTTCCGGAACTTGCCTCCTGCATTTCGATCGCGCTGCCTGACGAAGCCAATCGCCGCGTCGGGCAATCCATCGCGGCCGCCAGTCTACCGGCAATTCAAGCTGCGAAGGTATGAAACCGACTGCGGAAGCCGCGTTTTATGCGGGCCCAATCGACACGATTAAAGTCGCGCCATGATACAACGCTTAGTTTTTGCCGCGTCCTGCCAGGCGTTCTAGCCGGACACAACCTGGCCGCTGAGAAGAACGCTGCGGATCTCACCCGAAGGCGTCAGCACGGTGATGTCAGCTTTACGGCCCGGCGCAAGCTCTCCATATGTTTCATTGAAACCTGTCATGTGAGCGGGATTTGCCGAGGCGTAGTGGGCTGCGACGCCGTAGGAGGCATTTGTAAATTTCACAAAGTTGCGAACCGCGCGGTCCAAGGTCAACACGCTGCCCGCCAATTTTCCTTCAAACGTGCATTTGCCGTTGGCCACCGTGACATCCATCGTGCCCAGTTTGTAGACGCCGTCCGGCATTCCCGTAGCGGCAATGGCGTCGGTGACCAGGATGCCTCGGTCTGGCGTCTTGGCTTTGTGAAACAAGCGCACCAGCAGGGGATCGACGTGGATGCCGTCGCAAATTAGTTCCGCGTAGAGATGGGGTTCGTCCAGCACAACTCCCAGCAATCCCGGTTCGCGATGATCGAGCGGCCGCATTGCATTAAAGGTGTGCGTGGCGCTGACAGCACCGGCCGCAACGCCGGCCTCGGCTTCAGGAGTTGTCGCATTGCTGTGTCCCAGACTGACGCGAATACCGAGCCGAACCGCTGTTTCGATGAACGGGATCGCCTCCGGCAATTCCGGTGCGACGGTCATTAGAACAATGTGCCCGCGAGATGCTTCCCAGAACCGCTGCAACAATTCAATCGAGGGTGCCTGCAAATATTCGGCAGGCTGCACACCTCGTTTACTGTGGGATAAAAACGGGCCCTCCAGGTGAATGCCGAGTGGGTTTGCGCCGGCAGAATTTCCTGGCGCCCCGTTGGCCCGTTCGATTTGCTGCGCCATGCCTTCCAGCGCGCGCAGCGTCATGTCGATGGGTGCCGTCACAGTTGTTGGCAGATAGGCGGCGACACCACGTGTGGACAAAAATTTTCCGATGGCATCGAACGCTTCGTCGGTGCCCTCCATTGAGTTGTGTCCCATCGCCCCGTGAATGTGGACGTCCAAATATCCCGGAACCAATGTGGCGTCCGGAAAGTCGAGATGTTGCGCACCCTCCGGTACCTCCAGCGCGCCGCGCGATTCAATGCTGGTAATAAGGCCATCTTCGATCGTCACCTGCGGTGCGTCGATTTCTGTCAGCGGAGTCAGTAGCTTCGCTGCTGTCAATACTGTGGTCACAATTGCCACCCTTCTTGTGAGTCTTTTTTCTTGCAGATCAACGTACAAGCGATTCGAACCGGCGATTCCGTCGACTCTCCTATCGCCTGAAAGTTTCCATGTACATACTAAAGATATCAAGGGTGGGACACGCGGGATACACGCTGCTTGGTTGCAGCGGAGGCGGTTTCAATTGTTTCCTCATGCAGTTTCGTATACTCCCTGTCACGCTGTGTTCACCCAAGGCTGAAGTACGGCGGACCGAAGTGTTGTAGCATCAAATCAACTTCGGACACACAATGAACGCACCATTACGTGGAGCTATTGGAGCCCGCAGGAATGACCGCAGAAGGTCGAACAAACATCAGTGCCGATCGCTCGTCGGAGGCAGCCGACTCCGGCGATCCATCGATCGCAACTGGAGCAGTTTTCAGTGACGGCGATGCTTCGCAGGATAGCTCTCCGCTGGCAATGCCTCTCTGCGTCGATTTGGATGGCACCCTGGTCAAGTCGGACACCCTCGCCGATTCCCTTTGCGTTCTGGCACGAACTCATCCGGCGGCTTTGCTTCGGCTGCCTGGTTGGCTGTTGGGTGGCAAGGCCCGACTCAAGCGGGAGGTGTCGGCCCGCGCCGCGCTCGATGCCGCTCATCTTCCTTACAACGAGGCATTGATTGTCTATCTGCGGAAGCAGGCAGCTTCCGGGCGGCCGCTTTATCTTTCCACCGGCGCGGACGAGCGTTTAGCAGACGGAGTGGCGCGATACCTTGGACTCTTTGACGGCGTTCTCTCGAGCGACGGCGTCACCAATCTGACCGGCACAGAGAAGCTGCGGTTGCTGGAATCGCGCTTTGGTCACGGCGGTTTTGCGTACGTCGGCAACAGTCGCAAAGATCTGCCGCTCCTCGTGGCATCCAAGGGTGCGATGCTCGCAAATCCGACCGTGGGGCTGCGGAGCCTGCTGCAGCGCAAGAAGATTCCCGTGCAGCAGGTATTTCAGGATCGCGCCTCCGCACTTCGATCCATCTGGCGCGCGTTGCGGATCCATCAGTGGGCGAAGAATATATTGATTTTCTTACCTCTGATCCTGGCGCATGCGTTGAAAATGAGCGCGCTGCTGCAGTCGATCCTGGCATTTCTCAGCTTCAGCCTGGTTGCTTCCAGTACCTACATCGTGAATGACGTTCTCGATCTTGCCGCCGATCGGGTTCATCCGCGCAAGCGCCGACGGCCATTCGCCGCCGGAGATCTTTCCGTCATTACGGGCGGCTGCGTGGCGGTTCTTTTGTTCGCAGCCGGTGTGGCCATCTCGCTGCCGATGGCTCACAGCTTCACATCGTGGTTGCTTGTCTACTGCGTCGTCACGCTCGCCTACTCCCTCTATTTCAAACGCGTTGTGATCGTGGACGTCATCATCCTGTCGGCGCTGTACACGCTGCGCATCCTGGCCGGCGCGGCCGCGGCGAGAGTTCCCATCTCCGATTGGATGGCGGGATTTTCCATCTTTTTCTTCTTCAGCCTGGCCCTGGTCAAGCGTTTTAGCGAGCTGGAAAATCTTCGCGCCCGGGGCGTCGCTCCCAGCAACGGCCGCGGCTACCTGGTGCACGATATGGAGCAGCTCCGGGCCTTCGGCACGGGCAGCGCCTTTGCCTCGATCGTTGTATTCACTCTCTACATCAACAACCCGGAAGTGCGGAATCTCTACGATCATCCCGAGCGTTTATGGCTGCTGACGCCGCTGCTGATCTGGTGGATGAGCCGCGTCTGGCTGCGCGCCTCGCGCGGACAAATGCACGAGGATCCGGTGATTTTTGCGTTGACAGACCGAGCCAGTTTGCTGGCCGGTGTGGCGATTTTTTTGATTGCCCTCTCCGCTTCGATATAACTGGAGACAATGACAATGCCTTCGAAAGCGCCAGTGTTTGAATCCTGGGGTCGTTATCCCAAGCTGGATGTTCGTGTGGAACCGCTGTTCTGGACCGATGAATATCCGCGCGGAACGCGTCTTCCTCCCTCCGTTCTTCCGGTGGGAATGGGGCGCAGCTACGGCGACGTCGGCCTGCTGGAAGGCGGAACCATGCTTTCGACGCGCGGGCTCGATCGCTTTCTCCACTTTGAGGAGGCGACCGGCATGCTGCGCTGCGAAAGCGGCGTGACCCTCGATCAGATTTTGCAATTTTCGGTTCCGCGTGGCTGGTTTCTGCCCGTCACTCCTGGCACGAAATACGTCAGCGTCGGCGGCGCGATTGCCAACGACGTGCATGGAAAAAATCATCACGTCGCAGCTTCCTTCGGCAATCATGTGCCGCGCTTTGAGCTGGTCCGCTCCGACGGCTCCAAGTCAATTTGTTCAATCGATGAAAATCCAGAGATGTATTACGCCACCATTGGCGGCATGGGCCTGACCGGCTTGATCACCTGGGCGGAAGTGCAGTTGCGGCCCATTGCGTCTCGCAAGATTCGCTACACGGCCATCAAGTTCAGCGGCATCGACGAATTTCTCTCCATCTCCAGCAGCAGCCGGTCAGAGTGCACCATGGCGTGGATCGACTGCATCTCGCAGGGGCGTGCGTTTGCTCGCGGCATCTATATGCAGGGCGATTATTCTGAGGTTCTGGAGCCGAAGAAGGCCTCGCCCAAGCCGCGGCTTGCGGTGCCATTCGATTTTCCGTCCTGGGCGTTGAATCGCACCTCCATGCGGCTGTTTAACGAGCTGTATTACCGTAAGCAGCTGCGGCGGCAGGTGACCGGGCTCATCGACTACGAGCCGTTTTTCTATCCGCTTGACAGCGTGCTGCACTGGAATCGCATCTACGGCAAGCGCGGCTTTTTGCAATTTCAATGCGTCATTCCGTGGCGATATGGAAGAGACGGAATCATCGCGATTCTCGAGACCATCGCCGAGTCCGGCATGGCGTCGTTTCTGGCGGTGTTGAAGGTGATGGGCGAAATACCTTCGGTCGGATTGATGTCGTTCCCGCAACCCGGCATCACCCTGGCGCTCGATATTGCCCTCAAGCCCGAGGTGACCTTCCCATTGTTCGAGCGTCTGGCGGAGATGACGCGCGAGCTAGGTGGTCGTCTCTATCCCGCTAAGGATGCATGCATGACCGGCCATCAATTTCGCTCATTCTATCCGCAGTGGCAGCAGTTCGAGCAATACCGGGATCCGGCATTTACTTCGGCATTCTGGGAGCGGGTGACCGCCGATGCGTAGACGCCGCAGTCAAATGGAAAGCCTGGAGGAAACGCCAGGCGAGCGATGGGGCAGCTCCGCAAAGCAGCCGCTGCCGAAGACAATTCTCGTGCTGGGTGCGACCTCGGCGATTGCCCAGGCCTGGATGCGCCTGTTGGCGCCGCAGGGAGCCAGTTTCTTTCTGGTGGCGCGTAACGCCGCCCATCTGGACTCCGTAGCGAAGGACCTGGCCACGCGCGGAGCCACCGCCGTTCATGTCGAGATGGCCGATCTGGACGACACCTCAGGCCATGACGAACTGCTGGAGCGCGCGGCCGACGCGCTTGGAAATCTGGATTGCGCTTTCATTGCCCATGGCGTGCTTGGCGATCAGGCTGCGGGCGAGAAGGATTTCGCCGTTGCTTCCGCCAGCTTGCAGACAAATTTTCTTTCCACTGTTTCGCTGGTGACATGGCTGGCCAATTATTTTGCCGCGCAGCATCATGGCCGGCTGGTGGTCATCTCGTCGGTGGCAGGGGATCGAGGCCGCAAGAGCAATTACATTTATGGCTCTGCCAAAGCAGGTCTGAATGCCTTTCTGGCTGGAGTCCGCAATCGGCTGGATCGAGAAGGCGTTCAGGTCCTGACGGTTCGTCCTGGATTTGTCGCCACACCGATGACAGCGCACCTTCCGCAAGGGCCGCTGTTCGCTACGCCTGACGACGTTGCGCGGGATATCCTGCGCGCCATCGAAAATCGCCGGGATGTTTTGTATACCCCGTGGTTCTGGCGATGGATCATGGCCCTCATTTGCGCCATCCCCGAATGGAAATTCAAAAAGATGGACCTATAGCCAGCGCCCTTTCCATTTTCGCTGCTATGGATCTCAGCAGGGAACGAATTTGGCCGCAGCGCCGTATCATCTTAAGGTAGAGAACGGCCGACAAGCGAGACCACGCATGGGATTCCGGGAGTCACTGAAAATCGCGCTGCAGTCGTTGTGGGCGAACAAAATGCGCACCATCCTTACGCTGATTGGCGTGGTCATCGGCGTCGCTTCCGTCATCATGATTGTGACCATGATCAATGGCGTGAACAAGTATGTCGCGACCAAGGTTTACGGCTACGGCGCTGACGTTTTCACGGCCAGCCAAATCCCCAACAACGTGCCTATGACAGCCGAAACCTACCTGAAATATGAGAAGCGGAAAATCCTGCGCATGGACGACTATGAAGCGGTCAAGGATCAATGCACCGCCTGCGTCGCCGTGGGCGCGGAAATCTCGAAATCCGGCAGCGTAGTTTCGAAGCATCAGTCAGCTACGGACGTCAGCATCCGCGGATGGACCACGGATATGCTGACCATGTACAACTTCAACATCGCCGAGGGCCGGTCTTTTACTCCGACAGAGGTGCAGCATGATGCCAAGGTGGCCGTCATCGGCTACGACATTGTCGACAATGTGCTGGGAATCGGCGATCCCATCGGGAAAGAGATACGAGTCGACGGAGTTCCCTTTCGGGTCATCGGAGTCGTCGAGCGCCAGGGAAATACGCTGGGTCAAAGCCAGGACGACTTTGTCGGCATCCCGATTTCGACCTACCAGGCTGAGTACGGCACAGATGATTCCGTCACCATTTATGGCAAGGCCGGCGGACTCGACGAAAAGCTGGAGCGAGCTTCCGATCAGGTGAGGGCCATTCTCCGCGCCAAACGGCACGACGCTCCGGGCAAGGACGACAGCTTCAGCATCGATACCAACGCCAGCTTTGTCGGCCTCTTCAAGAGCTTCAGCCAGAGCTTCTTCGGTGTTGCCATTGGAATCGCGACCATTTCGCTGGTCATTGGCGGCATCGTCATCATGAACATTATGCTCGTCTCTGTCACGGAACGGACGCGGGAAATTGGTGTGCGCAAAGCCCTGGGAGCCCGCAGAAGCGATCTGATGATGCAATTCTTGATTGAGTCCGCCGCGATGGCTTTGGTGGGAGGATTCATTGGCGTCATTGGGGGAATTGCCATCGCCAAATTGATTACCGTGATCATCGGATTTCCAACAACGATTGCTTTGTGGTCGGTTCTGGTCAGCCTGCTGCTGGCTACCTCTGTCGGAATCTTCTTTGGCGTTTATCCAGCGCGCAAGGCTGCCATGCTCGATCCCATCGTCGCCCTGAGGTCCGAGCTGTAAGAAGAGGGGTATACTCCATTGCGGAGCATATATGAGTCAGGATCGCTATCGACAGGCATTGAGAAACGTTTTCATTTGCATGCTTGTCGGGTGGCTGTCGCACTATGTCCCTCCGCTATTGATAAGTTTCATAGGCGGTTTCGGCAAGCTGGTCACGTTGCTGGTACTTGCCAGCCTGCTGATGTTTGTGGTCTCTCGTTCGGCGGACATATGCAACGCCGCGATCACGTTTGTCCAAACGATGCCGACCTCTTTGTTTCTTCTCGTTCCAGACTCTGCATCCAGCCAACAATTGCCAGATGTCGTACTGCCGGTAGCGCCCAGCCCTTCACCCCGATTTCAACGTCCCCCACCCTTCCTTTCCCTGTAATCCCTGCTGATCCGAATCGCATGATGTCGCCAGAACCTTCATGCTTCGCTTCTCTTCACCAGAGACCCTACCATCGATCAGGGAGAGAGAAGGCATATTCCATGAATATTTCTTGCACTGAGAATTTGACGGATCATGTGCCGCCCAATGCTGTGCTAGTTGGATATCAGGACAAACTTATCGATATTCAGAACAAATTGGAAGATGCGCAATCGCAACGGTCGCACTCCCTAATGGTTACCGTGGGCTTTGCCTGTCTACTTCTCACCTTCGTGATTGCGGCAAAGGTCAATCGATCAATCCCTTTAATCTTCTCGATAGCCCCACTCATCGGTTTTTCTCTGGCGCTCCGTCGACACGTCAGACTGGGAGCAACAACCCTGGAACTAGCGCATGCAGCTGATTTTTATGAGCGGGGAGTGAATCGTCTAACAGGGGCTTGGCTTGGAAAAGGCATCACTGGAGAGGAGTTCGCTCGAAAGAACCACCTGTATCAATGGGATCTCGATATTCTTGGGAGGGGCTCGTTATTTGAGCTTTTGTGTACGACGAGATCGGACGCGGGAGCGGAACGCCTGGCTAACTATCTCTTGGATCCAGTGGAGTTGGAAGAAGCGAGAAGTCGCCAAACGGCAGTCAAGGAATTAAAGGACGCCATTACTTTGCGCGAAGAAATTGCCTTGTTAGGCAAATATAAATTTCAAGACTGCAACAGTCTTGTGCTTCGCGATTGGCTCAATATGCCGATCCGTACCGTTGGCCGCTCCATCCAATTATTTTTATTTGCATCCGGCCCAATTTGTCTGACGTTGGGATTGCTCGGTCTTTTTCATGCAGCAGGGTGGGGCCTGCTTGCGCCGTTTCTGATTCCTCTGGCTATTTTTCATTTCACGATCGTCGTGGGAAAGAGCCACTGGGTCCGTCCAGAAATCGAAAAGCTGGAAACGTTGACGAATGAGTTTATCGTGCTGAGACAAGGACTCGATCTGATGCAGCATCAACGCTTCCAAAGTTCGAAGTTGGAGTCGCTAGTCCAGGATGTCTGCCGCCATGATGCTTCGTCGAAACTCCGCCGACTCGAGCGACTGCTTTCCATGGTTCACCGGCGAAAGATGGATTGGGTGTACGTACCGTCGTTGTTGCTGGCAGTTGGGACACAACTGGTCCTGGCGGTCGAGCGGTGGCGAACAGAGCATCACGAGGACCTGAAATCCTGGCTCGATGCCTGGGCAGAGTTCGACGCATTGAACGCCATCGCTTGCTATGCCTATGAACATCCGGCCGCTGTATTTCCTGAATTGGTTGATGGAGTCCCGGTGCTTGAGGCGAAGGCGCTGGGTCATCCCTTGCTTGCAGAGAATGTTTGTGTCGGCAATGACGTGGCTCTCAATGAAACGACTCGATTTTATTTGGTAAGCGGTTCCAACATGGCGGGCAAGAGCACTTTCCTGCGGGCAATCGGTCTGAACGCGGTTCTCGCTTCAGCGGGCGCACCGGTTCGCGCGGCCAAAGCCCGGATGTCAGTGTTTGCAATCGGCGCTTCAATATCAATTGCAGATTCGCTGCTGGAAGGGAAATCGAAATTCCTGGCCGAAGTCGAGCGGCTCAAGTCTACGCTGGACCTGACGCGTGGAAGCTTACCGACTCTATTCCTGATTGATGAAATTCTCAGCGGTACAAATTCACGCGACCGTAGAACCGCCGCCGAGTCGATCATTCGTTCGTTGCTTGCGGGCAGAGCCGTCGGCGCTCTTTCAACCCATGATCTTGCGTTAACTGAAATCGCAGATGCCCCAAACCTTCAAGGGATGAACGTGCACATGGATAGCACGCACTCTGAGGACCCCCTTGGCTTCGATTATCGTTTGAAAACCGGCATTTCGCTTCGCTCAAATGCGTTAGCAATCGTGAAAATGATCGGGGCTATCCCATGATCGGCCAAGCAGTTTTCATTATTCTTTGTCGGGAGTTGTTGAACCTGGCACCGGTCCTGCCACTAGCTTGGGAGTCGTAACCCTATGAAGAGATTTCTGCGTTCCAGCCGGTCCCTTGAATCCATGCGAATGGCAATGGAAACACTGCGCAGCAACAAAATGCGCTCGGGCCTCACGATTTTGGGAATTGTGATCGGCGTGACTACGGTGATCGCGCTGTCGTCGTTTATCAATGGGCTGAATCAGAACGTTGAAAACCTCGTCGCCTCTTTCGGAACGAATGTGTATTGGGTATTTCGCTTCCCGGTGATCAATGTGCGCCCGACCGCGGAAATGCTGGCCCGCAAGCAATTGACGATGGACGACGTGGTGGCGCTGGCCAAGCTGCCGCACGTAACCGCCGTATCTCCGCAATTGCGTTACCAGAACTTTGACCTCGGCGTCGGTAATGTCGCGGTGAAATATAAGGGGCGCACCGTGCAGCACACCATCCTCGAAGGGGATACCGTTGCCGAGCCGGAAGTGGATACCGTGAGCATTCCGGTGGGACGTTTTTTCTCACAGTACGAGCAGGACAAACATTCTGACGTGGTGGTTCTGGGTTACGATACCGCGGATGAACTATTCCGCGGCGAAAGTCCACTGGGCAAGGAAGTTGAAATTGGCGGAGACATGTTTCGCGTGATCGGTGTCATGGAAAAGCGCAAGACCGCATTCGGCGGCGGCAGAAATCCCGAGGACAACGCGGCATACTTTCCCATCGGAACGTTCCATAAAATCCACCCGGAAATCCTCGATTACTGGATTTCGGTAAAGTATGACAGCGAAGCCAACAAGCAGCTGGTATATGACGAGATAGAGCAGACACTGCGCATCCAGCGCAAAGTCCGATTCAATCAGCCGGACAATTTTGCCATTTTCGCGCCTGACGCTATCACGC
>DATJUD010000050.1:0-17433 GCA_035502695.1 Acidobacteriaceae bacterium
TCCCCATGTCGCATTCTCGCTGGCGTGGCCCGGCTTCTCGCTTGTCACGCTCAACGTCTTCACCAAAATGGCACTCTTCGCGTTAAGCGGCTTCGACCAGTGCTCCATCTTCTCTGAAGAATGCCGCAAGCCAAAGAATGACGTTGCCCGCTCCGTCTTCATCGCCGTCCCCTGCATTGCGTTGATGTACATCGTCGCCACCAGCGCCGTGCTCAGTTATGTCCCGATCGCGAAGATCGACCTCGCCGCATCCGTGTCGCAGGTCATGCTGGCTGGCTTCGGCCACTCTGGCATCGGCTGGGCAATTACAGCCTTCACCGTCGTGGCATTCTGCGTTTCGCTCATTGCGGCTCTTGCCGTAGCAGTTGGGATGGTCGCGCGCTTACCCATGGCCGCCGGCTGGGATGGCCTTCTGCCTTCCTGGTGGAGCCGCCTGCACCCCAGGTTCGGCACGCCGTCCAGAGCCATCGCCGCAGTTGCCGCTGCTCTCTTACTGATGGGTGTTCTCAGCCTCCTCGGCGCGCGCAATCAGGAGGCGGTGCAAGTCCTCGGCGCCGTCGGCTTCGGCTCCTATTGCATCATGTACATGCTGCTCTTCGGCGCGGTCATCTTCGGCTTCCGCTCCAGCGCCTGGCGTCCCGGCATTGCCATTCGCCTGGGAGCTGCCGCGGCCTTCGCGGTCGCGCTGATCGCATTCGCCTTCCAGCTCATTCCCGTCGGCCAGGTCGCGAGCTCTTTCCTCTTCGCCGTGAAAGTCGTTGTCGCGATCATCGCTACCAGCGCACTAGGAGCCTACCTCTACTGGCGTGGCACACTGCGCGCAGCCCAATCCGCCGCCCTGCAGGAATTGTAATTTTCCCGAGCCGAGCGGCCTTGAGTGCAACGATAAAGCTTGTTCGTATCGGGTAGACCCCGGACCTTAGTCCGGGGTCTACCTTCCTCCCACAACACGCCTTCACGCGCTGAGGTCCGCGTGCCTCACCTGCCAAACTCACATCGTCAGCACAACGCGAAATTCTGCCTTCCCGCTCAGCATGCGCGCGTACCCCTCTGCTGCTTTCTCCAGCGGAAAGGTTTCAATCATCGGCCGTACCCCGGTCAGTTCTGCAAAGCGCAGTGTGTCGTCGGAGTCCGCTGCAGTTCCTGACGCCCATCCCTGAATCGATTTGTTGCCCATGATCAGTTGCACCGGTGACACCTCAATCGGATCGAAGCTCGCCCCAATCACAAGCAGCTTGCCGTTCGGTCCCAGCCCGCCAATGAGCTCCGACATCGCTTTCGAGCTCGGCGCTGTCGCCAGAATCACCTTGGCCCCGCCTAGCTTCTGCAATTCCTCCGCCGCTTTTGTCGCCTTGCTGTCGATGTATACGCTCGCTCCCAGCTTTTTCGCCAGCGCTGCATTCTCCGGCCCGCGTCCGATCGCCGCAACCTTGTATCCGAATTTGTTCGCAAATTGAATCCCCAGGTGACCCAGACCGCCAATCCCCTGCACTGCAACCAAATCGCCCGGCAGCGCGCCACTGTGACGCAGCGCGTTATAGGTGGTGATCCCCGCGCACAGCAGTGGAGCTGCATCCACGTCTTTCAAACTGTCTGGGATCGACACCAGCGCTTCCACTGGAGCCACCATGTATTGCTGATATCCGCCGTCATAACTGATGCCCGGAATTTGAAAATTCTGGCAATTGATAAAATCTCCACGCCGGCACTCGCGACACGTGTTGTCGTGCCCGCCATGCCAGCCGACGCCCACGCGCTGTCCCTTCTTCCATGTCGAGACTCCATCTCCCACCGCATCGATCACACCGGCCACTTCATGTCCCGGTACACGCGGATACTTGATTCCCGGCCACAAACCGTCGACCGTCAGCACGTCGCTATGACATATTCCGCAGGCCTGCACTTTGATCCGCACCTGTCCCGCACCCGGCGTCGGAATCTCGCGCTCAACAACCTGGAGACCTTCTCCCGGTTTCGCTACCTGCGCCACTTTCATCGTTGCGACTGCGATTGCTGTTGCCATAAACCCTCCTGTCTGTTGTAGATCGATACTGCAACTGAATGTTGCAGGTGAGGTTTGAAGTCGCCCAGCTCTCGCTGGCCTTACTCTGCGACTTCGAAGATGACTTCAAGCTCGATCGGCATCCCCAGCGGCAGGCTGGTCATGCCGATCACCTGGCGTACTCCCGTTTTCTCCGCGCCAAATACATCGTGAAATATGGACCTGGTGCAGCTGGCAACTGAATGCCAAGCTCCTGCAATCGGCGTTTCGCATCGCCCGGTGGCGCACTGTTTCCACGTACCATTGGCCCACGCGCGCGCTGCCGTCCACATGCAGCACCTTCCCGGTCACGTGCTCAGCCTCTACCAAATAAACGACGGCATCCGCTTTTGAAAAAAACCTCTGCTGATTGGCTGGGGAGAACAAAGAACAACTCAATCTTTCCGATGTATGGAAGGATTCACGTTTCAACCACAGGGATTCCTGTTTGCGAAATTTTAATGGTGGAAAACTTCTGACCGCAGGTGACGTCACGGGTAGACCCTGGACTTTAGTCCAGGGTCCAAGTTCTAGTCCCAGTCGCGCCTTCACCCGGTGAGGTTGGCACTGATTGAAAAGCGCCGGTGTTGAAAATCGGCGCAGCGCTCCCTCTATTTAGCCCTTTTTCGCTTCCGCCTCGCGCCTCCGCGCCGCCGCTCCTTCGGGGTCGGTAATGATATCGACCCATCTCGCGTCCGGCGCGGCCGCAGCGTCGTAGTTATCGTGCCAGTTCCACCACTTGTACGGCGGCGTCTGCGGGTATCCCTCGGGCGAGTCTTCCCACGTCTCCTGGCGTCCCAGCGGCGTCACATCCAGATAGTTCCAGACGCTCCCCATCGCCTCGTCGCCGCGGTTGTTGATGAAATATGTGCGGTACACTTTGTCGCCATCGCGGAAAAACACATTGTGTCCGTGCCATTGATCCACGCCGAAGTCCACATCGAAGCTGTCGGTGATCGTGTACCACGGCATCTCCCAGCCCATCCGCGCCTTCAGCCGTTCGATATCTTTCTGTCCCCCGCGCGAAGCATACGCCAGAGTAGTATCGCGCGCATTCAAATGCGAAAGGTGAGATACCTGATCCGCCCCCAGCGAGCAGCCGCGACACGCATGGTCGGGCCAGCCAAACACGCCGGGTTCGAAGAAGGCGCGATACAAAATCAACTGTCTCCGCCCCTCGAACAAATCCAGCAGGCTCACCTTCCCCTTCGGTCCCTCGAACTTGTAATCCTTCTCAACCGCCACCCACGGCATCCGCCGGCGCTCTGCCGCCAGCGCATCTCGCCGACGCGTGAAATCCTTTTCCTTCTTCAACATCTCGGCGTGAGCCGCATTCCATTCTGCTTGCGAAACTACCTTCGGCATTTTGGTGGTTCTCGCGCTGTTAGCCATGAGCTTCCTCCTTGTTCGGTGTGGATTCGGGTGGATTGTCGCCGGCGTCCTTCACGCCGAATTTCTTCATTGCCACCGCCGCCAGTCCGCCCGTGGAGGTGACGCTCACAACAATCAACATTGCGGTTGCCAGACAAAATGGACACATGGTCTTCTCTCCTCTTGCGATCCGCCGATCGCGATACCCGTTGTTAAATGGCGGCGATTATTTGCCGCCCTCAGCCTGCTTGCGAACCCGTTCGTGCATCGAGGTCCAACCCTGATTCATCCCCGCCTTGTGTTCATCAGTCACGAATCCAAGGGCGGTGTGCTTGAACGCAATCAACGTCCCGCCCTTCACTTCGCTCAGCCGGTACTGCACGTTGGAAACGAATGGAAACGACGCGAACAACGGTCCTGCAAATTCCAGCAGCGTCGGCCTCTTGATCGCCTGCACATTCGCCCAGAAATGTCCGTTGTTGTTGCCCAGGTCGCGATACCATCGCCCGCCCGGCCACGGTTCAATCTTCATCGAAAGTGGTTTGCCATCCGGCGTTTCATTGCCGGGCCCCAGCTGTTCCAGCAGCGCGGCAAAGGTCACATCTATGGGCGCTTGTACGTGAATCTCCTGCTCAATCGACAACGTCAAATTTTCCAGAGTTTGTTCGCTCGCAATCATCACTTCTCCTTTTCATTCGCATTTTTAGAATTCAGATCTTTTGCGCCCAGGCGAACCATCGCCTCCGCGCGTTCCTTCACTCGATTCAACTGATGCTGCCAGTAGCGCTCAAACGTCGCCGCCCATTCATGCAGCGGCCGAATCGCCTCTGCATTCGTGCGGTACAACTTCTGCCGCCCCTGGCAACGCACCCGAACCAGCCCCACATCCCGCAGTACCCTCAGATGCTTCGAGACAGAAGGCTGCTCCAACCCGAGCGCGTCCACAATCTCCCCCACCGGCCGCTCCGCTCCTGCGAGAAAGCTCAAAATCTCTCGCCGCCGCGGCTCCGCCACCGCATTGAACGCATCCGAAGTGGTGCTCGCTCGTGCCATGAGCAAACATTACATTCCCATATCGGCATATGTCAAGTCCGACTTTTCCACCGCCTTCATATCTCTCTTCAGCCAATCAGTTGTGGTGTCTAAGTCTCGCCCAGCAGGCAACCGCCGGTTTACACAATATAGAGATTCTGGCTCGACGGGATCGGATCGTCGGACGAACCAATCGCGACCCCGCCGGATCCCTCCAACTCAGTCAGCGCTCAGACTGAAAGTGCATCGATATAGGCACGGATTCGGTTTTGCCAGCTTCTGAAACCGCTCGAAGAAGCCTTCACCCTGAAGCCGTGCAACGATCTGCTCCCAGGCGCGATGGTTCGCGGCCTGCGCGTAGTTGGTGACGCGGGTTCCGTCTAGGCTCTTGTGAATGCTTGCGGAAATCCAACCTGGCATTCCACTCACCCGCTGGATCGCGTCTTTCAGCAGATCCGCAAGCGCATCTTGGTTCCCTGGTTCCACTTCGAACACGTTAATTTGCGTGATGACTTCTTCATCCGCATGAATCTTCGCCATTATTCTTCTCCTTTGTCAAAAACGTTAGATGCGTTTCAACCATCTGGTTGAATTATTGTTCTGACGATCGCCACTGTCAACCATATGGTTGAACCAACCTAACAAATGCTTCATAATGAAGACGAAGGACCACTGTGCCTACCAGGAAAAACGAGAAGTGAAGACTGCGCTAACCTCCACACCGGCAAAAGACAGGCGCAAACAGATCGCTCGCGCCGCCTACTGCGCCATTGCGGAGAAGGGTTTCGAGGGCCTTCGCATGCGCGAAATTGCCGCCCGCGCCGGCCTTGACCACTCAACGCTGCACTACTATTTCGAGGGGAAAGAAGCACTCATCGCTGGCGTCATGACCTATATGGTCAAGGAGCTTTCTCTGGGCCGCGATGCTGCGATACCCAGCCGCGCTTTAAGTCCTCGCGAGACCCTGGCTGCCCATTTCGAGGCTCTCTTGCACCAGGCGCGAGAACACCCCGAGATGTTTGTGGTTCTCGCCGAAATCCACAGCCGCTCCGCCCGCGATCCCGGAATTCGCTCGGTGATGAGTCGCAACGAGCGAACATGGAAGAAATTTATCCTCGAGATTCTGCGCGCCGGTATTCGCTGTGGCGACTTCGTCCCCACGCTTGACGCCGATGTCGCCGCCGAGGCCATCGTGGCGCTGATTCGCGGCCTGAATTTTGGCCCTCCAGGCAGCATCGCAAAAGCCGAGCGAGCACTGCGGCTGCTGATGAGGTGGCTCGAAGGCGCACGCGAGAAATAGTCCCGAAGGACAACCCGCGGCTATCCCGTCTCTCGATCGAAGAGGTATGAATGCCCCGCCCTCGCTCCCGCCGATTCGTTCCATAATATGTCCATGGAAGTTTTCTCGCTTCCCATCGAGAGGCAGGCGAATTCGCCCATGCCGCGCTTCCCCGGCACGGAGCAGAAGGATAGAGCAGAAATGACTTCGCGTATGCCACAGGTCCGAAGCAACGGCGGCGTTGCTTTTTCTGTATGAAGACCGTGTCGTATGGTCGGATTGTCTTTGGCGCCACAGCGGTGCTGTTCGGCGTCATCGCACTCATGTGGCACGACCCTGAGACATGGCAAAACGTCCAGCATATCTGGAGCCTGCCTTTCGGGGTCATCATCGGCATGTGTCTCATGGCCGCTCAAATCGCCGGCGGGATTGGGATCCAGCACCAGCGGACGGCGCACTTGGCTTCGCTCATCCTCTGCATTGTCTATTTGTGTTTCTCGCTGGCCTGCGTCCCCGACATCATTGCCGCAACCAACATCTATGAAAAATTCGGCGGCAGCTTCTTCCTGTTCCTGTCTTTAGTCTTCGGTGCCATGGCGGTGTACGCTGCAACGGAGACAAGCGCAGCCAGGGCGCTCGTGTTGGGCCGACTGGCGCGCCTGGGGCTCGGGGTCTGCGCAATTTCCTTTACGTTGGGTCAGGCACTCCTGCTTCGTGAGACAGCTCACACGGTTCCAAAGTGGCTTCCGCCCGGCCAAATGTTTTGGGCGCTTCTTACGACCACCGCTTTCGCGCTTGCGGCCATTGCCATTCTCGTCAATCGCCAGGCGCGGCTTGCGATGCGCTTGATGACGCTCATGGTGGCTCTCTTCGGTGTACTGGTGTGGATCCCGCACCTGATCGCCCACCCGGCAGCGCATTTCAATTGGTCCGAATTCGCCGAGACTTTCCTGGTTACAGGGGCAGTCTGGGTTGTGTCTGATTTAAAGTCATTTTGATGTGCGGTGTGTTTGCGCGCCGTTTCACCGCCGTGGGAATGCAATCCTCCACTCCCGCGAATCGTTCCATAATAGTCCATGGAAACTTTTTCGCTGCCCATCCAATCCGCCTTCGCCCATGCGTTTGTCCAGGACTGGGCCGACTCATGGAACACCCACGACCTCGACCGCATCCTGTCCCATTACGCGGACGACGTAGTTCTCCTCTCGCCGCTCGCTCTCAAGCTGCTCAACAACGCCACCGCCATCGTCCAGGGAAAATCCGCCCTTCGCAACTATTTTCAGGTAGGCCTCAAAACCTATCCCAATCTTCACTTCACACTGATGGATGTCCTCTGGGGTATCGAAACCATCGTCGCCTACTATGGCACCAATGTTCGCGAAAGCAAAACCGCGGAGGTCATGCAATTCAACCCAGCCGGCAAAGTGATCCGCGTCTTCGCCAACTACAATCAGTAGCCTCGTCCGTGCGTCCGCAGCTCCGCACCTCTCGCCTGCCTCTGCACGCAGTCCGCTTGTGTCTGCATGCAAACGAAGCTTCGTGCGATCTATTCAACCCGCAATGCCGTCATTGGATCCACCCGCGTAGCCCGCCGCGCAGGGACCGCACTCGCCACCAGAGCCACCACGGCCACTCCCGCAACCGCAAACAAATAGGTGTCCGCATCCAGCGGTTGAACGCCGTATAGCGTGGACCTCAACGCACGTCCCAACAGCATCGCCAGTGGAACACCGACCAGCACTCCGGCGCACGTCAGTGTCAGGCTATCCTTCAGAATCATCCAGACCACCTGGCCGCGCCGCGCACCTACCGCCATCCGAACGCCGATTTCAGCCGTCCGCGAGTTGACGCGGTACGCCAGGGTTCCGTACAGCCCGGTCCCAACCAGAATGACCGCCAAAAAACCAAAGAAGCCGGCAAGGCGAGCAAAAAGCATCTGTTGAGCGATGGTCGTATCGAACTGTGCGCGCTGGGTCATGGGCTGGATCAGCGGCAGGTTAGGATCGATTTGCCGCACCGCCTTGCGCGCAGCCGGCAGAATCGCCAGCGGCTCTCCATGCACACGCATCTCCACGGCCATCGGCCCGACCATGGGGATCTGCGCATACATGTACCAGGCCATGGGGATGGGCTCTTCGTCGATGCTGCGATATTTGTGATCCTTCACCACGCCCACAATGGTCATGGTGTATCGTCCGTCGTCAGAGCCAATGCTGTGTCCCAGCGGATTTTGATTGGGCAGAAAGCGCCTGGCAAATTCTTCATTGATGATGCCGACATGAGCTGAGGCCGCGGTGTCGGAATCGGTAAAATCGCGGCCAGCAAGTACGGGCACACCAAGCGTCGTAAAGAAATCCGGTCCGGCGACGTTGCTGCGCACCGTGTCTGAAGCGCCGCCGGCGACATCGGGCATTTTGCCGTCGACCATCATGGCGCTGTTATCGGACCACCACGATCCAAGGCGCTCCTCGCTGACTGTCACCGATTCCACGCCGGGCAACTGGCGCAGGCGAGTCAGTAAGGTCTGATAGAAAATGCGGCCCTGTGGAATTGAGGGAACGTTGGGTTTGACGCCAAAGACTACCAGGCCTTCGACCCGCATGCCAAGGGGCGTATTCTCCAGGTTGCGCAGCGAGCGAATCAACAGGCCTGCGCCCACCAGCAGCACCACGCACAGAGTCATCTGCAGCGCGACGATGAATCTGCCCAGTCGTGATTTTCTGGCATCCGTGTACGACGTTGCCGCTGGAGTCTTGATCGCCAGTTCTGCTTTCCCGTCCAGGGCAACGCGCAAAGGCGCCAGGCCAAACAACAATCCCGCCAGGGCCAGCACGCTTAGAGTAAAAAGCAGCACAGTCCTGTCCGGAGCCAGGCTCGACTCGATGTGCGCCCATCTGCCCAACTGCCTCGTGGCAAGCTCCGCGAAGACCCACGCCAACGCGCCGCCTGCCGATACCAGGATCAAACTCTCAGTGAATAGTTGACGGAACAATTGCCCGCGGCTCGCACCCAGTGCCTGCCGGACGGAGAACTCCCGCTGCCTCGCCGTGTTGCGCGCAAGCAGGAGCATGATTACATTGGCCAACGCGATCAGCAGTACAAACCCCACCATGGCCATCAACATGCGCAGCGGATTGCCATAGCTCTGGTCGTATCCGCGAAAACCCTTCACGTCAGCAAAGCTCAGTGTGGGAGGCTTCTCGCCGCGCTTCGGCGAACTGCCCACGCCGATGAAGGCGGCCGATTGAAACACCGGTTGCAACTGCGCCAGCGCCTGCGAACGGTTCACCCCGGGAGCAAGCCGGCCCACCAGTTGCAAGCACCACCAGGTGGGATCAGAGGTGTACAGCTTGCCATCGTCCGGAGGATTCCCCCACGCATTCAGCTCCCTCCGGTCCTGCAGTGGAATCCAGAAATCGGTGGAGCTTCCGGCTTCAAGGCCTTCAAAGCCCGGGGAGGTGATGCCAACAATTGTCATAGGGACTGCATTGATATACAGCGTCTTGCCCAACACGTCAGGATCACGCGAAAAGCGCCGCGTCCAGTAGCTGTAGCTGAGCACAACGACGGGTGCATGACGGGTCTCATCCTCTTCGCTGAAGCCGCGGCCTAGCGGCAGGTGGACACCGAGACCCGAGAAAAAAGTGCCGCTCACCATGTCGCCTTCGGCTTCTTCGGGATTCTCTCCATAGCGAACGGCGACCTTGCTCCCGGACAGCGGCACATACGCCATGATGGGTGCCAGGCCGCCTTTCTGATGCCGCAGAACATCGTAGACGGGGTAGGAGAATGTCTGGTTCCAGTCGATGGTGCCGGTTCCTTTCGGAGGATTGGAGGTCCGCAGATATACCAGGCGGGACGGGTCGCGCACGGGCAAAGATCGCAGCAGCACGGCATTCATCACGGAAAACACCGCCGTGTTCACACCAATGCCGACGGCAATTACCAGGATCGCGATGCACGTAAAAGCCGGCGTCTTCTTCAGCGAGCGCAACGCAAATCGCACATCCCGCCACAGCTTTTCCGCCCACGGAAATGATCGATCCAGCCACACCTGCTCCCGCACCGCGCGAGCATTCCCGAACCGTACTCGAGCCCGCCGTCGCGCTTCCTCTGAACTCATTCCTCGCGCAGCATTCGCGTCCTCTTCATGCGCAAGGTGCGATTCGATCTCCTCGGCCAGTTCCTCGTCTTTCTTTCTCCGCTGCATCAACCGTCGTAGGCTCATCTCTCGTCATTCCCCTTGTCATTTCCCTGCGGATTTGATCGAGTCTCCAAGAATCAGCCCGATGGCGCGCGTCATCCTGTGCCAGCGGCTGGTCGCCGCACTCAGTTCCCTTCGCCCTTTCGCGGTCAGCCGGTAGAACTTTGCCTTGCGATTGTTCTCACTCACTCCCCATTCGGACGACAACCATCCCCGGTCTTCCAGCCGATGCAGCGCCGGATAGAGCGAGCCCTGCTCCACTTCCAGCGCATTTTCCGAAGTGTGCTCAATCACCTGCGCAATCGTGTGCCCGTGCGCCGGCCCCATCACCAGCGTGCGCAAAATTAGCATGTCCAGCGTGCCTTGCAGAATTTCCCCGTTTTCAGGCGGTCTCTTCAAAACCATGTCGGCGTCCCTCCCCTCGAATGTCTATGCAAGAACGTTATACACCACTCGAATGTCTATGGGAAGTCTTCATCTTTTTTGTCTGAGTTTCCGAGAGGGAATTCTCTACCAACCCACCTGGCTCATTCGCTGCAAAATAATTTCGCTATAGCGATTCATCCGCTCCGGCCGTCGCTTTCGCGGAGCAGGCAAAATCGCCGCCAGCCGCGCCGCCTGGTCTCGCCCAATATTTCGCGCGCTCACCCCATAGTGGTACCGGCACGCCGCCTCTGCCCCATACACGCCCGGCCCCCACTCCACTTCATTCAAGTACAGCTCAAGAATCCGCCGCTTCCCCAGCACCAGCTCCGCCACCGGTACCAGCGTGGCCACTGCAACCTTGCGCACAATCGACCGCCCCGTCCCGAAAAATAAATTCTTCACCAGCTGCTGCGTTATTGTTGAAGCCCCGCGCACCCGCCCGCCTTCCATATCTCCAGCCGCATCGATCTGCACCTGGTGCCAGTCGAATCCGTGATGGATATAAAATCGCGCATCTTCCGCCGACACCACCGCGTGCTGCAGGTTTGGCGAGATCTGATTCAGCGGCACAAATTCGAAGCGCTCGTGATACGGCTTGCCGCCCATCCACGCCTGCACTCGCCGCTCCACATGCACCATCGTCGTCGGCGGATTGATCCATTTCGCCGCCACCAGCAGCATCGCCGCCAGCAACCATAGCGCCGCAATCCCCAACCCAATCCATTGCAGCCAGGTTCGCGGCCGGCTCTTCCCAAGCCGCGCCATCAGGGGAGTGGATGTCCTTCGCTTCACATCCAAATCATAGCCTTTGCTGCTCGCCGCCTATCACTTCTCCTGACCCTCACCAGGCAATACACCCAGTTGCCCCATCATGCCCAGCGTATCCATGATGATGCGCGTGTCCTTGATCCGCCCACCCTCCACACGATCGATCACAATTCCCCACACCCGCACCCGCCGCCCCGTCGCTGGTATCCCGAGGAATTCTCCCTTGTGCGTACCTGTCCATTCAAAGCGACTGGCAACTTTGTCCTTCTCCGTGACCTGCTCCACAATAGAAAACACGATGTCAGGAAATCCCGCACGCATGGCGTGAATCGCGTCTTGCAGCCCGCTCAGTCCAGGACCCTGTCCAGGCATGGGAACCTGCTCCACCATGTCCTCCCAGAAATATTCCCCGGCCGCTTCAATGTTTCCCTTCGTGATCACCTCGTCCACAAATTCGCGGACCAACGCCGCATTGTCGAGCGCCATTCTCTTCCCCCCTTGAACCTCAATCCAGCATGACAGCTATCTCCATTGCGCCCTGCTCCACGACGCGGCAACCCGCATCGTGAGATCCAAAAGAAAAGTCTCGTTACGCAATCGTCGATGCCTCAGACGCGAATGTCGCTCACTCCATCCGCAGCGCTTCCATCGGATCGGTTTTGGATGCGCGCAGCGCCGGACCCAGCGCGGCCATCAGTGCCACCATCCCCAGCGCGACAAGCGCCAGTAGAGCGATGCCCATATTTGTCGTCGACACTCCGTAAAGAAAATGACCGATCAGTCTGGAACCACTGGCGGCAATCACAGCGCCGGCCAATGCACCCGCGCCTACCATGATCGCGGCCTCGCTCAGCACCAACCGCAGCAGGTTGTTGCGCGAAGCCCCCAGGGCGAGCCGGACACCCAACTCTGGTCGGCGCTGTTCGACATCGAGCGCCAGCACACCGAACAAGCCCACCGCGCTCAGCAGCAGCGCGATGCCCGCAAACGCGTTGCTCAGCAAAGCGATCAGCCGTTCGCTACCCAGCGACTGGTCGATCTGGTCGGGCAGAGAAAGAAACGACATATATCCCGTCGTAGGCGCGTAGCGTGCAAGTGCGGCTCGGTAAGCGGTTGTGGCCTCGGCCATTGTCCGGCTGCGGATGAGGAAGGTGAGGTTGTTGTAATAGCCTCCGCCAGCCACTGTGGATGCGCCTGCGGGAAAATACAAGGTGGGCGGAGGGGGATCGCGTAAGCTGGCATAACGCGCGTCTTCGGCAACTCCGACAACGCGGCATTGCGCGGTAAAAGCGTCTTGCCCGCCGAAGGAAGACTTGATCGATTCTCCAAGCGCAGAGCCGCCCGGAAACAGCAGCCGCGCGGCAGCCTGGTTCACAATGCAGGTGGAGCGATCGCGATCGGCCGTGGTGAATTCCCTACCGAGCAGCACCTGCGTGCGCATAGTGGAGAAGTAGCCTTCGCTCACCTGGTTGAAAGAGATCTTGTGCTCACCCTGGGCCGAGCCCATTGGCTGGGCGATAATTTGCTGGGCGTAGCCCGCGACGGGAGTGACCCAGGCGTAGGCAGCGGACTGTACACCGGGCGATGCACGCAGGCTGTCTGTCATTTGCTCGAAGATTGAGGCGATCTCGGCCGGAGTCTTTTTGAGTGCTTGAAATTGCGCCGTGACCATGGTGATGTGAGAGGGATCGAAACCGGTATTGTTAGCGCGCAGCCGCAGCAGCGTCTCGGAAAAAAGTCCCGCGGCGAAAACCAGCACCAACGCGACGGCAAATTGTGCCGGGATATACAGCCGCTGGCCCAGCATCTTGCGCCGGCGGTGGGTACCGGTAGCTCTGAGCAAACCCGCCGGCGCTGTGCGGCTGGCAAATATCGCCGGGGCGAGCCCAAACAGCAGCGTCGTCAATATGGCGAGTGCGCTGGTGAAAGCCAGCACCCGCGGATCGGGACGAAGCAGAAACGGCTCGGGCGATCCAGGCGGCGTCAGAAAGGCGGAAAGTGCACGCGTGCTCGACCAGGCCAGCGCTGCGGCCGCCACCGAACCAATCGCCGCCAGCAGCAGCGATTCGATAAGCGACTGCTGTACGATCCGCCGCCATCCGGCGCCCAGCGCCGCACGCACGGCAAACTCATGCTGCCGCGCTTTGGCGCGAGAGAACTGCACGCTGGTCAGATTAACGCAGCAAAGCACCAGCACAAGGAACGCGATGCCCTGCAGCAGCCAGAGCGATTGCCGATTCTGCTTTCCAATGTAGGCGAAGCCATGCCCCTCGGCCTCGGCATGCAGCGTGGCGTCGCGAAAATCGGGAATCGCCCGCCACTGCATGGGCAGGAGTATCTTGATTTCGTCCTGGGAAATGCTCCCCAGCTCCGCGTTCAATTGGCGCAGTGTACTGCCCGGGCGCAGACGACCGAGCACCATCACCTCCGACTTCTGCGGCGTGCGGAAGACGTCCAGCTCCGACGTGGCAGCCATCGCGGAAAGAAAGTGCATGGGCAGCATGATCCGTACATGCGTGCCCAGAAACACTCCGTCGTAGTCGCGCGGCAGTACGCCCACGACGGTGACTACGTGCCCGGAAACTTTGATGTGCCGGCCGATGATCGCCGGGTCGCCGTGGAAATTATTTTGCCAGAAGCCATAGCCGAGGACCGCTGGCCAACCGCCGATCGGTCCTCCGGGTATATCGTCCGCCGGGATGAGCACCCGACCCAGGTAGGGCCGCACGCCTAACATCTGCAGCGCATCGCCGCTCACCATCTCCCCCTCGATGGAGCGCAGCGTTCCCTCTCGGTCCGGGACCGAAAGCAGATCCGAGCTCCAGCCGGAGAGCCCTTCGACACTCTTGAGTTGCCCTCGCAGCTGGTCCAGGCCGTACAGCGACTGCACCGGGATCAGCTGCCGGATCTTCGGGCTTGTGAATCCGACTGTCACCAACTGATCGGGCTGCTGTACCGGGAGCGTTCGCAGCATGGCATCGTCGATCAGCGTAAAGATGGCTGCGTTGGCCCCAATGCCAATGGCAAGCGTCAGGATCGCCGTGGCCGCAAATACCGGAGACTTGCGCAACTGTCTCAGTGCAAAGCGGATGTCCTGCCAAAACGTCTGCATGCTCACTCCATCCTGATAGTTAATTTTGTCGTGCGCACCGCTCAGCTTCTACGCCGCACCGCAGAAATACGCAGGCTAACCGCGCAATCCTTCGCAGCTTGCCTGCATAATCTTTCCGGAACTTCAATCCGCGCCCCCGCGCCATCACGCTGCCACTTCAACTCTGCGTCGTACCCAAGCAGACGCACGCTCGCACCCGGCGCCGGCACAATGCTCTTCAATGCAATCGTCCCCGGAACCGCCTCACCTTCATCCAGCAGATAGATCGCGTACACCACGCCATCCTTGCCACGCGTAAAGCACACCTTGCCGTCGCGATACGGCGCCAACGGACGCGTCGCATAAATCGCCTCGCCGTTCGTCTGCATCCACGTTCCGATTTCCGCCAGCCGCGCAACCGCTTCCGTCGGCAGCTCGCCCGTCGGATCAGGACCCACGTTCAGCAGATAATTCCCGCCCTTGGCAACAATGTCGACCAGCATGTGCACCACCTGGCGCGACGACTTATAGTGATCGTTCGGCGCATACGACCACGAATTGCCCAGCGTCATGCACGTTTCCCATGGATAAGGCAGCGGCTTATCCGGAATCTGCTGCTCCGGCGTGCGATAGTTTTCGTACGGCCCTCCCACCGTGCGATCCACCACAATCAGCCCCGGCTGATTTTTCCGTGCCAGCGCCGCCAGTCCCGGCATGTCGATATCCTGCGGCCACGGCACTTCCTGTCCGCCCACAATCGCATTCGGATGCGCCGTCGGATTCACCCAGCCGCCGTCGAGCCACAAAATATCCACCGACCCATATTCAGACGTCAGCTCACCCACCTGCCCATGCACAAACGCAACAAACTTCTTCCAGCGCTCCGGATATTCGCGCGTATCGTAATTCACGTCTCTATTAGGAGTCGCCCATTCCGGCGCCCAATAGTCTCCGCTATGCCAGTCAGGTTTGGAAAAATATGCGCCGATTCCGAACGACTGCTTGCGAAACGCCGCAAACACTTCATTCGCGACATTGGCCCGCGGATTTGTATGGAACGGAACATCCGGCGCGGTGATTCGATAATCCGTCAGCTTCGTATCGAACATCGAAAAGCCGTCGTGGTGCTTGGTTGTAAACACCACGTACTTCATGCCCGCATTCTTAGCGACGCTCGCCCACACATCCGGATCGAACCCGATCGGATTAAACGTCTTCGGCAACGCCTCGTATCTTCTCTTGTAGTCCACGTAGTTGGTACCGGCTGGGCGTTTGATCCAGTCCTCCGAACAGATCGACCACGATTCCACCACGCCCCACTGGCTATACGTCCCCCAATGCATCATGAAACCGAATTTCCAGTCCTGCCACGCATCCAGCTTCCGCACCACCAGCGCATCCGTCACCGGCACGTAGGCGTCGCTCTTCTCCGCAGCCGCCGCCACACCCACCGCCTTCACCGCCGCCGATGCCCCAATCAACTTGCAGAATTCTCTCCGCTGCATTCCGTTCCCTTCTGTAAATGGCTTTGACCTGCTATCAGGTTCTCATGCGAAATCCTACGAGGGGAAGCCAGTTGGACGCATGTCATCATGCCAGGCTCAACTCACCACCGGCGCAAGCAACCCAGCAGCATGCATCAGCCTCATCCATCTGGCGAACACGATCAACCAGCAACATCGCACCAGCCATCAGGCAGCGCTCATCTCAACAACTTTCCTTTCTCGCAGAGCCTTGATGTCGCGCATCGGTGGCTGCCCGAAATAGCGGCTATATTCACGATTGAATTGGCTGACACTTTCATATCCCACCTCAAACGCCACAGTCGAAGCGTCCTTACCATCGAGCAGCATTCGCCCTCGCGCTGCCTGCAATCGTAACTGTTTCTGATACTGAAGCGGGCTCATATGCGTCAGCACACGAAAATGGTGATGCAGCGTCGATACACCCATGCCTGCAAGTTGGGCAAGCTCATCTACTCGTACCGGTTTCGCGTAATTGTCCCGAATCCAGGAAATCGCCCTCGCGGTGCGATGACTCTGATCTCCTGAAGTTGCAATCGCTCGAAGCCGAGCGCCCTCGGGTCCGCATAGCAGACGGTAAATAATCTCGCGTTGAATCAGTCCGCTCAGGAATGGAATATCTTTTGGATTCCTCAGCAAATCGACCAGCCGGCAACAGGCGCTCAGCAACTCTACCGTGATCTCACCGGTCACCATGGCGGGCGTGTCAGATGACAGCTCGCGCACGTTGACTTCCTCGCGGTTGAGAAGCTCGCGCACCATCGGCATTTCCAGCTGCAGTGCCAATGCCAGAAGGGGCTTCGCTTCGCTCGCCTCGACCACCTGGCTCACGATGGGCAGGTCGATCGAGGTCAACAGAAATCGCGACCGGTCGTAGGTGAAGCTCGTCTGGCCGAGGTCGACGCGCTTGCTGCCCTGAGCAATGACGATCACGCTCGGCGCGTAGGTGCCTGTGCAGGGCGCAGTGGGTGCAGTCCTGCGCACCAGCACCAGGCCCGGGACCTCTGTGATTCGCCTCTCTGAAGAGCCGATGAACCAGGCAATTTTCTTCGCCAGATCGGCTCTCAAATCCTGTATCGACCCCGCCGCTGTAAGAGCGCCGGAATGCTTGCCATTCATACTCATTCTGTTTGCCTCTCGTTCAAAGGATAGTTGCTGCGGCTTTCACGATGCCAGCACAAAGACCGGCCCGCAAGAGAATTAGGCAAAAGATCGGCAGAATCGGGATAACGGCCCGCGTTCGCTTCTCCTTAAACTGCAAGTGGAGAGAAAATGATGCAGAAGCGACAACTGGGAAAAAGCGGGTTGGAAGTTTCTGCCCTTGGCCTCGGCTGTATGAGTATGAGCTCTGGCTATGGGCCGCCGGCTGACAGAGGCGAGATGATCCATCTCATTCGGACAGCCTATGACCGTGGAGTGACGCATTTCGATACCGCCGAAGCCTATGGGCCGTTCGCGAACGAAGAGCTTGTGGGCGAAGCGGTCCAGCCGATCCGAGACAAGGTGACAATTGCCACAAAGTTTGGCTTCGAAATCGATTATGAGACTGGCAAGCGTGGAATGGGGACCGATAGCCGGCCGGAGCATATCAAGCGTGTGGCGGATGCTAGCCTGAAACGTTTGCGGACAGATCGAATCGATCTCTTCTATCAACACCGCGTTGATCCTACAGTACCGATCGAGGACGTGGCAGGTGCG
>DATJUD010000051.1:0-38812 GCA_035502695.1 Acidobacteriaceae bacterium
GTAGATTGACATCGAAGACGCGGAGACAGTCCGCGCGCGTGGAAGCAACCAGAGAGCGAAGCGTGGTGCGCGTCGCGGGCGATCGTTGTGCCAGGGTTCCAAAACAAATGGCATCCAGCGTGGGCGCGAGCGCGGCCAACTGCGGAATGTCAGGCACGTTGTCCCAGGCTACATGATTGCAGATGCGATAGCGCGGGCCCAGTTCCGCATCGAGCTGCACTTCAACGGTTCCGGTGGGACGGTTTGGATCGCTCGCAATAAAATCCGGACGCACCTGATGCGCGATCAATTGCTCGCGCGCCAGTTTTCCCAGAGGATCGTCACCCACAGAAGTGACCAAAAAGACTTCACCGGCGAGTGTGGCTGCATCGCAGGCAAACATCTGCGCCAGAATGGCCGCGAAATTTGCGGGAGCGCCGCCGAGTTGCGGGCCCTCGGGAAGCAGGTCCCACAAGATCTCACCAATTGCCGCGACGCGCAAAGGCTTCCGCATGGTGTTGCTTTCTTCCTGCATCCGTACGCTTTATGGTTGCGCGGTGAAAACCACTAACTGCTGGGCGCCCACGGTGACGTCGCAATGATCTTGTGTAACCGTGACTGTGTCTTTTGTATTCCACAATGGATTGAGTGTCTTGACGCCGTCGAGTGCTGTACGTGTGAAATCTAGATGGAAGGTTCGCGGCGCGTCGGATTTGTTCATTAGCACAAGATCGATTTCTGATGGTGGCGGCGTCGATCCATTTTTCTGTGTGGGGACAACGAAGCGAGCGAACACAAAACCGCTCTCATCTGCCAGCAGGTTTTGCTGCGAGCCGGTCTGCAAGGCTTCATGATGTGCGCGCAAATCCAACAGGCTTTGAACCCAGAAATACATTGCCTGCTGCTGCGGAGTGCGACCGGCGGCAGTGAACGCATTTTGGGGGTCGCCGGGAAATCCTCCGGGAAAATCAGGCCGATTATCGCCATCGGGTCCAGAGGAGAGGCCGATTTCATCTCCATAATAAATTTGCGGCATGCCTCGCATGGTAGCCAGCAATCCAAAAGCGAGTCGTTCGCTGGCGGCGCTTGCTCCGGGCACGGAGAGAAACCGCGCGGTGTCGTGATTGCCGAAAAATGTCACAAGCGCGTCAGGGCGAGGATACAGCCAGTCCTGGCGCTGGATGTTTTCGAGATTTGCCATCGATGAGACAGCAGAAGGAGGCGCAGTCAGGGCGGAACGCAACACGAAGTAGCTAGGGTAGTCGAACTCGGTGTAGAGTCCAGTATCGATGCCTACGTGTTTCTGTCCGCCGGCAAAGTAGGAGGTCACAGTTGGATCCGAATCGTAAATTTCGCCGACAGTAGTCAGGTTGGGATAGAGGGCGTGCATGGTGGAGTGAAAATCCTGCCAGTAGGAACGATCGACGTACGGAAATGTATCCAGGCGGAGGCCGTCCACAGTTCCGAGTTCGACCCACCAGATTGCGTTTTGGATCAGGTACTGCTTGACCAGCGGATTCGACTGATTCAAATCCGGTAGCACATTGCGGAACCAACCATCCACAACCGGCTGGTAGGCGGCTGGAGCGGCGTGCGGACTGGCGATGGAGGCAAAATTGTCCGTCGCAGCAAGATGATCCGCCGGCGTGCCGTGGAACCAGTCCGGCGTGGGAGGATCGTTGACCCACATGCTTTTCGGGCCGACCTGGTTAGCGACGATATCCAGCACCAGCTTCATTCCATGGCTGTGAATGGCGGCGGCCAGGTCTTCATAGTCCTGCAATGTGCCGTAGTGCGGATTGATCTGGTACATGTTGACCGGCTCGTATCCGTCGTAGTCCTCAGAAAGCGGGTCGGGCGCATAGAGGGGCGTGATCCAGAGAGTAGTGACGCCAAGCTGCTTGAGGTAGTCCAAATGATTTTCGATGCCGCGCAAATCGCCGCCGTGGTAATCGTGCGGATTGCTGCGATCCACGGTGGCGGCCGGTTTCGGAATCTGCGGGCCTGCCGTATTTCCCTGGGAGAAACGGTCGGGCATGATGAGGTACATCACATCGGCGGCCGAAAACCCTTGGTAGCCTTGGCTCGGGTCGTGCAGTTTGTCCAGTTCGTACGGGACGCGTGCCTGACCGGCAGTGGTGCGCACAATCAGGTCGAAATGCTGTGGAGGAGCATCGGAAGTATCCAGCCAGACGAATGCCCAATGGCCGTTCTGAGAAATCCTCGTTCGCCGCACAGAAATTCCAGCGACGCTGCTGCTGATGTGCGCATCAATGAGGTTTTTCCCATACAGCAGCACCATCGGGTTGGGAAGATTACTCCACCAATTGGGTGGCTGTACCTGCTGGACCGTGGGCTTGCCTTGCGGCGGCGCTGCATGCCGGTGCTTCGTCCGGGTCGCCGCAGAAAGCGGAAGACACATGCAGCCCAACACTAGGCATAGAAGCACATGGCGCAGCGCGCGAGTGAGGGAAGTCGGATTCATCAATGCGCTCCAGCCGTCGGAAGAGGTGATCGGTGTTCGCACTTTCGATATGCATGTTTGCGGCGCGAACAACGTCCCCAGTGTACTCCGGCGCGATAGGCAGACGGAATGTATGCGAAGCGAAAAACGAAGAGATGACTGGAGACGTCCGTGCGGCGAATTCAGCGCAGAGTTACTGACATTTGAAGAGTGTCGGCGAGAACTTTTTGCAGGTGATCCAGAAATTCCGGATCGAGCTTTGCGTTTTCAGTTCGATTGTCGGGCGAGGATGTACCGGGCTGATCGCCGCTTTTTGTCAGGTAGAAAACGTCGATCGCGACTTCGCCTTCGGTGTCGATCAAGGCAACGGAGATGTCGCATTTCTGCTGTGCCAGAATCAGGCTGAGCCGGCGCAGCAGGCCTGGAGTGTCTTGCGTGATGACCTGCAGAATGGTGCTGTGGGTCGAGGAAGTATTGTCGACAGAGAGCCGCGTTTCAACACGCGTCTTATGGTTCTGAGTGCGAGCAGAGTGAGCGCGTGCGGCAAGAAGCTTTTCGACGGAGGCGCGACCGCTGGCGATGTCGGTCAGGCTTTTCTGGAAGCGCTCTGCTTCAGCGGGATTGAGCGCGAGGGTCTCGTAGCGATCGAGGAAACGGAAGTGATCGATGACAATTCCCGCCGCGTTGGAAAATGCATCGGCCTTCAGAATATCCATGCCCCAGGCGGTCAGGGCGCCGGCGGCGTCGGCAAAAAGAAACGGGCGATCGCGGGTAATCAAGGTGCATTCCCACCAGGCATCGTTGCGAGTGAGCGTCACGCTGGAAGAAGTGTCGTCGAGTTGTGATGCCAATTGCCAATGAGTCAGAATCTCCGTTGTGGAACGGGTTCGCAGATAGCGTTGCGGAAGGCCGGCAAGAAAACCATGAATTGCCGCGGAATTTTCGGGCGACAGCGCGATCACCTGTTGTACGGCAGCGGTATCAGCGTCCGCTTGAATGCGATCCTCGTCGACATTGCGATCCAGATAATTCGAAGTGGCCATATAAAGGCGCCACAAATTTTCTGCTTTCCATGGCGTTAGCGCTTCTGGATTGACAGAATGAATGTCGGCATAGGTCAGCAGGGTAAGCAGCCGAAGATTATTCGGTGTGCCGACTAGATCAGCAAACATTCGAATCGTTTCCGCGTCGAAGATATCCTTGCGCAGAGCAAGCGACATTTCCAGATGATTGCGAATCAGCCGCAATACGGTCTGGCGCTGGGTCGGGGTGAGGCGCCAACGTTCGCAGACTGCATCGGCAATCCACATACTTTGATCGGTGTGGCTGCCTTCGCTGCGAGCTTTGCCGGTGTCGTGTAGGAGGGCTGCCAAGTACAGCAATTCCGGCTCCTCAACTTCGCGCAGAATCGAAGCGAAACCCTTCTCCCACTCGTCATGCGGCTGGCTTAAGGCGTGCAGGTTTTCAAGAATCAAAAATGTATGTTCATCGACGGTGTAACGATGATAGGCGTCCCGCACCACCAGCGCGTCTACGCCATGAAATTCCGGCAGAATCAGTTCCAGAATTCCCAGCGCATGCATCACGCGAAGTGCGTTGGCTACTTCAGGTCCAAGCAGAATGCGACGAACTCGCTCCCACAGCCCAGCACCTTCGGGCAGGCGTTCTGCCAGCACGGCCAGCGAATCGCTGAGATGGCCTTCCGCTTCACGGGTCAATTGCAGCGGCTGCTCCGCGATCATCTGAAACAGCGTCAGCACTCGATCGGGATCGGCATATTCCGCCACAGTTTTCAGAGCGATCTTGCCATCGGCAACAGGACAGCCGCTCAATACGGTGCGACTGCGCCATTGGCGTATTTGATCCATCACGGCGAGACGTCCGCTTGGAATGTCATCCAGCATTTGGCGGGAGAGCCACTCGATCGAGCGAGCATGGCGAAAATATTGACGCATCCATCCGGCGGTATTCGCGGGGCGCTTGTCTGTCAGACGCGACCGGACGGTCGACACACCGAGACGGAGCTTCGCCGCCTCGTCCTGTGCCTGCCAGTAGAGCATGTTGTCATCGCGCTGACTTCTGTAATGGAGAAAACTGCGAACTGTAATGAGAAATTGGTGGGCCAGGGCGGAGTCATCCTGACGTTCCACCAGCAGATCTTTTTCATAACGGCTGGCAGAGTAGCGCGCCGATTCCGGCAATAGTTGACTCAGCCACGCGCACGTATGAAAGTCGCGCAGGCCGCCAAGGCCATCCTTGACATTGGGTTCCAAATGGAAAAGCGTACGTTGGTATTTTGCATGACGGGCGCGTGTCAACTGTGCAATAGCGGCGAACAGTTGAGATCGCCGGCGTTCCACCAGCGCGGGGATTCGTTCCAGGTCGAGTTCTTCAAACAGGGCGAAATCGCCCGCGATGTAGCGGCGGTCCAGAAGAGACAGAGTAAACTCTGGATTTTCTTCGCTGACTCGTTCGCACTCTGCCAGCGTGCGGGTGGTGGCGCTGGCACGCAATCCAATGTCCCACAAGTCCTGTGACAACTTGCGAATGCCGGCCTTGTGAGCGCCTTCGGTGGTGGCGTCGGCGGCAATAAAAAGAAGATCGATGTCGGAGTAGGGAAAGAGTTGTCGTCTACCATATCCTCCGATGGCAGCCAGGGTAAGCCCCTGGGGGCCGTATTCCTCTGACGCAATGTGTTCCAGCCAGAGGCGCTCAATGAGGTGGTCGACAAGCTCCGAGCGGCGCTGCACCAGAATCGGACCATCCTGCGATTCGGAAAAGAACTGCCGCATCTGTTCCGAAGTACGTTGGTACTCCACGCGCAACAGCTGGATCGAAGATGAATCGGAGATCGGGATGGCGGGCTCCTTTGCGCGAAATTGAGGGATGGAACGGCCAATCGATCTACAAAGCGGTTTCTCCCCGTTCGTCGTTGCGAATGCGGATGGCCTCGTCGATGTGCGACACAAAAACCTTGCCGTCGCCAATTTTTCCGGTGCGGGCAGCGGTCAGGATCGCCTGGATCGCGCGTTCCGCCATAGCATCGGTCACGACGACTTCCAATTTGATTTTGGGCAACACATCCACGGCATACTCGCGGCCGCGATAGAACTCGGTGTGACCCTTTTGCCGGCCGTGCCCGCGCGCCTCCAGAATGGTGATGCCTTCAACTCCAATTTCGATCAGCGCTTCTTTCACTGCATCCAATTTCGACGGCTGGATGATCGCTTCAATCTTCTGCATGTCTTGCTTCCTCACTTTTCTCAAAAAAAGAAGGGCCGGTCCTTCAATCGTCGTTCCACATCGCCAAGATATACCAGAGAGGGATTAAGAAGCCGCAATTTCCCAATCGTAACCTTCTTCGCCGTGCTGGCTCAGGTCCAGCCCCTCGTGTTCGTCGGAGGGATCTACGCGCAAACCGATCAGCATGTCGACAATCTTCAGCAGGACGAGCGTTCCGACGATGGACAGTACCCACGCGATCGCGATCCCGACCAATTGATGCGGCACCTGCATCCAATTGCCGTCGAGCCAGCCGACCGGCAGCGCATTACCATGAGCGTCTTTGAAGATGGGATTGATGGCGCGGGAAGCGAAGACTCCGGTGAGAATTGCGCCTAACGTTCCGCCGGCGCCGTGCACGCCAAAGGCGTCCAGGGAATCGTCGTAGCCAAACCAATGTTTCACCTTGGCGACCATAAAGTAGCAGCACAGGCCAGCGAGGAAGCCGATGGCAAGCGCCGACATAGGCCCGACAAAGCCAGCTGCCGGGGTAATGGCGACCAAACCTGCGACTGCGCCCGAAATGGCTCCTAAAGCGCTCGGCTTGCCGTTACGAATCCACTCTGCCAGGCACCATCCAATAGCCGCAGCGGCTGCACCAAAATGAGTCGCAACAAAGGCGCTGGTGGCCAGGGTTCCGGCCGACAACGCGCTACCCGCGTTGAAGCCGAACCAACCCACCCACAACATGCCCGCGCCGATGAAGCTGAGCACAACGCTGTGCGGCGGCATCGGCTCCTTGGGATACTGCAGCCGTTTGCCGAGATAGAGCGCGCAGACAAGGGCCGATACGCCGGAAGTGATATGGACCACGGTGCCGCCGGCGAAGTCCAAGGTGGGAATACCGCCGGTCAGAGAGGCATTCAGCAGACCGTCTTTGCCCCACACCATGTGGGCCATAGGCGCATATACAAATAGAGACCACAGCAGGGTGAACAACGCCATGGCACTGAACTTCATGCGTTCAGCAAAGGCGCCGGAGATGAGTGCCGGCGTAATGATGGCAAACATCAATTGATAGATCATGAAGGTAGCCAGCGGAATTGTGGCTGCATAGGCTGGGTCCGGCGCCGAGCCAACTCCACGGAGGAACACATGGTGAAATCCGCCAATAAACCAGGTTCCCGAGCCAAAGCACAGGCTGAAGCCGACGAATGCCCACACCACCGAAATGATGCCGGCCATGGCAAAGCTATGCATCATGGTGCTCAGGACATTCTTTTTTCGGACCAGGCCGCCGTAGAACAGGGCTAGGCCGGGAATGGTCATCATCAGTACCAGCGCGGCAGAGACCAGCATCCAGCCGTTATCGGCGGAAAGCTGGGCGTGTTGCACGGCTACATCCAGCTGCTGCAGATGCTGTTGCACCTGAGCGTCGGTGGTCGCGGCAACCTGCGCCTGGGCAATGGTCACGAAGCAGCCAGCGAACAGGAAAAGCAGAAGCATGGCGCGCGCAAAAGCGGTTCGACGCGAAAGCCATGTGATGGGACTGACCGGGGCTCCACCAGGTCGCAAGCCAGGCTGATTCCTGCAATTCTGGGCCGGTTGCCAAATACCGAGGCACCGCTCTTGGATCTGTCTCATAACAATTGACCGCCGTGGTGGAAGAATGAAATGAAAAAACCTATATTTCGCGACATATCTTGAACTTGCGGTTGATCCAAACTGCGTAGAAAGAGACGTCTAGAAATGAAACTTCGTGGCATTATTGCCGAGTGCGCATGATTTGAACAGTATGCCCAGCAAAACCAAAAAGAATGTGAGGAATGACGAGAACTTAATTCTACTTTGCCTTGTGGCTCGCGAAAGGTCGAATACAAATTTTTTATTGAGGTTATCGAGTGTCGTTATGCGAGTTTTTTTAAGCTGCGACGCTTACGCGGAGGAAAAAACAGGCATCCTCTAGAAATTTCAGGGCAGGACAAACTTTGCCTGAAACAGCCTCCGCACCGCATCATAAGAAAGTAAGTCAGTCTGAGCGAAACTGAAGTCTTTCAGAATTCCCGATAGAATTTTGAGGGCGACAGATTCGGTGTGGCTTTTGTCCACCGTTTTGTTGCCGCAGTCAGTTCATGGCGGGATGTTCGGGATCAGTTTTTTGAGGTGCGAGTGAAAAATCGTAGCATTCGGACAGTTGGGGCAAGTTGGCTGTGCGCGGGGTTGGCGGTTGGAGTGATGGTCCTGCAATGTGGGAACGCAGAGGGGCAGGTGGCCCGACCGCTTCCCGGGGCAGGTTCAACCTTTTTGGCGAATGTATCGTGGCAGCCGGTGGAGTCCACGATGATGTTTGGTCCGCAACAGGACCAGAGCATGCCGGCCTATCAAACGCCGAAACCGCCGAAGCCGCAGCCGGGCGTGCCAAACACGTACATGCCTCCTGCCCAATCCAAGGGCAACACTTCGGATGAAGCCTTTCCTCCGTTTGCGATTGTGCCGGCGTCGGAAATTGCTGGCAACCTAGGGTCAACCTACATTCCATTGGATAGCTGGATATATCCAGCGTTGATGCGTCTGTACTCGTTGGGATACTTGAACACGGCGTTCGTCGATATGCGTCCGTGGACGCGGCTCAGCGTACTGCGCATGTTGTTCGCCGAGCAGGAGCGAATCCACTCCGACACAAATAATGAACAGGCGCTGGAAATTTACAACGCCGTGCTTGCGGAACTGGAAGGAGACATCCACAAGACCGGCTATTGGACGACGAACGCGACGTTGGAGTCGCTGTATGAACGCGCCATGCCGATCGGAGGAACGCCGTTGCGGGACAGCTATCACCTGGGTCAGACGATTATCAATGACTACGGCCGCCCATATGAAAGTGGATTCAACAACTATGCCGGCTTCAGCGCGCGCGCAACTTCAGGTCCGTTTGCTCTGTATGTCCGGGGCGAATATCAGCACACACCTAGCGCGGATGGATATTCTTCGGACCTTGCGGCGACACTGGCAGCCGTAGATTATATTCCACCCGGACCGCAGGATACGATTCCGGAGGGCCCGATCCCGACCTACAATTATTTTCGCTTGATTGAAGCCAATTTCTCGGCGACAGTTTTCAATCATGATTTCTCGATTGGCAAGAGCGATGTGTGGGATGGTCCGGCGACAGGCGGCGCATTTGCCTGGAGCAACAACGCCGAAGATATTTATTCCTTCCGCATCAACCGCGTGGTACCGCTGAAAATTCCTTTCGTGTCTTACGTGCTGGGACCGGTGCGGTATGAGTTTCTTGTCGGCAGCTTGCAAGGCCATACCGATCCGAATGAGCCCTGGGTACACATGGAGAAGTTCGCATTCAATCCAACCCCCACGTTTGAGTTTGGATTTTCGCGGACAGTGATCTGGGGCGGCAAGGGGCACGTGCCGATCACTTTCGGCAGCTTCTGGAACAGCTTTACAAGTTTCCAGAATGTCCCCGTGGCGACCAAATTTTCCCGCAACGATCCAGGAGCCCGATTCAGCACCTTTGATTTCAGCTGGCGCCTACCTTATGTGAGTAAGCTGGTGACGCTGTATGCCGATTCGGAGTCGCACGATGACGTGACGCCGGTCAGTGCGCCGCGCCGCGCGGCCATCCGGTCGGGAATCTTTTTCGCTCGTCTACCCGATGCTCCCAAGTTCGATTTTCGCGCGGAAGGTGTCTACACCGACGTTCCTGTTTCCAACAGCAATGACGGCAGCTTTATGTACTACGAAACGATCCAGAAGCAGGGCTACACCAATAAGGGCAACATTTTTGGCGACTGGATTGGGCGGGAAGCGAAGGGCGGACAGGCGTGGCTGACCTATCATCTTTCTCCCATGGAGATGTTGCAGCTCTCCTACCGAAATGCCAAGGCTGCCAAGGACTTCATCCCGGGCAATACGTTTTCGACCGGCGTACCGCGGGTGGATGGCGGGACCACACAGAACGATTTCACGTTCACCGTCGTCAAGCGGCTGAAGCCCGATGTGGAGTTGAATGCCTGGGTGCAGTACGAGCGCTGGACAGTTCCCGTATACAAAACTGGCGGACAGAACGACGTCACGACAAATATTCAAATCACCTGGTACCCGAAGAAGACCCATACGATTCGCACATGGTAGGATGCGTGGCGCGGAGGAGCCAAATTCATCCTGGAACAGGGAACGAAGCGCTCCCCACATCTCTTCGCGGAGAACGCGGGTAGATATGGGGCACCCGGCTACGAGATTACGTTTGCGCAGTGAGCGTAATTTAGCCATTGTCGGTAATCGAGGCCGCGTGCCCGAGACGGACAATGGGAGCCATCGAATGATGATTCTTGCGTGGGGGAGCGCTGACCGGACTGCGTCTCGAATCAGATCGTGGGAAGGTATTCCGTTCGAGTCTCTGCGGCACATCAAACCGAAGTCGGTTTGCTCCTTCGCTGCTGGCTCGATGTCGATGCCGTTAACATGGACCGTAGGCGAGCCTAAAAAGCTCACTCTGCGAGCGGTCTCCATATCTGGAACCAGGATTTCTCTGACATCCGCAAGGCAGCGTTCCTCCTGCAGAACATGGTGAATTCGCTCCAACGTAGGAAGGTGGTTGGGAAATCTTTGTAATAGAAAACCTCAATCATCATTTGTTTTCTACGCTCTTGCCGTATCTGCCGAGAGGAACCTCGGATAGAAAGGCAAGCACAGACAGGCCAAGAACAACGTCCAGGAGTATGGCAGGGTGCAGGCGCACCAGATGGAATGCGGAAAGCGCGACATACGCTGCCGCGAGCAAACAGACTGGGCCGGTTACGTAGCAGTGGCGTCTGCCGCATCGTGCTGCGTTGGCAACGCACGCTGCGCCCATGACCAGCAATGCCGGAATCCACAGCAGAGGCCGTACCGTTTGCCAATTCGAACCGACAATAATGGCGCCGACGGGGAGACCCCACAGCAGGAGCGCGCTCCAACCGCGCGTCAGATCTCTTGTTTTGCACCTTTGCTCTGACATGGGGACGTCAACGATCTCCGGTTACAATTTGCGATGTGCAATTCATTCCATTTCGCCGCCGTGCACATCAGAGTTGGCCATTTGCCGGAGAGTGGGACACGCTTCCGGATGTTTTGATTGCTGCCTCAACGTACGATTGCATTTGCGCAACGCCGCGCTCAGATGAGCCTCCAGTTTCTTCAGCTCTTCTTTCTTCTCGCGGACAACGGACAATTTGGTCCGCAAACGGTCTCGTACTTCAGCACATGGGTCAGCATGCCCATCCTGAAGATGAAGAAGCTCACGAATTTCCTCCAAAGAAAACCCGAGCGCCTTTGCGCGCTTTACAAAGGCCAGTCTGTCGATTGTGTTCTCTGAAAACTTTCGGTAGCCGGAGGCGGTTCTCGGCGCAGGAGGGAGCAACCCTTCTCCTTCATAGAAACGAATCGTTTCCAGATTTACCCGAGAGCGTTGTGCAAGCTGACTTCGTGTCAATCCGTCCATGCGTTCAGCATAAACCCTGTAGTCATCTACAGAGTCAAGAGAGGCGTTTCTCAGTCGGGCCCCTGGTCAGTGACCGGCTTTTGGGAGTGGGCGAGCAAGGAAGAAATCGGCTCCTAGCCATAGATCACTCAGGGATAGGTCAGAAATGATGGAGTAGCCACGCGAGAGTACGCACTCAGCCGGCGACGATGAGCTCGGTTGGCAGGGCGCGGAAGTAGGCAATGGTTTCGCTGAGGCCCTGATCGAACGAAACCACAGGCTCCCAGGCCAGCAATTGGCGGGCCTTGGTAATGTCGGGACGGCGGCGCGGCGGATCGTCCTGCGGCAGCAGCTCAAAGCGAATGCGGCTGGAGGAACCGGTGAGCGCAATCACGCGGCGGGCGCAGTCGAGAACGGTGTTCTCGGCGGGATTGCCAAGGTTAACCGGCAGCGGTTCTTCGATGCGCGATAAACGAATGATGCCTTCGATCAGGTCGGTTACGTAGCAGAAGCTGCGGGTGTGCGAGCCGTCACCATAGACCGTGACATCTTCTCCGCGCAGCGCCTGCATTACGAAGTTGGAAATCACGCGGCCGTCGTCGGGCTGCATGCGCGGGCCATAGGTGTTGAAGATGCGGACCAGGTGACCGTCGACGTTGAAGTGGGCGCGGTAGGCCATGACCGCAGCCTCGCCAAAACGTTTGGCCTCGTCATAGACAGAACGTGGTCCGACTGGGTTGACGTGACCCCAATAGCTTTCCGGCTGCGGGTGGATTTCCGGCGTGCCGTAGCACTCGGACGTGGACGCGTGCAGAACCTTCGCGCGGTATTTCCGCGCCAGGTCCAGAATGTTCATGGTACCTTCTGAGCCGACCCGCAACGTATCGATGCCGAGACGCATGTATTGCGGAGGGCTGGCCGGACAGGCGAAGTTGAAAATGTAGTCGATGGGACCGGGATCGAAGAATTCGCAGATATCGTGTTCGATAAGCTCGAAACGCGAGTCGCGAGTGAGATGGGCGAGGTTATGAAAATGTCCGGTCGACAGGTTATCGATGCCGACGACGGAATGGCCCTCCGCCAACAAGCGATCGGCGAGGTGCGAACCGAGAAAGCCAGCCGCACCGGTCAGCAGAACGCGCATTTTTTTCTTGCCGCGAGCGACCGGGGGTACCAGATACGGCGCAGCAATCTTTTCTGACGGGATGCTTCGCTGGACCGAGGCGCCGGTTTCGGCGAATTCTGAAAGTTCCGGCTGGCCTTCGAACTCCGTGGTTCCGGCTGCAGGACGTCCGACGCTGAGATACATCATCCCCTGGCGGACCACATCTTCCGGCGCGAACAAGTTGCGACCATCGATCAACAAGGGTTGTCGCAGCGTTTTGGAAAACACTTCGAGATCCAGCGATAGAAATTGCGGCCAGTCGGTGAGCACCAGCAGAGCGTCTGCATCCCTCGCCGTCTCCAATTCACTTGCCGCATAGCGCAACGCAGGGCTTGGAGGCAGCACCTCCTGTGCGCGAATCATGGCGGCGGGATCGTAGGCGACAATGCTCGCGCCTTCGGCCAGGATCAACTGCACCAGGCGCATGGCGGGCGATTCACGGACATCATCGGTGCCGCCTTTGTAAGCCAGGCCAAGCACTGCAAGATGTTTTCCTTCCAGACTGCCGAGAGCATTTCGCACTTTCTCCAGAAAGCGCAGCGGCTGCAGTTCGTTGATGCGCTCAATTGCGCCCAACAGGCTGAAATCGATCCCATACTCGGCGGCCATGGACCGAAAGGCAGTCAGGTCCTTGGGGAAACAGGAACCACCGTAGCCGATGCCAGGATGAAGAAACTGTGTGCCGATACGCTGGTCCATGCCAACACCAGGGCCGACTTCTGTAATGTTGGCACCGACAATCTCACAAAGGTTCGCAATCGCATTGATAAAGGAAACCTTCATCGCAAGGAATGCGTTGGAGGCGTGTTTGATCAATTCGGCGCTCTGCGGTGAAGTGCGCAGCAGTACTGGCGGTTTGTCGGGAACGCATTGTCCTGGGATAATGTCGGCGCGTTCGTAGTAGGCGCCCGAGGTGAGCGGTCGGTAAACCTCACTGACGAGGGCGGCAGAACGGTCATTGTTGCACCCGATGACGATGCGGTCGGGATGAAGAAAATCTGCTGCCGCGCTGCCTTCACGGAGAAATTCCGGATTAGAAACTACGTCGAAGCGATCGCGGGGAACGCCACAACGTTCGATCAGGCCGCCGATCCACTCATTGGTATAAACCGGGACCGTGCTTTTTTCCACAATCACGGTGTAGTGATCGATATTTCTGGCAATTTCTTTTACGGCAGATTCGATGTAGGACAGGTTCGCCTTGCCACCGCGAGCCTGCGGAGTTCCAACGGCGACAAAAATTACTTCCGCCTGACGGGCAGCTGCGCCTAATTCGGTAGTGAACACTACATTGCGATTGCCATGCCGAGTGAGCAATTGCGGCAAGAACTGTTCGTGAATGGTGGCACGGCCGGCCTGCAACGCGGCCATTTTGGCTGGATCATTGTCCACGCATAACACGTGGTATCCCATTTCGGCAAAGCAGAGGGCCGCTACCAGGCCCACATACCCGGAGCCGACCACGACAATGGGACGATTGACATCCATACCTTGGGGGTTACCTCGCGACTGATTGCAACAGACGCCAATACTCGACGATCATATCAGCGCGGGCGGCATGCTTTTGGAGTGAGACCGGGGGGAGAACCTGACTTGCCCCGAGGTCAAACGGAGTGATCGCATCGATTCCCGTTATCGGAATCCCTTGATTTTCATCGTCCAGCCCTGGGAACTTTCCCGACACCCTGTCTAAGTAACTCCTGTATTCTTTACTAGCGGCGGTTTCCTGTCCGCGCCGTCGCCAAGAGAATTGACGCGCGTCGGCGCTTGCACCTATCCTCAAGAGTAACCATCGCCAAGGTGTTTTGGATCCATCAACACTGACATTGAATCGGTGACGGCTTGTTGTATGTTTGAGGGATATGGCAGAGCGCAGTCCAGAGCTTCAGACCGTGCGCGTGGAGGATCGGAAGACCATGGAGGAGGCGAATTTAGCCCAGCCGTGGAGAGAAAAGAACTGCCTGCAAAACATTTTCCCAATGCCGCCCGAACTCCGAGGTTCCAAAAGCATCTCCATGCAACAACCTAGCGCAAGTATGAATGAGCGGTCCGTCCTGGCATGAGCCCAATCGAAACCAACGCAGCGCCCCAAGAAGAATTCAAACCTCGATCGTTCCAGACCGGTGGCGGCTGGGTAACTAACGAGGAAGGGAACGCGCTGGCGGAAAACCTGCTGACGCTGCGCAAGCGTAAGTGGATCGTTTTGACCTGCGTTTTTATTGGCACGGTGTTTGGAGTGGTGCGCGCGATTACCACCCCGAAAACCTACATTGCCGGAGGGACGATCCAAGTGCGTCCCGGCGCCTCGAACGAGTACCGGATTGGTGGGGGTGAGTCCGGGCCGCAGGACCTGGGCACGCGTCTGGAAACGGAAGTCGCGATTCTGCAGAGCGACTCTTTGCTGCTGAAGGTGGCGAAAGAACTGAAGCTGGAAGACAATCCTGTTTTCCTGGGACCGAAAGCGACGGTGACGCACGTCGATCCGAATGACCCAGCGGTGCAGGACTGGATGATTGGATTTCTGCGCGGAGGATTGTCGATCGGCCGCGTGCCTAAGACGGAACTGATTGCCATCAACTTCACCAGCTTGTCGCCGGAGCTGTCGGCGCGGGTGGTGAATACGCTGATCAACGACTACATCGTACGCAGTTTTCAGACGCGCTTCGCATCGACGCAACGGGTCTCGCAGTGGCTTTCGACGCAGTTGGACGACTTGAAGCAGTCGGTAGAGACCGAGCAGCAGAAGCTGGCGGAGTTGCAGAGAAAGCTGGGCGTGCTGGGCTTTGGCGACCAGGCGCACAACCTGAACCTGGATACATTGGATGATCTGTCGAAGGCTGCTGCAGACGCAAAGATTGCCCGCATCGTGTCGGAAGCGCGCTACCGCATGCTGACGTCCATGAATCCGGACTTGATTGATGGCAGCCCTGCCGTACTGGGTTCAGGATCGGGATCATTGCTGGCCACGCTGCGCAACGGTCAAGCCACGCTGGAATCGCAATACGCGCAACTCATTTCCCAATTTGGACCGAACTATCCGGCCGTTAAGCAGTTGAAAGCCGAGATGGCACAGAATCAGAAGGCCATCGATAAAGAGGAGGCGCGCGTTCTGGCGGAGTCGAACAACGCATATCGCGCCGCTGCCGTGAATGAGTCGATGACTCTAGGAGTTCTGAAGGACGAAGAGGCCAAGGACTACCAGAAGCGCGACGACATGATCCAGTTCGTGCTGCTGCAGCGAGAGTTTGATTCTAACCGCGCGTTGTATGACGGCCTGCTACGCCGCCTGCGCGAAGCCGGGATTGAAGCCGGACTGGAGTCGAGCGAAATTGATGTGGTCGATTATGCTCGCAAGCCGTTGCTGCCGAGCGGAATGCGCCGCAGTTCTCGGGTGTTGATCGGCCTGATGTTCGGATTGTTTGGCGGCGTTGCGCTGGCATTCTTCTTCGATAGTCTGGACACCAGCCTGCGCAGTGTTCATGATATTGAAACCATCTCAGAGCTGCCATCGCTGGCCGTCATTCCGCGTGCGAGAAAAGTACTGCCTCGTACTATCACAGATGACACGCGAACGGCGGCGCAAAGAAATGTCGATGTCATTGGCCAGCCCAATTCGCAGTTTGCCGAGGCCTTCCGGTCGCTGCGGACGTCTCTGCTGCTGTCCGGCGTAGGACAGCCGCCGCAGACGGTGCTGATCACCAGTTCAACTCCAGCGGAAGGCAAGAGTACGATTGCGAGCAACCTGGCCGCGGTGCTGGCGTTCCGTGAAGCCAAGGTATTATTGATCGATGGCGATCTTCGCCGGCCCACCATTCACAGCCGCTTCGGGATCACCAGCCGCGTTGGTCTTTCCACGCTGTTATCCGGTTCGACGACGCTGGATGAATCGATCCAGACTGTTCCTGAAGCGCCCAATCTATTCCTTCTACCCAGCGGACCGGTTCCGCCGTTTCCAACGGAATTGATCTCGTCGAATCGAATGATCACCTTCCTGGAGGAATGCAAGCAGCGTTTCACGCACATCATCATCGATTCGCCGCCGGTGCTGACAATTACGGACGGGCTGATTCTCGCGCCTTTTGCTGACGCAGTGCTGTTAGTCGTTCGCTATGGACGCGCCAGCAAACATTCTGTACGCCGCTCTCGTGATCTGATGTTGCGCGCCGGTACCCGGCTGGGAGGCACCGTCATCAACGCTGTCGATGCGGCCTCGCAACGCTATTACGGCTATTACGGATATCAGCGCTATTCCTATTCCAATGGTCGAGCTCCCGCCAATGGAAAGGGCAAGCGCAAATGGCCATTCTTCTGGCGCAGGGAGGATTCCTGATGTTCGCGCTGAGATCGATGACAATGGCTCGGCGGTTTTGCCCAGGTGTCGCGCGCCTGGCGGCGGGTATTGTGCCCCTGGTGCTGGTAGTGGCATTGCTTTGGCCGGCGGCCGCGGCGTATGCACAGTTCCAGGGACCTGCACCCACAAAGGCGGACAGCCCGAATCCGGACAACAAGGGTCTGGTAGAGCGGGCTCCGACGGAAGTTATGCCTGGCGGCCCCATCGTTCTGCATCCCGGTGATGGGATTAACGTGAGCGTGTATGGTGTGCCGGACTACAAAATAACGGCGCGGATTGCCGGAGACGGCAATGTGGATTTGCCGCTGATCGGCAGCACTCATGTCGCGGGCCTGACTGTCGAACAGGCGCAGCAGTTGGTCGCTAAGAAGCTGATTGACGGTCAAATGATCCTCAGTCCAGATGTGTTGATCTCCGTCACGGATTCGAATGTCGACATTATCGGCGTCATGGGAGAAGTGAACTCGCCAAGGGCGATTCCGGCGTTCGCACCAATGAGTTTGTTCGACGCGCTTTCCGCTGCCGGCGGACTTAAGCCGGATGCCAGCCATAGCATTTCCATTCTTCGCAAGGGCGTGAACGAGCCGCTGCTGGTAGTCCTGAATTCCAACCCGGCCAACGCGGTCGACCAGAACATTCCTCTATATCCGGGCGATCGGGTTATTGTTCCGCGCACTGGAGTGGTGTACGTGGTGGGGGCGGTGATTCATTCTGGCGCCTATCCGATTACGCCAGATACTCCGCTGACGTTGACGCAAGCTGTCACGTTGGCAGGGAACACAGGCTTTCAGGCCGCGCCGACGGAGACTCGCATCATTCGCACCACGGGAGCGAAGCGCCGCGAAATCCGCGTCAACCTTTCGCGAGTCATCGCCGGAAAGGATCCTGATCCGATTCTGCAAAATGATGACATCGTGATGGTCCCGACCAACCTGATCAAGGCTGCCATCAAAGGTGGTGGAGTGGGCATTGCGATCGGACTTGTCTACGCAATTCCATTACTGTGATGCCGTCGGCTGCGACAGCTCCCGACGTGTCATGCTAGAGTTTGCCTGTCTGTGCGGTTGCACTACCTGCTGAAAGTTATGCTGCGAGTTGCCTATCTTCTCAGTCATCCGATCCAGTACCAGTCACCCTTGTTGCGGCTGCTTGCCCAGCAGCCTGGATTGGAATTGACGGTGCTCTACACCTCCGACTTTTCTGTACACAGCTATCACGACAAAGGGTTTGGCGCAGCGGTGGAATGGGATGTGCCGCTGCTGGGCGGCTACTCGCACGAGTTTCTGCCGCGCCTGCTCGATAGCCATGACGTGTCATTCTTTCGCCCACTGAATCGCGGGATCTATCGCCGACTCTGGCAGGGACGGTTCGATGTGCTGTGGATTCACGGCTACGCGACCCTTAATTCATGGATCGCGATGGCGGCGGCAAAGATGTTGGGCATCCCAGTGTTGCTGCGCACCGACTCGACACTGATCGATCATCCGCGCGGGCCGACGAAGCTCGCGGTCAAAAAGCTTTTCTTCCGAATCTTGCGGCGTTTTACCTATGGCGTTCTCAGCGTCGGCCAGCGGAATACGGAGTACTGGCATCATCATCTTGGCGCAGACATTCCCGTCTTTTCGATTCCATATGCGGTGGATAATGCATTTTTCCAGGAGCGATGCAGTGCGGCATCGGCCGCGAGAGAGCAGTTGCGGCAGCAGTTAGGGCTGGAAGCGAGTCGGCCTGTTTTGCTGTTTGCATCCAAGCTGCTGGCGAGAAAATGCTGCATCGATCTGGTGGACGCGTATCTGGAGCTAGTGAAACGATCGAAATTGGAGGATGCAATGCGTCCTTTGCCGTATTTGCTGATCGTTGGGGAGGGAGAGCAGCGGCCGCAGATTGAAGCGCGCCTGCAACAGGCGAGCGCGGAGGATCGCGAGAGTGTGCACATACTTGGGTTTCGCAATCAGTCGGAGCTGCCGCGATTCTATGATCTATGCGATGCGTTCGTTCTGCCTTCGATCCATGAGCCCTGGGGGTTGGTGGTGAATGAGGCGATGAATGCCGGCAAGGCCGTCGTTGTTTCCGACCAGGTAGGGTGCCAACCGGATCTGGTGAGGGATGGAGACAACGGCGTTGTATTTCCAGCGCGAGACGTGGGCGCGCTGGCCAATGCACTGGCAAATGTTCTGGCGGACCCAATTGCTTGTCGTAAGATGGGCGAGCGCAGTCGGGAACGCATTCAAGACTTCAGTTTCGAAGCCAATGCGCGGGGCTTGCTGCAGGCATTTACGGCAGCCAGCGAACATTAATAACTATGGAAGCGACCCAGCGTTTCGTCCGAATCCCCGAACTCTACAGCAAGGAGAGCGCACCGCCATGCATATTTTGCATGTGATTCGTTCTCTCCACCCGGAATACGGTGGACCCGCGCAGCTAGTGCGCTGCATTGTGGCCGCAGGTCCGCGCCTGGGTTGGGAGGGCGAGGTGGCGTGCCTGGATGATGCGTCGGAGGAGTTTCTTCACGAGATTACGTTTCCAGTACATGCATTGGGCCAGGGAAAGGGAACCTACGGATACTCCAGCGCATGGATTCCATGGCTGCGTAAGAATATTGATCGCTTCGACGGAGTCGTGATTCACGGTATCTGGCAATACCAGAGTTTCGGTACATGGCGCGCCATCCATGGTCGTAAGCCCTATGTGCTGTTTCCGCACGGAATGCTGGATCCATGGTTCAAGCGGCGCTATCCGCTGAAGCACATCAAGAAATGGATTTACTGGAACTTGGCAGAGCGGCGAGTGCTGCGCGATGCCAACTCGATTCTATTTACGTGTGACACCGAGCAGCGCCTGGCCCCGCAGAGCTTCAATACGCCGCCCTGGAATGCTGCCGTAGTGCCGTATGGAGCGGAGACGCCCCCGGGTGATCCGAATCAGCAAAAGGAGGCGTTCTACGAGGTCTGTCCCTTGGTGCGTGGAAGACGTTTTTTTCTGTACCTGGGGAGGATCCATCCGAAAAAGGGATGCGATCTTCTGATCGACGCGTTTCTGTCGATTGCCAGCGGCGCGCCCGATGTCGACCTGGTGATGGCGGGCCCGGACGCGGGCATGCGCGATGGCTTGGAGGCGCGTGTCAAGGCTGCCCACTTGACCCACCGCGTGCACTGGCCCGGCCTGATCACCGGCGATGCCAAGTGGGGAGCGTTTCACGCCAGCGAGACGTTTGTACTGCCATCGCATCAGGAAAATTTTGGGATCGCTGTGGCCGAGGCTTTGGGTTGCAGCCGACCCGTTTTGATTTCTGACCAGGTGAACATCTGGCCGGAGATTCATTCGGACGGCGCTGGTCTCGTTGCTCCGGACACGCGGGATGGTACGAGACAGCTGTTGCAGCGTTGGCTGGCGCTATCGATTGACGAACGTCAAGAGATGCAACGGAAGGCACATGCGTGCTTTGTGTCTCGCTATAATCTGGATCAAAATGTCAGCGAGCTAGTACGATTCTTTCAGTACATGCAGTAGCGAGCGTGGCCTATGGATCCCAACCCGTCCTCTAGTTCGTTTGCGTCGGTCACGGATCGGGAGACTGCCGGGAGCGTCGTGCGTACGCGGAAAGATCCCTATACTTCTCCGCAATATTCCTTCGGAAATCGTGTGCAGCGGCAGCTCTGGAGTGTAGTGTGGATCGTGCTCTATCGTCCGTCGCCGCGGATCGCGCATGCATGGCGCGCGTGGCTGCTGCGATGCTTTGGCGCGAAGCTGGGACCCTATTGCCGTTTCTATCCAGCATCTCGTGTGTGGGCGCCGTGGAATCTGCAATGCGAGGACACAGTCATGGTCGCCGACGGAGCGGAACTCTACAATCCTGCGCTGATGTTTCTGGCATCGCATGCGATTGTGTCGCAGGGGGCGTATCTCTGCGGCGCCACCCATGACTACAACGATCTGAAATTTCCAGTAGTGCCGTTCCCGATGCGCCTGGGACGCTATTCATGGGTTGCGGCGCGCGCCTGCGTTTCGCCGGGGGTGAACCTTGGGGATGGAGCGATTCTTGGCCTCGCTTCCGTGGCGACCAAAGATCTGGAACCATGGTCGATTTATGCGGGAGTTCCGGCGCGCAAGGTGAAAGAGCGTCAGCGCATTGAGTAGGGTAGGCGCCGCTACAAATTTCCGAGATTTTTGTTCTGGAGAGACTCCGATGAAGATCAAACAGGTGCCATTCACGGTGATTGACTGGGAGAGGGAACCTGTAACCGAAGTCCCAGGCAAGAGCGGGACAGCGCACATGCGGACCGTTATCGACGACACGTTATGCGTTCGGATCGTCGACTTTACGCCGGGCTACAGTGCAGACCACTGGTGCGCCAAGGGTCACATCGCATTCATCATTGCGGGGTCGTTGAAGATCGCATTGGGGGATGGACGAAGCTTCGATCTGGGCGCGGGCTCGAGCTTTCATGTAGGCGATGAAGCTGGCAGGCATCGGGTATCGTCGGAGGCTGGCGCGAAGGTGTTCATCGTCGATTAATCGCGGATAGCTATGCAACTGCCGAGATAATAAATGTTCGGATAAGCGGATGTGGTGCGCCAGGTCGAGACCTTGCCTGTGGTACAAAAAGCGTGGCGAGGAAGTAACAATGGGTCCTGAGTTCCACGATACGTGCTTCATGGTTTAAATCCTGACCTGTGATTGTCAACCCTGCGCATTGCAATTCCTCCTGGTGGGTTGGATTGAGTCCAAAGTCGCAATAGTACGACTCCTCAACCAACAAGCAGCCATAAGAACGTGCGGCCAATGAGTCAGGTTCAATCTGAACAGTCATGGTCTGACCTCTGAGTGAGCAACTGAGCGGTTGCACAAACAATTGCGAGGCGTACGGATCGTACTCTGCGTGAGCTGCGTCACGTATCGCCATTACATTACGCGCATATTCCACCACCACGTGTTGAAAGCCGCCGCAGGTCCCAAGCAAAGGCAGGTGATGTTCTCGCGCAAAACGAATCCCCTTAAGAGCGCCTTGCATGCTCTTGTAAGGGCTGCCGGGAGCACACCACAGGGCATCGAACTTTGAATAGTCGTGAAGTTCGTCCGTAGGTAGCCAGTTAAAATCAATTGAAATCCCGAGGGCAGATGCCGTATGGCAAAGCGCCTCATTGGTTTGGAGATGCGGGGGGAAGCTATCGTCAAAGTCGCCGATGATACCAATCCTAACGTCGGGCATACCGACAATATATCCCGCAAAGATTGGCCCTTCGACAGATTTTGCGGGTGCGTCATCCTTCGCATTTTTGCAAAGGATTAGAGCACCTCCGCTTCTCTCGCGATGCGTGAAGCGGTATCGTTACAGCGCGTTCATGTTTTGCAGGAACTCGGAATTGTTGCGCGCCTTGCCAAGCTTATCGACAAGTAGTTCCATCGCTTCCACGGGTGAGAGCGGGTTCAAAACTTTGCGGACCAGCCAAGTACGTTGCAACTCATCCTTTGGGATAAGCAGTTCTTCCTTCCGCGTGCCGGAGCGTTGAATATCGATGGCAGGGAAGACACGCTTGTCGACCAGTTTGCGGTCGAGGATGACTTCCATGTTGCCGGTGCCTTTGAATTCTTCAAAGATCACCTCATCCATGCGGGAGCCGGTATCGACAAGTGCAGTCGCGATGATAGTGAGCGAGCCGCCTTCCTCAATGTTGCGAGCGGCGCCAAAGAAGCGCTTCGGCCGCTGCAGGGCGTTGGAGTCGACGCCGCCGGAAAGTACTTTGCCGGAGGGCGGGACAATGGTGTTGTAGGCGCGCGCCAGACGGGTGATGGAATCGAGCAGGATGACCACGTCGCGCTTGTGTTCGACCAGGCGCTTGGCCTTCTCGATCACCATTTCGGCAACTTGCACGTGACGCACTGCGGGCTCATCGAAGGTGGAGCTGATCACCTCACCTTTGACAGATCGCTGCATATCGGTGACTTCTTCCGGACGCTCATCGATCAGCAGAACAATCAGCACAACTTCAGGATGATTGGTCGTGATGGAGTTGGCGATGGACTGCAGCAGCATGGTCTTGCCGGTGCGCGGTGGAGCGACGATCAGACCGCGCTGGCCTTTGCCGACCGGTGTCAACAGATCCATGACGCGGCCGCTGATGCTTTCGCGCACGGTTTCCATCTTGATGCGTTCCTGCGCGTAGAGCGGCGTCAGGTTGTCGAACAGAATCTTGTTGCGGGTCTCTTCCGGCGATTCGAAATTGATGGCTTCAATCTTGACCAGCGCGAAATATTTTTCACCCTCGTGAGGTGGACGCACGTTGCCGCTGATGGTGTCGCCGGTCTTCAGGTCGAACTTGCGAATCTGCGACGGCGAGACATAGATGTCGTCGGGGCCGGGAAGGTAGTTGTAGTCAGGGGAGCGGAGAAAGCCGTAGCCGTCGGGTAGGATTTCAAGCACGCCTTCGGCGAAGATGTGGCCTTCTTTTTCGCTCTGCGCCTGCAGGATCTTGAAGATCAGGTCTTGCTTGCGCAGTCCGCTGGCCCCGGGAATTTCAAGGGAGCGCGCGATGCGCGTCAGTTCGGTTATGTTTTTTTCTTTTAGTTCTGCAATCGTCATAAATGTTTTTTAGTGGATTTTCGGATGGTCTTGATCGGGGAGTGCACCGGGAAGCGCAACGGATAGGATGTTTTTATGATTATGGGGAAACGATGAAGGAGGGCCGTGGGGGAACGGCACGCAGCTTACGCTGCGCGACGTTCCTGCTTACGAACCTGCTCAACGGGAACGGCACTTTCGCCTAAAGGATTCGAGTGATGAAAGCGAATCAATACATCATTCATCGTGTCCTGGAGACGGGTGGTCGGCTTGTGCAATTTGCGGGCCGCTTTGGAAGCGAGCTGACACAGCTCATAGCGATTTCGGACGTAAGTCAAAGCGCCAAATATTAGTTGGGAGCGCATAATTTTCAGTACCTCTCTTGTATTAAGTAATGGCCGTCAAAACCTTCTACTTCGGGGTCCGAGAAGTGTTGAGCCGGTCCAGCCAACGTTGCTACCGATTTAGACGCACGAAGCACACCCATCGATTGATCAAAAATCTGGAAATCTTGCCTCAAATTTCGTTTGATGAGAACCACAACCGACTTCTTTACAGAGGTTTGCTGTAGGCGTTCGTTCTTGCGGATACTGGCAACTCACGAGGTGAAGATTGTTGCCGACTCACTGCCGTCGAGGGTCAGGACGGATACCGCCTAACGGCGTTTCCTATCTTGGAAGTCCTTGACTTGACGGGATTTTCTGCGGGGTAAGGCACTTGTCGCAGCGACGGACGCCCACAGGTTGAGCTCGACAACTATTAAGAGTAACTTCCTGAAGAATCCCCAGTCAACATAAATTTACCATATGTTTGCACAATTTCCAGCGCAAGGTCATCGAGAGGAGTCCCGGATGATACGCCGTAATCGGTTGAAAAAGCTGCAACTTTAACCAAATATTAAGATTACGACCAGTAGCTACGGTCGAGTGTGCGGTATTGAATGGCCTCCGCGAGGTGTTTCACCGCCAAATCGGCTTCCCCTTCAAGATCGGCGATGGTGCGGGCGACTTTCAGAATTCGATCATGGGCTCGGGCAGTGAGGCCTTGTTGCTGCATGGCTCGTTCCAGCAAGCGTTCGGCGTCGGTGGGCAGTCCGCAATAGGCTCGGATCTGGCGGGTTGTCATCTGGGCATTGCAGAAAATGCGCTCTTTCGCGTTCGCAAAGCGAGTGATCTGACGTTCGCGTGCCTCCAGGACCCTGGCACGAATCTCTGTGGAGCCTTCAGCAGCGGAGCCACCCCGAAGTTCCTTATATTGGACCGCCGGAACCTCGATGTGGATGTCGATGCGGTCGAGCAGGGGGCCGGAAACCTTGGACACGTAGCGTTGAATCATGGGCGGCGTGCACATGCATTGCCGGGATTTATCGTTGAAGTATCCGCAGGGACAGGGATTCATGGCGGCTGCCAGCATGAAGCGCGCCGGAAAACTGAGCGACATGGAGGCGCGTGCAATCGTGACCTGGCCGTCTTCCAAGGGTTGGCGAAGAACTTCCAGCACATTGCGCGGAAATTCCGGTAGCTCGTCCAGGAAGAGCAGGCCGTTGTGGGCGAGAGACACTTCGCCGGGACGCGGGATGGCGCCCCCGCCGATCAGGCCAGCATCGGAAACGGTGTGATGCGGCGAACGGAACGGTCGCTGCGTGACCAGGCCAGTTTCGGAATTTAATACACCCGCGACGGAGTGGATCTTGGTTGTCTCCAGCGCCTCTTCAAAATTGAGTGGGGCCAGAATTCCCGGCAGACGCTTGGCCAGCATGGTCTTGCCGGAGCCGGGAGGTCCGATCATCAAAATATTGTGGCCGCCTGCGGCGGCAACTTCCAATGCGCGCTTGGCAGTCTGCTGACCGCGGACATCGCTGAAGTCGAATGGAAAATGCTCCATCTCCCCGAGTAGATCGCGAGTAGCGACGCGAATGGGCTGCGCCTGGATGCCACCATTCGCGGCAGCGTTCAATAGTTCGCGAACTTCCAGCAGCGTATTGACGCCAAAGACATCGACGCCTTCGACAACAGCGGCTTCTCGGGCGTTGGCTGCCGGGATGAGTAGATTGCGAATGCCGCGTTCGCGGGCTGCAATGGCAATTGGCAACATTCCCTGTACCGGACGCAGGCTGCCATCCAGTCCGAGTTCTCCTACCAAAAGGAAATTACTGAGGTCGCGCAACTGCAAGCTGCCATATGCGCCGAGAATGCCGATCGCCATGGGAAGGTCGAAGCCAGAGCCCTCTTTTTTCAGGTCGGCAGGCGCCAGGTTGATCGTGATCTGGGTGGGGGGAACGTCGAAACCGGAATTCTTGATGGCGGCGCGGACGCGATCCCGGCTTTCACGCACGGCGGCGTCAGGCAGGCCGACGGTATGGAAACGATCTTCGGTGGTCTTGATGCCGGAGAAATCCACCTCCACATCGATGATGTTGGCGTGGATACCGTACACGGCGGCGCTGAAAGATTTGAAAAGCATCGTGGGGGAGTTCCGTGTTCGATGGTACTACTGTGGAGAGGATTTTGAATGTGCCGCTGCGCACCTGGGGCATTACCCGCGGAAGGAGCGAGAGAAAACGCCAAGACTTCCTGGCGGCCGATGTTCCACCTCTGCCAGTATGCTGAGAGTGCTGCGTGTGAGTTTTCTCCATAATGACGAGCTTCTTTGACTTATTCAAGATCGGAATTGGACCCTCCAGTTCTCACACGGTCGGCCCTATGCGCGCCGCGCGTCGATTTGTGGTTGAGTTGGACACTGCGGGACTGCTGCAGGACACCGCGCGAGTGATGGTGGAGCTGTACGGATCGCTGGCGCTGACGGGTCACGGCCATGGCACGGATCGAGCCATTCTGCTGGGGTTGGTTGGCGAGCGACCGGACAAAGTAGATCCGGCAGCTATTGACAGAATCGTACAAACAATTCGCGACGAACACGCTTTGCGATTGCTTGATAAGCGTGTTGTTCAGTTCGATGAAGCCCGCGACCTGGTGTGGCACCGCGCCGAAACGCTGGCAGCCCATCCCAACGGGATGCGATACACGGCCCTTGATGCAAGCGGCGCGGTATTGCGACAGCGAATTTTCTACTCCATCGGCGGGGGATTTATTCGCGCTGAAGGAGAAGAGGTGGCTAGCGGCGAATCCGCGAGAACTCCATATCCGTTTCAAAGCGCGGCGGAGCTGATGGAGATCGCGGAAAGAAATCACTTATCGATTTGGCAGCTGATTTTAGCGAATGAGTCTGTCGCGCGCAGTGAGGCGGAGGTTCGGGCAGGCATTCAATCGATCTGGACTACGATGCAGCTATGCGCTGAGCGTGGTCTGACGACGGAAGGCACGCTGCCCGGCGGATTGAATGTTCGCCGCCGCGCACCAGAGATGCGCGCCAAGCTACTGCGGAAGCAGGCCGGTGATCCGCTGGCGCCGATGGATTGGCTGACCCTCTATGCCATTGCGGTGAATGAAGAAAATGCAGCGGGCGGGCGCGTGGTGACGGCGCCGACCAATGGCGCTGCCGGTGTGATTCCAGCGGTCGCGCATTACTATCGCAATTTTGTTCCCGGCGCGGACGATGAGGGGATCGTGCGCTACTTCTTGACTGCGGCTGCCATCGGGATTTTGTACAAGGAGAATGCCTCCATTTCTGGTGCGGAGGTGGGATGCCAGGGCGAAGTGGGAGTGGCCTGTTCGATGGCCGCCGGAGGATTGGTAGCGGCGATGCGCGGAAGCAATGAAGAAGTAGAGCACGCCGCCGAAATTGCCATGGAGCATAACCTCGGCATGACCTGCGATCCGATTGGAGGACTGGTGCAAATTCCCTGTATCGAACGCAACGCCATGGGAGCGGTGAAGGCGGTAAACGCGTGCCGCATCTCCATGAACGAAGCCGGGACGCACAAAATTTCGCTCGACCAGATTATTGAGACGATGTACCGCACTGGATTGGATATGCAGAGCCGCTACAAGGAAACGTCGCAGGCCGGTTTGGCGCTGAATATTATCGAGTGCTAGAAGCTGTCTCATACACTCGAATTCGCTCAACACTTCTGATCTGAGGTTCACGAGCAAATCGCGTGTCAGGCGGTCGACTGAAGTCGCGACGCACAACTTCTAAGCGATGTTCGCGCAGCACACCGACCAGTCCTCGACCACTTCGACTCGAGAGTTTTGCTGATGACGGTAAAAAACCGCTGTCAATTCGTCGCACATGGCGTCGTAACCGGGCTGACCGGGAAGGGGTGCGTAGGAAATGGATGCGGTTCTGCCAATCAGCTCCTCCAGTGTTATGTGTCGTTTCGTGGGTAGAGTGACAGCTTCCATCTTTGCCGGCGCAAGAAATTCCTGCAGCTGGCTCGGTTCGAAAATCGTGTAACGATCTTTTACTGTGGACAGATCGCGGGCGTGTTTGAGGACGGCTGCATCGTACTCCTTGGCGAAAGCCCCAGTCTCGCGTTCCCAAATATTTCCCATCACTGCCAGCCAGCCGCCGGGAACAAGCACGCGCTGGAATTCGCGTTTCGCCGCAGGTAGGTCAAACCAATGCAACGCCCGTCCTACGGCGACGATATCGACTGAAGCGTCGGGCAACATAGTCGCCTCGGCGGAGGCCTGCACGCATGTGAGATTCGGATACGCTTCACATAACCTGCGACACAATGTCAGCATTTCCGCGTTAGGCTCGACAGCGAACGTCCGGTTTCCATTGGCCAGGAACAGTTCTGCCAGCATCCCGGTTCCCGCTCCGACGTCCGCGATCACGGAGTGGGCCTGCAAACCGCAACATTCCCGCAAAACATCAAGAAGTTCCGTCGGAAACCTGGACCGGTAGCGATGATAGACGGCGGCTCGGTCAGCGAAGCGAGCCTTGAGATCGAGTTGAGGTGCATTGGGTATGATGAATCCCTGTTTGAAAAGTGAACATACGGGGGATGTGCCGTCGAATCGCGCCGTGCGCCAGCGTCTCCGGACGTTGCTCCAATTATTCCAGATGCCCGTAGGTGACCACGCAGTCATACTCCAGTCGGACACGACCACTTTGTTGGCATTGTGAAAATAATTCCTCAATCCCGCGTTGCATGCCGGCGTAACGGGGATGTTCTGGCTGCGGCATGTAGGAAGAAGAAAGAATGCGCCCCATCAATCCCACGAGATTGAATTTCTGTGAGTTGGGAAAGCTGGCCTGCTGCACGGCTGGCGGCGTGGCATGCGAATAGCGGAAGAAATCCGCGAGTTTTTCCTGATGCGGATATTTGCTGCGCACGCTTTCGTAGTCTGTGCCGAATTCGCGCAGGATGCGCTCGTAGCCGTCGTGGAAGGCATCACCATCAACGCGACGTTCGTTATAGATGACGGCACACCAGCCGCCGGGCTGAAGGATGCGGACGAATTCCGCGCGGGCACGTTCCAAGTGGAACCAGTGGAGTGCCTGGCCTACGGTTACAAAATCGGCGCAATGATCGGGCAAGGTGGTGGCTTCTGCAGAACCGTCGATGCATGTCAGTTTGGGATATTCCGAGCGCAACTCTTCGCAGGCAGAGCGCATGGCGCGGTTAGGCTCGACCCCAAACACAGAATTTCCATGTTGCAGGAAAAGCTCAGACAGCATTCCCGTGCCTGCGCCAACGTCGGCGATGACGGAGGCGGGAGTGAGGCCGCATTGCTGCCGCAGGAGAGTGATCACGTCGACTGGGTAGCGGGGGCGAAACTCACGATACGCATCGACGCGAGTGCTGAATCGCTCCTTGGAATTCATGTTCTCAGCGGTCGATAAAGCCATGGCGAAAATTCTACCGCTCGATCGCCATGGCGACAGAGTTGCCGCCGCCGAGACAAAGCGCGGCGACACCCTTCTTCGCATCCTGACGAATCATTTCGTAGATCAATGTGATCAAGACGCGAGCACCGCTGGCGCCGATGGGATGGCCGATGGCGACGGCTCCACCATTCACGTTGACCTTATCCGGATTAAGGCCCAGCTCGCGCGATACGCCGAGTGCCTGCACCGCGAAGGCCTCGTTCAATTCGAACAGGTCGACCTCATCCCGCTTCCAGCCCGCTCTTTCTAGAACCTTGCGAATGCCCGTGACCGGAGCCATCATGACCCATTTGGGCTCGATACCGCTGCTGGCCTGGGCGCGAATGTGCACCATGGGCTTGAGCCCGAGTGAGGCAGCTTTCTTCGCGGACATGACCAGTACAGCGCCAGCGCCATCGTTCACGCCGGGTGCGTTCCCCGCAGTGACTGTTCCGTCTTTCTTGAATGCAGGCTTCAACTTTCGCAGGGCTTCCAAGGTGGTGTCTTCACGCACCGATTCATCGTGACTAAAAAGCGCGGACTCGCCATCTTTTTTCTTTGCGGGAATTTCGACTGGAACAATCTGCGAGGCAAAGCGGCCATCCTTCCATGCTGCGGCGCTCTTGCGATGCGACTCCAGCGCATACGCATCCTGTTCCTCGCGAGTGATGGAATATTTCTCGGCGACGTTCTCGCCCGTCATGCCCATGTGGTAGTCGTTGTAGATATCCCACAGGCCATCTCGCACCATGCTGTCGACCACCTTGTTGTCGCCCATGCGAAAACCTTTGCGCGCGTCGGGCAGCAGATAGGGAGCATTGCTCATCGACTCCATGCCGCCGGCGACGACGATCTCCGCATTGCCGGTCTGGATGGCCTGAGCCGCGAGCGCAACGGCTTTCAATCCTGATCCACAAACTTTGTTGACGGTGAAGGCGCTGACCTCCGGCGAGAGCCCGCCGAAGATGGCCGCCTGTCGCGCAGGGTTCTGTCCCAGGCCTGCCGAGACAACGTTGCCCATAATGCACTCATCAACCAATGCGGGATCAATGCCGGCGCGCTTCACCACCTCACGAACCACGATCGCGCCCAACTGCGTCGCCGAAAAATCGCTGAGCGAGCCAAGAAATTTTCCGACAGGTGTGCGAACTCCGGCAATGATGACAATGTCTTCCATACCATCCCCTTCAACATTCATAGATGCGATTTGATGCAAACAAAAAAGTATACGGCGCAGCGGTCCCGGCTGGCTTCAATAATGACCGCATTGCATTGGATGAATTTGCGACGCAATGGCTGCAAAATGGAAAGTGTGAAATCGCCAGTGTGAAGCGTGGATTGCGATGCGCCGATGAGGTGTACTGCAAGGCGTGCTGCATTCGAGTGAACATAATCGCGGACCGCAATCGACAATTTCGGTCAGATGATTTTTCGGTTTTCGTTAGTGACATGCGTCGACGCGCGAATGATGGGTCGTAGGGTTTTTGGGCTTCGCGCGTTCTGCATCACAGGGAAGAATTCCCTTTTAGAAAAAATGACGATCTGATGCCGATAAAAAAAGCGACACCAATGTAATTTTTTTCTTGACATTAATTTTGCGCAAAACTATACCTTCGTGTAACTGCGGTATGAGACTGCAGTTCTCGATGTCACATCGAAAGGGAGAATAGTTCATATGGCAACCAAGAAAGCAGCAAAGAAAGCAACGAAGAAGGCAGCCAAGAAGACCACCAAAAAGAAGTAAATAACCGAATCACCCAAAAGGCAAAACAGAAGAGGGAGCGCTTAGCGCTCCCTCTTCTGTTTTGTGAGAACGCTAAAATTGCCCGGAGACGCGCTGTTGTTTTTTGCTCCAGTCCGGTAGGCTCAGCGAAGAAGCTATGACTCGCCGACGCTGGATTGCAGATCGATGGACCGAGAATTCTGCCACGCTGCTGGAAGAGCAGGCGGCACACTTGGCGCGTGTCTTACGCGCGCAGGTTGGCCAGGAATTCGATATCGTCGCTGGACATGCGGTTCGGCGAGGGATCGTCGAAAAAGTGTCTGCTGAATCCGTCGAGTTGTCGCTGCACGAGGAGATGGAGACGGCAAAATCTCTTCCGTTGATCGTGGGGTTGAGCATCGTTCGTTTTGAGCGGATGGAATGGGCGATTGAGAAGCTGACGGAGCTGGGTGTGGCGCGAATCATTCCGTTGAGGGCGCAGCGCAGCGAAAAACACCTGGTGCAGGCAGCGACAAAACGGTGCGAGCGCTGGAGAAAAATATCGCGCGAGTCAGCGCAACAATCTCGCCGGAGTCAGGTCCCGGAAATTTCCGAACCGATGTCGGTGACAGAGTGCATCGCGGAAAGCAACAACTCGCTGCGCTACCTTTTTTCGGAAGAGGAGCGGTCTCGATCGCTGTGGGAATCTTTGATGACAACAGATCGAAATGTTACCCCATCGGCGAAAATTTATGCCGCGATCGGACCGGAAGGTGGATGGACTTTGTCGGAACTTTCGAGCTTCGCGGAATGCGGGTGGCAATCGGTGAGCCTGGGAAAAAATATTTTGCGAACTGAAACGGCGGCGATCGCGGTGGCAAGTTTGATCAGCGCGTGGTGGAACGGATAGCAGCGTTGCCGCACGCAATTGAAATTGTTTAGACCCGCAGGAATCTTCGTGCTGAATTTTCTTGAGTTCCAACCTCGACGCCAAAGGCGTGCGTGAAGGTTGGGCCACCAAAATCGTTTTGGCAATCGATTTTTCTTTAGCTGAAAATGTCTTTCATCTTGCCGAGGAAGCTGCGCGATGAGGGGGTGTTCTCGACCGTGAGTGTTTCGGCGAGTTGGCGCATCAATTCCTTTTGCGGTTTGGTCAGCTTGCGCGGCACCTGCGCGACTACCTGCACAATTAAATCTCCGCGACCGTGATCGTTCAGGTAGGGAACCCCTTTGTTGCGTAGACGGAACTCTGTGCCGCTCTGGGTGCCCTCGGGAACTTTCAGCTTGGTCTCGCCTTCCAGCGTGGGGATCATGATTTCCGTGCCCAGCGTCGCCTGTGGGAATGAGATGGGCAACACGTAATGTAGATCGTTGCCTTCGCGTTCAAGGAAGGGATGCGGCTCGACCGAAATCACCACATATAGATCTCCGGAGGGACCGCCGTAGCGGCCGGCATCGCCCTCGCCCTGGTAGCGAATGCGCATGCGATCTTCAATGCCGGCGGGGACGGTGACATTGATCGTATGGGTGGCTGCCTGACGGCCCTCGCCCTTGCATTTTTGACAGGGATGCGTCACGAGGCTGCCGGTACCGCCGCAAACCGGGCAGGTACGGGCGACGGAGAAAAATCCTTGCTGAAAACGAACCTGTCCACGACCGGCACACTGCTGGCAAACGGTGGGACCGTGGCCTGGTTCGGCGCCGGCTCCCTGGCAGATGGTGCAGTTCTCCATTCGGCGAATTTCAATTTCGCTTTGTTTGCCGAAGACCGCCTCTTCAAACGTGAGAGTCAGCTCATACTGCAGATCGCGGCCGCGCTGAGCGCGAGACGAGCGACGGCCGCCGCCCATGTTGAACATCTCTCCGAACAGATCGCCGAAGATGTCGCCAAGATCGGGCATGCCGGCGAAACCGCTCGCATCTCCAGCGCCATTGCTGACTCCAGCATGGCCGAAGCGATCGTAGGCGGCGCGCTTGTCCGGATCGGACAGGATTTGGTACGCCTCGCTGGCTTGTTTGAATTTCTCTTCGGCAGCGGGATCGCCCGGATTGCGATCCGGATGGTGCTGCATGGCGAGTTTGCGGTAGGCGCTTTTCAGCTCCTGATCGGAGGCGGTACGCTCTACACCAAGAACTTCGTAATAATCGGCTTTGATCACGCGGGCAGTTGGACTCATGCTGTTTTCTGTTTGGGATTGGTGGCGACTCGTACTAGAGCTGGACGCAGCAAGCGTTCGCGCAGGGTATAGCCGCGGCGGACTTCGTCCATCACTTGATGGTCCGGCAGATCTTCGCGCTCGACCATCTCGATGGCTTCATGAACGCGGGGATCGAATTGCGTTTCGACCGTGGGAATCGGCTGCACACCGAGAGAGCGCAGAACTTCTCCCATCTGGCGGACAATCAGTTCGACGCCGGAGCGAAGTTGCTCGGCCGTACTTTGAGTCTTGAGCGCGAGTTGGAAATTATCGAGTACGGGAAGAAATTGTTCCACCGCATTGATCAGGGCGTAATCGCGATATTCGGCGCGCTCTCGAGTTTCGCGCTTGCGGTAATTGTCGAACTCCGCCTGCAGGCGGGCCAGGCGGTCGAAAAGCTGGTCGCGTTCTGTCTGCAGGCGTTCGACTTCGGCCGGGACCGCCGCCGCCTCGATGGTGGTTATGGGCGCGGCTTCGGGTTCCGCGGTCTCAATCGCTGGAGTTTGCGCGGGCTTATCTTTGTCGTTCTTCATATGATTGGCCGTTTTGGCCGACTTCAAAGTTTCGTCGTGTCGCATAGTTTTTCGCGTCTGTTGATGGAATGCAGTGTGGGGCGAATCGTTTGGTAAACTCCCGCGATCTTCGCTCTCTACAATAATTGGCTCACCAAGTAACAGATGCGCGAGGTGCTCGAAACGCATCATCATCGCGGGTGGCGATTCCCCTACTCCTTACTTCTATTGTAACCAGTTGGGGAAGGGGCAGGATCGGATGCGGTGGACGTGCCGTCGAACCTGCCGATTGGTGGTGAAGCAGGGGCTTACGCTGCAGAAGGTTACGGCTGCGTTGCCCATCTCCCAAAAAGATCGGCGACATAGGTGACGGTATCAATGGCGCTGGCATATTGCATGCGTGTGGGGCCGATGACGGCGACCGTTCCCAGATGTTCCGCACCGCGTCGGGCGGGGGCGGCGATCAGCACCAGGTCGCGCATCTCCGGAATGCTATCTTCCAGGCCAACGACCACGCGCACGGAAGGCTGGTTGCGATCGACGTAGGCGTTCAGCAGATCGATGATGCGCTGTTTCTCTTCGAGGGCGAGAAATATCTCCCGCAGCTGTCTTTGGTCGGCTTCCGTGGCCATCAGGTTGGCGACGCCGTCGACGAAGATGGATTTTTCCTGGGCGTTGCGGTCACCCGTTGGGCTCATGGCGCCCTTGGCCCACAGTTCCAGGGAGCAGAGGACCTGATCGTACTCGCGGCGTTCGCGATCTATGCGGCGGGTCAGTTCCTTGCGGATGCTTTCCAGTCCCCAGCCATGAAAATTCTGATTCAGATAATTGGCGGCAGTTTCAAGCTCGGCAGGAGATAGATCGTGTTCGAGCATCAGCAGGCGATCGCGCACCACGCCCGCTGTCGTGACCAGTACGGTGAGCACGCGAGAATTCCCAAGTCGCGCGAAGTGCACGTGTTCGAGCAGTTCCCAGTCTGCGGAAGCGATGGGTACGCCCAGGCCGACTCCCACGCCGCCGGAGAGCAGCGCCAGAATATGCGAGGTGCGCGCGAAGAACTCGGTTGCGTTCGCGACCCCGCTGAAGCTCTCTTCAATCTGTTCCTGCGTGGGTTGCGGCAGCGCCTGGCGTGGAAACGATTTGCGGCGCAGCAACTGTTCCACGTAATAACGGAAGGCCTGCGCGGTCGGAATTCTTCCTGCCGAGGTGTGCGGCTGTTCCAGGTAACCGGCTTCCGACAGGTCCGCCATCACATTGCGGACGGTTGCCGCGCTCATGCCTTCGCGATTCTGCTGGCGGGCGATAGCTTGCGACGCGACAGGATCGCCGGTGGCAATGTAGTTTTCGACAATAGCGGTCAGGACCAGGTCTTTGCGAGGTCCCATGGGTGGCGCTTCGGTTGCATCACCTTCGGAATGACTGCCTGTTCCGTCGTTGCCAGAACGGTTCGCTTCCATACTGCGACTGTAGGAACAAGCCGGCGCGAAGTCAAGACGTGATTTGCGCGGGGTGCCGCGAGTTGTATGGCGTGAAGTCATTTTCGCTGCGATGAAACGTAAGGCCGAGCCAAAAACAGCAGGACCGCACAGGTCATGCGGTCCCGCGGGTGCTACCTTTCAGGCGATGGTGCGAGCTTACATGCCGAAGCGTTCATGCCACGGAGTGGCGGCCTTGAGCGCGGTGTTGACATTTTCAATGTTGCGGACTCCCTCATCCTTGAGCCAATTTTCAAAGGCCTTGGCCCCTTGCTTGGCATAGATGGGGATGCCGTCCTTCCAGGTGGCGCGGCCGCATAGGACGCCGTTGAACTTGGCGCCGGATTCACCCGCCAGTTGCAGCGTCTCGATGAACACCGGATTGGAGACGCCGGCGGAGAGATAAATAAACGGCTTGGTGGAAGCTTCCGCCGCCTTGCGGAACAGCTGCAGCGCTTCCTCCTTGCTATAGGCAGCGGTGCCTTTGAAGGCTTTGGTCCCGGAAACAAATTCCATCTGGATGGGAACTTCCATCTTGAGGACGTCGACGCCGAATTTGTCGTCGCTGAAGTCCTTGGTGGCCTGGGTCACGATTTCCGGCTTCTTCTTGGCGTAGCCGACGGATTTTTCGTCGCCGCCTTCGGCATCGTAGCCGACAATTTCCAAAAAGAAGGCGATGTCGTGGGCACGGCACTCGTCGCCAACGCGCTCGATGAACGCATACTTCACGTCATTGATTTCCTTCTTCTCAAACGGGGTGTAGTAGAGCAGCAGCTTCACTGCATTCGCGCCCTCGTGCTGAATTCTGCGTACCGACCAGTGATCCAGCAGATCGGGCAGGCGGCCCGGAGTGGCGGCATCATAGCCGGTCTTCTCATAGGCGAGCAGCAGACCCTTGCCGTTGCGATGCTGGGCGGCGGGCAGTCCATATTCCGGATCGAGCAGAATCGCCGAAGCGTACTTGGTAAGGATTTCTGTTACCAGCGTCTTGAATTCCGTCAGCGCATGGGCGTCGACGGGAGAGCCTTTTTCCTTGGCCAGAGACTTTTGCAGAGAACCGCGTTGATCCATCGCGGCGGCGGCAATGACGCCACGTTCATCCGAGAGGGCTTTCATGCCGGCCAGTTTGCCGGGGGTCAGCTTCATTGTCTTACTCCTTGGTTTTTTTGTCTTGTAGGGTCAGTGATGGTTGCGGCCCTGAAAGGCCAGTTCACACTTCTGAGGTTCATCCCTTCATCGTCTTCATTTTACGCTGGCGGAAGAAGGGGGAGCGGTGATGGACGTCATAGTTACGACCGGTGCGCCAGTACAGCCTGTTGTGCCCGGATGAGTTCGCCGGTGCCGCGCGCCGCCAGGTCGAGCAGGGCGAAATGCTGGTCGCGTGAGAAAGTATTGTGCTCCGCGGTCGCCTGCACCTCGACAAACTCGCCAGCACTGGTCATGACGACGTTCATGTCGACATCGGCGCGAGCGTCTTCTTCATAGGCCAGGTCGAGCAGCGGCGTACCGTCGACCACGCCGACGCTGATAGCCGCGATCAGATGGCGAATGGGCGAAGCCACCAGTGTTTTTGCCGCGACCAGCCGATCAATCGCGAGTTGGAGCGCGATCGCTGCGCCAGTGATGGCGGCGGTGCGGGTGCCTCCGTCGGCCTGCAACACATCGCAATCCAGGATGATGGTGCGTTCGCCCAGGGCTTTCAGGTCCACGGCAGCGCGCAGGCTGCGACCAATCAGGCGTTGAATCTCGTGGGTGCGACCGCCCACTTTGCCGCGTTCGCTTTCGCGCGGGGTCCGCGTGAGGGTGGCACGGGGGAGCATTCCATACTCCGCCGTGACCCAGCCCTGTCCTCGATTGCGCAGCCATCCGGGCACGCCATTTTCGACGGTGGCGTTGCAGAGGACGCGGGTATGCCCCAGTTCGATGAGCACTGATCCTTCGGCAGTGGGCAAAAAATCGAGCGTCAGGCGAAGAGGACGGAGCGCATCTGTAGCGCGGCCTTCCGGTCGAAAGTAGGGGTGAATTGGAGCGGACATGTGGATTCCATTGTAACGATTGCGGCAAAGATCGCGCGTCTGGACACCAAAATGGGACGGCGTGAAGGTTTATGAGGAAGGTGTCCCGGAGTGGGAAACGAGCTTTAACGCGGTTCGATTCGGGAATCTTTGGGAAGTAGTTGGCTTGGTTTGACTTACGTGAGAAGGCTAGGGATAAGAGGATGTCAATTTGGCACTAGAGAGTGTCTTTGGTAATGGATGTGGGGAACGTGGGTTCCAGTTAAGTACCCTGAATTCGTAAGGTTAGAGGTGGTGGACCGGTTTGGCATGCCACGTGATAAGGAGTAAGGTGGGAGCGAATGAAAGTCGAACGTACTGCCACCCGGAACTGGGAATCAGCACCTTCGAGAACCCTGACGCTCCCAGATTGATGAACGAGTGGATTCGGCGGCCAGCCCAGTGTAGTGGCAGCTGAGTGGCAAGAAACCACAGAGTTCTGCTGAGGTTCCAAGATTGGAGATGTCGTTATGACCGCAGCATTCCAGCAGCAGGAACCGAACCGTTCTGATCCTGCCACGCTTTCGGCGAGCACGCCAGAGGAACAACGAGCGACAGCCGTAAACCATCTGGCTCACGATGCACGCAACTGGCTCACGGTGCTGCAGGTCTACTGCGATCTGCTGCGCAGCTCCGGTACGGTGGCGGGCCATGGACGCACCTGGATTGAAGAACTTTCGAATGCTGTGGAGCGCGGACAAGGGCTGGTGACGTCGCTGCTCGATTCAGCGCAAATTGCCTCGATGCGGGAGTCCTCCACCGTGGAAACGGCGGCCGCCGGGCCGAATACGCTGGATCTGGCAGCCGTCATTCAAACCCAAGAACCGCTGTTCCGGCAGATGGCGGGGAACACGATCCGCGTAGAAACCAAAACCGCGGTCAACGCGCAGACGAATGCGCTGCAGGAACTTGAATTCGATCGTATCCTGCTGAACCTGGTGCGCAATGGAATCGATGCGATGCCCCAGGGCGGACAGTTGACGATTGAACTCGAGCACGGTGCCCCCTGCGAACGGCGTCCGTTGGTATTGCGCGTGTCGGACACAGGCAACGGCATCCCTGCGGACATTTTGCCCCATATCTTTGAGTCGGGATTCTCTACCAAATCGACCGCATGCCATGCGAAATCCGGACGCGGTTATGGGCTGGCAATCGTACGGAGCTTGACCCTTGCCGCCGGGGGCTCGGTGCAGGTTCGTTCCCGCATCGGGCACGGCACCTGTTTCACGATTGAGCTACCCGTGCAAATCACCCGAGCAACGCCCAGGTCCGCAGCTTCGCAACCGGGAAACATCGCACTCGCCTCGAAGAGGGCGACGCAGACACCCGGCCGTACTCGGCAAACCAACAATTTTGGCGCACATCGGAAAGGAACCCGCGTACCATGCTAACTACAACGCGAATGTTTACTCCCACGTCTCAAATCCCCCCCATGGAGCGAGCCAGCATGATGCACGTGCTGGTGGTCGATGACGATGCTGCCATTCGGACCGCTGTCTCCGACATTGCGCGCAACCATGGTTTCGTTGTGTCGAGTGTGGATGATGCCAACGGCGCCCGCACCGCCCTCAAGGCGCACATGGCCGACATCGTGCTCTTGGATTTGAAGCTGCCGGGCGGCGGCGGCCTGCCTCTGGTGGAAGAAATTCGCACCATCTACCCGGAAACAGTAGTGGTGGTGATGACGGCCTATGCAACCGTGTCCTCTGCGGTCGAGGCGATGCGCACCGGGGCGAGCGAGTACCTGACCAAGCCCTTCACCATGGACGAATTGTCGGATGTGCTGGAGCGGGCCTCGGAACGGCGCCACTTCGACACGGAAAGCAGACGTCTGAGGGAAAAATTACGGACCTCCGACGGGTTTGGAACCCTGATC
>DATJUD010000052.1:0-4184 GCA_035502695.1 Acidobacteriaceae bacterium
GAGAATCTGACGGGTATGAACCCTTGTGCAGGATGCGGGAGCCGCGATTCCTGGGCAAGAACAGGCTACTTCAACACAGCCGCCTTCGCTTCGCCTCTCAATCCGCCTTACACCTACGGAACCTTCGGCAACAGCGGACGCAATAGCTTTATCGGCCCCTCGTATTTCGATACCGACATGAGCCTTGTGAAGAACTTTCCGTTGCCCCGAGAAAGCTCCAAAGTTCAATTTCGCGCTGACTTTTTCAATCTTTTCAACAGGGCGCCTTTTGACGGCCCAAATGCCTCAAGCTCCTCGTCCGTCTTCGGGCTCATCACTGCTGCTGGACCCGCCAGGGAGGTTCAGCTAGCGTTGCGGTTGGACTTCTAGTTTCGGAATGACCAGACTTGAGGGTAGTCAGGCAGCTTTATTTCTCTGGCTGGCTACCACCTCAAGAGATCAGAGGTCGCCGCTTCAAAGCAGCGGTCAATTTTGAATGACCGATGGTAAATTCAGATTGCATTGCGCTTCATCGTCTAGACTGCGGATGGCTATTTTCTGGAATCAGCCAACCAATGTTCGTAGGACTTTGGTGTCGCAATCCTTGAATACGAGGGAGCGCCGTGTATCAGCCGGAGATTTACTGGGTTGCGCTGTCGTTCATGCTGGTGAGCATGCTGTGCTGGGGGTCTTGGGCAAATACCGTTAAATTGTGTCCAGGGTACCGTTTTCAACTCTTCTATTGGGACTATGTCACCGGTTTGATTGTCGCAGCGGCAGTTTGGGGCCTGACATTGGGAAGTTTCGGGTCGACCGGAACGCCGTTCGCACAGGATGTAGCAAGGACTTCACCACATGCGTTTCTATTGGCTTTGGCCGGGGGCGCAGTGTTCAACGTTGCCAACCTGCTGCTGGTGGCGGCCATCGACATTGCCGGTTTAGCCGTCGCCTTTCCGGTTGGAATCGGGCTCGCGCTGGTGGTTGGCGCGATCGGCAACTACCTTCTTGCGCCCAAAGGTAATCCAATGCTTCTTTTCGGCGGCATCGCGCTGGTGGTTGGCGCGATTGTGCTCGATGCGATGGCCTACCGACAGCGAGAGAGTGTTCGATCCAAGTCGACCCGGCGTGGGCTGATCCTCAGTCTGCTTTCGGGACTCTTGATGGGTTCTTTTTACCCGCTGGTAGCAGGGGCGATGAATGGCGAACACTCAACTGGCCCGTACGCAGCAACACTATTCTTTGCCGTTGGGGTGGCTGTTTGCGCGGTTCCCGTGAACTACTTGTTCATGCGCTTTCCGCTCGACGCCGGCCGGCCCGTGGAGATGCGAGATTATCGGATGGCGCCGTCGCGCTGGCATTGGGCAGGAATCCTTGGCGGAGCGATCTGGTGCTCAGGCGCATTGTCGAATTTTCTGGCTTCCAAAGCTCACATCGTGGGCCCTGCCGTTTCGTATTCCATCGGCCAGGGGGCGACCATGATTTCGGCGGCATGGGGGGTATTTATTTGGCATGAGTTTGCGTCAGCCACGCCGAGGGCCAAAGTGCTGTTGATCTGGATGTTCATTTTGTTTTTGTGTGGACTAGGATCGATTGCGATTGCGCCGCTTTTCTAAGCTGCGCCGAATTCATATGAGGATACGCACTTGTTGAACATAAAGCCTATCGTAGTTGTGGGCAGCATTAATACCGATCTGGTTTCAGTGACCGCAAGAATACCGCTAGCCGGAGAAACCGTTCCAGGCAGCGACTTTAAGATCTATCCCGGTGGCAAGGGCGCCAATCAGGCGGTCGCTGTGGCCCGGCTCGGATACCCGGTGCGCATGATTGGCCGCGTCGGCAGCGATTCCTTCGGTCGCGAAGCACGCATCCATCTGAATAGTGCGGGCGTCGATACCGATTTAGTGGGCACAAACGATGGGCCGTCGGGAATTGCGGTAATTTGCGTTTCGTCAACAGGAGAGAACAGCATTATTGTTACGCCAGGCGCAAACGGGACGCTGAGTCCGTCGCATCTGGCGCAACGCCACGCGGAGATTCGGACTGCGGGGGTGGTGCTGACGCAGCTTGAGATTCCCCTCGAAACCGTTCAATACCTGGCTGAGATCTGTTCGCGCGAAGGGATTCCGCTCATCCTCGATCCCGCTCCCGCCGCGAATCTGCCTGACAGTCTTTTCAAACGTGTTTCGTGGCTGACTCCCAATCTAACTGAAGCGGCCTTCTATGCCAACGAAGGAGTCGGAACGGCGGAGTTCGAGCCGCGAAGCGCGGTGCGGCAGTTACGCCAAAAGGGGCTCCATGGGGTTTTACTGAAGCTGGGGCACGAGGGCGTGATAGTGGGGGACGGAGACGGCAAAATCGAGTCTCTGCCTGCATTCGATGTACAGGCTGTCGATACGACCGCAGCAGGAGACGCATTCAATGGCGGCTTTGCCGTGGGACTCATGAACAGAATGAACGTTCTCGAGAGCGCGCGGTTTGCCACTGCGGTGGCGGCCATTTCGGTTACGCGGCCCGGCGCGCAGCCTTCCATGCCAACCCTTAATGAAGTGGAGCAATTCATCGCCGAACACCCTGCAAGGGTTCCCTGATGCCGCAAAGACGTCCCTGGTCAGGTCCCAAAAGCCGGGGACGCTTGGTGGATTGTACCTGGACAACTGACGTCAAGATCGCATCGCCATCACTCACTTGGAGGATAGAAAACATGGCTGGAAAGCTTTGGACGGGATTCCTCGCGACAATGCTCGGCGCGGCTCTCGCTGCTTCGGTGTCGGCGCAGGTTTACGTTTCTCCGCAGGGCGAGCAGATATCGCCTCCTCCGTGCCTTGTCCAACACGCGATATGGATTGCCGGGCAGAGTGCACTCTGCACTGCGGAGGATTATGAAGACTGGCTCGAGGCCATCCAACATTGGCGCTTCGAGCGACGTATCCGCCAGGGACTCACCCCGGAAAAGCTTCCCGGGATTCCGGACTTTTATGCCTTGCCCCAACTGCAGTGGATTCACAATGAGTTCATGCAACCGCAGATGATGGTGCAGGACCGCTACTTCTACGATCCTGAGACTCGCAAATACACCGTCGATAAGTATCTGGACGATGTGGAGAAGAGATATGGCGGCATCGATGCCGTGCTCATCTGGGCCACCTATCCGAACATGGGAGTCGATGCGCGAAACCAACTGCAGATGGTGAGGTCGATGCCGGGCGGATACGCCGGCGTTCGCCAGATGGTGGAAGATTTTCACCGCCGTGGTGTCAAGGTTCTGTTCCCGATGATGATGTGGGATCAGGGCACGCAGGATCCCGGCGTGCCCTGGATCGATGCCATTGCGAATGAGATGAAGGAAATCGATGCCGACGGTGTGAACGGCGACACCCAGCAAGGCGTTCCGCTATCATTTATGCTTGCGGCCGTCCAAGATGGACATCCGCTCGCGTTTGAACCTGAGGGCGGATCGAGCGATGAAGCAGTGCGCTGGGATGTGCTGGGATGGGCGTACTACAAGTTCGACTTTGTGCCAACGGTGGATCGCTACCGGTGGCTGAATCCCCAGCATCAGGTGAATATCTCCGACCGCTGGAACCGCAACAAGTCCGATGACCTTCAATACGCTTTCTTCAACGGCGAGGGCTGGGAAAGCTGGGAAAATGTGTGGGGCATATGGAACGGGATCACTCCGCGGGACGCGGAAGCCACGCGGCGAGTGGCCGCGATCGAGCGCGAAGTGGCGCCTTTCTTTGAAAGCGAAGGTTGGCAGCCATTCTATACGATGCAATTCTACGGCGTTTTCGCAAGCCGCTGGCCACTGGGAGACCGAACCGTCTGGACGATCGTCAATCGCAACGAATATGACGTCCAAGGACAGGAAATGAAGGTTCCGGCAGAAAGGGGCGAACGGTATTTCGACTTGTATCACGGCGTAGAACTGCAGCCGGAGCATTACGGAAGTGAGGATGCGCTGACATTTCCGGTCGAGGAGCACGGATATGAAGCTGTGATGGCTATCAACGGTGCTCCCGATGCGAAGCTCGAGGCCTTCCTGGCAAAGATGAAGGCGATGACGGAGCATCCGCTATCTTCCTATTCCGACACATGGAAGCCGCTGCCGCAGACCATCGTTCCCATTGCCTTGACGGCTCCGTCAACCGTCACGCCTCCAGGAATGGTGAAGATTCCCGGCGGAGAGTATGTGTTCAAAGTGCATG
>DATJUD010000053.1:0-7673 GCA_035502695.1 Acidobacteriaceae bacterium
GCCGGTGGCGCTTTGGAATGCGTCTATGGTCTCCCTACCAACTACACGCCCTACGAAGAACCGATTGATACCGTTCCAGGAACAGCGGAGTACAACACGAACAACGTAACCGTAAACCTGGCGAACGGCAGTACTGTCACAACAGCATATGGTTCCTCAACCGGCACCAATCGCTACGCGCATACCTTTATCGCGGGGCCCAAGAACTGGGAGAGTGATCTCTCGCTCTTCAAGGTATTCCCGATTTCCGAAAGGTACAACCTTCGCTTTAATGCGGACGCGTTCAACTTCCTCAACCACCAGGGATTTAACAATCCCAATACCACCGACGGCACTGAGGCTTACTGGCCCGGCGAGGCATCCGGCGCCACATCCGCCAATCCTGGTAGGCAGATGCAGTTCACGCTGCGGCTGTTGTTCTAACCGGTGTGCCTTGACTGACCAACTGGCCCCGAAACATGTTGTTCCGGGGCCGCATACCTCGGCAAAACAGGCTGGGATGCACATACAAAACGTCTCATGGATATTCTTTCCTGCGTAAGTTTGTCGCAGAGAGAGTTAACTGATAAAGAGAACTGCGGGATACAGATTCCATTCCGGCGGACGAAGGACATAATGCAGCGCGAGCACTCTCAGGGACTATGTGATGATTTCCGTCTTTTGCGTGTGATTCGCAGGCGCATGATGTTGGCCAAGCTGCAGGGCGGATTGAGGAGTGACTTTGATTAGAACGTCCGCGTCAATTGGCACGGCTGTGGTTATGCTGGCATGGATGGTGTTGACCCCGTTGTCCGGGGCCGCCGCTGCACCCTCTTCCGGCGTACGGCTTGCGGAAGATCAGCCTGTTTCCCTTCGATTCTTCGGCTCGCCAACAGCGGATTTATTCACAAAGGAGCTGGATGCGTCCTTCCAGGGTGTGCTGAGGGAGAGCTTTTATGCGCAAGCCCGAGACGGTCACCCAGCGGGCTTCGTGAGTGCCTCTCTTCCGGGATTTCCGTGGGCTGGAACTATGTGGTCGCGGGACGGCGGCACGTTTATGCGTGAGCTTGTCATGCGCGGCTATTACCAGCACGCAGCTCTCCTCGCCGAATGTCTCATGCACCTGGTTGAAAAGGACCAAAACGGATTCTATTCATTTCCGGAATACTTTAAAGGTTCGCAGCCGGGGGCAGGCGAGGAATTGGACGGGACGTCTTCCATTGTTATTGGCATGGTACTGCTGTGGGAGCGCCTGCCTGCCTCAGATCCAGTGAGAAGCGATATCCAGAGGTTTCTCTTTCAGAATGCATCGCCGCTCAACGGCATGAAATTTGTGCTGCAGACTGAGCCACTGGTTGCAGGAAGCGGCGAGTTCGGCTGCGGCCTCGATAACCCGGGACTTTGTTATAACGTGGTGCAAAACGATCTTGTGCGGCTTGCTCTTCTGGCAGCGGCCCGAATGGCTGGTGAAGCTGGAGAAGGCTCGCGCGATACGGAATACCGCGCGCTGGCGGAGCGTCTGGGCAAGGCCATGAATCAATATCTCGTTGCCGGCGACGGTTCATGGATCTGGTGCATCGACATAAAAACCATGAAGCCCGATCCCCGAGTTTTGAACTCTTCAGGGAACAAAGGCATCGGGTCGATCAACGGCGTTGCCGCAATGTATGCGGACGTTCTAGGGCTGCAACCGCTCCAATCGTCGTGGACGCCGGAGTTTCAGCATAGCGCAAAGACATTTCAGCAACTCTACAACACGCCATTGCGCCGAGCCGAGTTCGACCGATATGGAATCTGGACTCAATTCGACCTGCTTGCTGGAGGCTACTTATCCAGTCCTTCCTACGGCCAGGGGTATGCGATACAGACAATGCTCCTGCTTGACAACCTGCCGATGGCCGAGAAGGCGCTCTCGTGGCTTGTGAATGCTACTTATAAGCCGGTGCCGGAGTACAAGTTGCATCGTGTTTCTCCGTACTACTTCTACGAACGCACTTATTCGCCGGATGCCGTGGGTAAGATTCCGCTCGCGGAAGGGTGCGGCGCGTTGAATCTTGTCAACGTTTCTGAGCCGCTGAAGATCTCGCGTCTGATGTTGGGCGTTGACGATCATACACTGCAGGAAGTCGATATTCTTCCGCGGATTCCGCCGGGTTGGACGGGCGTGGAAGCGCGTAATTGGCCAATCCGAACAAGCGGCGGTGTTGTCAGGGCCCATATTATCTACCGACAATCGAACTATGGCGCGGAGTTTACCTTGACCTTGCCTCCAGGGCAGGAGATCAATGATCTTAAGGTTCGATTGCCTGCGAAGAGCGGATTTGTCTGGCGCGAAGAAAGAAACACCTCATCCGCACATTTTGTAACTAATTAACTCTGGTGACTCACGAACATACCGGATCACGAAATGATAGGAAGAACATGACGATGAAGAGGCGCACATTTCTTTTGCAATCGGGTGCGGGACTGGCCGCTGCGGCGCTACCGGGATTCGGACAAACAGGGGCGTCAGGCGCAGATGGCGTTCATCGTCAAGGATCGAATCCGCCGGCGGATGCGCACGGCGCGCGCGGGGCGATTGTGCATCCCGGAGTTCTGCAGACCAGGGCTGACCTCGAGTTCTCAAAGGCGAAAATCAATGCGGGCGAGGAACCGTGGAAATCATCCTGGCAGATATGGCTGGACAGTCCCCTCGCGTCGCTCGACTTCACTCCGAAACCGTTTGCGCACGTGATTCGCGGAGCCTACGACGCCGGTGACCAGGGCGGGCGCGAAATCCAGGACAGCGCAAACGCGGCGGAAAACCACGTAATGCAGTGGTACATGACCGGGAACGAAGCACACGCGAAAAAAGCGGTCGAAATCTTCGATGCCTGGTCGGGCACACTGGCCGATTTCGCGGAGAACGACGCGATGTTGCTGGCCGGATGGACTGGTGGCCAATTCTGCAACGCAGCGGAAATTTTGCGCGCGACCTATCCGGCGTGGAGCGCGCAGTCGCAGGAGCAGTTCAAGCGGATGCTGTTGACGGTGTACGTGCCGCTACTGCGCATGTTCTACCCGGAAGCGAACGGCAACTGGGATGCGGCGATTATGTGCTCGGTGTTAGCGATCGGCGTGTTCTGCGACGATCGGAGATTGATGGAATCGGTGTACCAGCATTTTCGCCTGGGGCTGGTAAATAGCGGCATCACCCGTTACGTGTACCCGAGCGGACAATGCGAGGAAACATGCAGGGACCAGGGACATACGCAACTCGGGCTTGCGTATATGGTGAATACCTGCGTGGTGGCATGGAACCAGGGCGTCGACCTGTTCGGCGAGGCCGACAATCGGCTGGCCCTGGGAATTGAATATACTGCGCGCTACAACCTTGGCGAGGATGTGCCTGTTTATGGCAGGATCGGCGCCGGGTCACGGGGACACTTGGGCGATCTGTATTACGCGGTGTTGCAGCATTATCGCTATGACAAGCACATGGCGATGCCATACACCGAGAAGGCGGCACAGAAGGTCGCGCGTTCGCACACTATTGCGACGATGTTTCGCGGCGATGTGGGCAAAGCTCCGGCGAAGTTAAAACCCGCGCCGACGCCTTCACCGATTGCGATGGCGGCGGGCGCGCAGGCACAGCCAACCAGCGCGCCGCCGGCAAACGCGATCTCCGTGGCGCCGGGCGAATCTATCCAGGACGCGCTGGACAAACTGAAAAGAAATGGCGGCGGCGCGCTGACTCTGGGCGCAGGATTGCACACGCTGCCTGCCACGCTCAAGCTCCCGAGCGGCGTGACGATCGCAGGGACCGGCTTGAATTGCGAGTTGTTCCTCGACCCGAAGGCGGGACATGAAGCGGCAATTGTGAATGCCGACCCGGACATGCACGATGTGGTGCTGCGGGATCTGGTGATCGAAGGCGCTCTGGAGCCAGAAGCCTCGCGTGACCCAAACAGCGACGTGGGGCGGAGGCGGCTGGCACATGGGCCGATTCGCGCAGGGATCGTATTTCAGGGCGACGGGAAAACGCTGATGCGTAACGTCCGCTTCGAGCAGATTACGGTGCGTAACTGCACCTACAGCGCGGTCGAGTTCTTCGGAGTGGAGAAGGCAGACATCGTCAATTGCGACATTTCGGGGAGCGGTGGCATGGTGCCGCCCGGTCCGGGAAAGAATCACAACCTGAAGATGAATCATGTTGCCAAGGTGACGATCAGCGGGTCGCGGTTTGATGACTCTATGTGGGGACATGGGGTTGCAGTGATCTTCGGACGCGATGTTACCATTCGCGATTGCGAAATTGCACGTAACCAGCTCGACGGAGTCATGATCGCCGAGAGCCGTCAGGTGACGCTTGAGAATTGCCTGGCGGAAGGCAATGGCGGCGCAGGGATTGGGCAAGAGACCTGGATGGATCGAAATCAAGATGTGTTGACAAGAAATAACATCCTGCGCAACAACGTGGTGGTGAGCTGATTTTTACCTTGGGAAGGTAAACGTAGTACATAGGAAGATCATGAATCGAAGAGAGATGATTGCAGGCGCCGCAGCGCTCGTTGGTACCGCGCATCTGCCCTTGGCGACGGCGATGCAAACCATGGGTGGTGCAGGGGGGGCATCGTTCAGCGCCAATCTCCCTGAAAAGCCGAAGGACCTGTTCTGCTCCACGTTCACGCCCGAACTGCTTTCGAAATCCCTGCTCTCCGTGTCGGACTGGCATCCTTATCCAACGGCGAGCGAACGCGACGCCTGGCAGCAGGTGCCGAAGGAGATCGCGGACACGACCTTAGCGCGCGCTGAAAAGGTTAAGGGGACCGCATGGGAGTCCCTTCCCGCCACGGTGTTTCTTGAGTACAAAACGAATGGAAACCGCTCGCATTACGAGCGCTATTACTTCACACGCCGTTCGCGTCTGACAAACCTGGTCCTGGGCGAATGTATTGAAGGCAAGGGCCGTTTTCTCGACGAAATTGTGAACGGCATCTGGCTCGAATGCGAAGAGACGTTCTGGGGGCTTCCGGCCCATCTGTTTCTGCAGCGAACTTATCCCGGCTCCGGCCTGCCTGATGTCGAGGAACCGGTGGTGGATCTTTTTGCCGCGGAGACGGGAGCAACGATGTCGTGGATTTACTATCTGCTCGGCACCCAACTCGACCAGGTAAACCCGATGATCACGCGGCGAATCGCATACGAAGTGAAGCGCCGCATCCTCGATCCTGCATTTTCGCGGAATGACTTCTTGTGGATGTTTAACGAATACAACGGGAAGATACATCACCTGAACAACTGGACACCCTGGATCGATTCGAACTGGATGTTAGCCAATTTGTTGCTTGAGTCCGACGCTCAACAGCGCAAAGCCGCTCTCCTGAAGATTTGCCGCAGCGTCGATCAGTATATGGATGACTATCGACCCGATGCGAGCTGCGAAGAAGGCCCCGGCTATTGGAACGTGTCGCCTGGATCTTACTATGACTGCTGTTACCTGCTTAGCTCGGCCACCGGAGGAGCAGGGAATCCGCTCACCAATCCATTCGTCCAGAAAATGTTCCGCTACATCGCCGACGTTCACATCAATGGGCCCTGGTTCGTTGACTACGGCGATGCGCCATCGAAGATGGATGAGAGCGGAGAGTTTGTTTATCGCATAGGTCAAGCAGCTGGCGATAAGACCCTGGAGGCTTATGGCGCCTTCAATGCATCTGCCGACGCGGTTGCCGGCCAGCCCATCTCCGACGATCAGGGGCGGCTGGCGCGGGCGCTGCCCAATCTCCTCATTTCCGGCAAAGCGATTACGGCCAAAAAACAGGATGCGCTGGTTCGCGACTCATGGTTCCCCGACCTTGGACTGATGACTGCGCGAGTGCAGGAAGGTAAGGCCGATGGGTTCTATCTTGCCATGCAGGCGGCTCCCAACCAACGGCCCCATGGGCACAACGACTCCGGCAGTTTCATCATCTTCCGCGATGGGAACCCGGTAATCGTCGATATTGGTCCGGAGGCCTATACCGCGCCGCGCTACAAGTTCTCCGTGCAGTCGGCCTATCACAACCTGCCCACGATTGGCGGTGTGATGCAGAACAATAAGAGCCCGCAGTATCGCGCCAGCAATCTCCGTTATTTCACAGACGACTCCCACGCCTCAATTTCGATGAACCTGGCAACGGCCTACCCCGAGGAGGCCGGAATTACCCGCTGGGCGCGCACATTAACGCTGGACCGCGTGGCGAACCGCATCCTTCTGAGCGAAGATTTCCAGTTGCAGAAGCAAATGCCGGTGCAGCTCTCATTGATGACTCCCCGCGTTCCTGTGCAGGCACAGCGAGGCAAGATCACATTCACTTCAGCCGCGTCATCGGCGTGTGACGTTAATGCCTCCTACGACGCCCAGCTTATCACTCCGAAGATTGAAAGGATCGATCTCACCGATGATTGGCTGGTCGAACGCTGGGGCAAAGTCATTTATCGAGTACTGCTCACATCAGCAACTGCAACCGATCGCGGAAACTGGACCATCGAGTTCGCGTGATCAGTTTTATAGAGTCGCTGCGCGCGTTCGAGTGGACAAGATCAGTGCGCGTGCGCGACCTGCATGTCCTGAGGGACCTGGATCAAAATTCTCAGTATTTGCGAAAGGAAAGTGATCATGCGGATCTGCTTTGTGCTGAAGGTCCGGCCGGAAAGAGTTGAGGAGTACCGGGCGCGGCATACGCGCGTCTGGCCCGAACTTCAGGAAGCCCTTCGCAAGACCGGCTGGAAAAATTACTCCCTGTTTCTTCGTCCGGACGGAATGCTGGTTGGGTACCTGGACGCGGAGGATTTTGAACGTTGCTGCGCTGCGATGAAGCAGCATCCCGTAAATGGGCGCTGGCAGTCCGAGATGTCGGAGTTCTTCGAAGATATTGAGAACGGCGGTCCGGACGATCATATGCAGCCGCTCGAAGAAGTGTTTCATCTCGATTGACCCCGGCTATTCTGCCGGTGTTCATCGGTCGCTGATCGGTGACTGCCGACAAAGAATACTACTTATTCTTCACTGAACCGCGAGGCTGGTATGCCGCACTCTTTTAAGACGTTTTTATTGATTGTTGCCTCCGGAATCGGCTTGGCTGCTCAGGCCCAGGCTCCGAGTGCGCCGGATCTCACCAAGCAGCCTACGCTTTACGTAGTTCCGTATGCGCACCTCGATACGCAATGGCGTTGGGAGTTTCCCCAGACGATCAGCGAGTACCTTCTGAAGACAATGAAGGATAACTTCTACTACATCGATAAGTACCCTCACTATGTGTTCAACTGGACGGGCTCGAATCGCTATCGGCTGATGAAGGAATACTATCCAGCCGATTACGCGCGGATGAAGCAGTACATCGCGGAGGGCCGGTGGTTTCCGGCGGGGTCTTCGGTTGAAGAGGGCGATGTGAATCTGCCCAGCGCGGAATCGATTATCCGGCAGATTCTGTATGGCAACACCTATTTCCGCAAGGAATTCGGCAAGGCCAGCGATGAATATATGTTGCCGGACTGCTTCGGATTTCCAGCTTCACTGCCGACGATCCTGGCCCATGCCGGCATCAAGGGATTTTCAACACAGAAGCTAGGTTCCGACTGGCAGCCGGCGCCGATTGTGGGCGGCCCGAATTCACCAGAACAAACGCCGGACGGTATTCCATTCAATGTTGGTATCTGGGAGGGTCCGGATG
>DATJUD010000054.1:0-23362 GCA_035502695.1 Acidobacteriaceae bacterium
GACCGAAGTCCCGCAGCGCTTTGCGGTCGGCTCGGCCATCGAGGGCCCGGTTACCAGCATCACGAAGTTCGGGGCTTTTCTGCAGCTTGTGGAAGGCGTCGAGGGCATGGTGCACGTCAGCGAGATCAGCGCCGAGAAGCATATCGCTCATCCACAGGATGTGTTGCGCGCCGGTCAGATCATCAAAGCCCAGGTGCTTGCGGTGGATACGGAGAAGCGACAGATCAAACTCAGCATGAAGCAACTGGTTCCTACTGGTCTTGGCGAATACCTGGAGGAGCACAAACAAGGCGATGTGGTGTCGGGTCGCGTCGTGGAGCAAGGCCCAGAATCTGCCGTCATCGAGCTGGGCGATGGCATTCGCGCGCACTGTAGGCTTACAGTGGCCGCTGCGCCTTCGTCAGAAAACAAGAGCAGTTCTGGTGGTGTCGACCTGTCTGCCTTGACTTCGATGTTGCAGGCTCGCTGGAAGGGTGGGGCTGCTCCGCTGTCGAAGCAACCGGAGCCGCTGGCCAAGGGGCAGATTCGCAGTTTTCGAATCGTGAAGCTCGATCGCGCGGGCGAGAAGATCGAACTGGAGTTGGCATAAGCCATCGATGAACTGCAAGCGGCGGCTCGTCGCTTTTTAGTGCCGATCGCAGAAACGCGAAAGGCATGGCCGATAGCCATGCCCTTGCGAATGGATGAAGCGTCCTAGACGAAGCCTAGAACATGTTCCACAGGAACTGGTTGTAAACGTCGTGGTGGTATTGAACCTCCGGTACTTTGACAAAGGTTCCCAACAGGCGAGCGCAACGGTCCGCCGCTGCCTGCTTCAGGTCTGCATAGCGTCCTTTCACATCCGCGCCCAATAGCTTGGTTGTCCAGGCAGAGCTGCGGAAATCCTCGATGGCGGTATAGACGTTGTCCGGAAGATATCGTTCCGCCTGGCGCAGGTTTTTCACGGTTGACTTATTGCCCTGCAGGCCCGACCGGAAGATTGAATACAGAACCAGGTACGGATTGGCATCCGGGCTGACCGACCGAATTTCTACGCGGGCGCTCTTTTCGTTACCGATCGGAATTCGAATCATGGAGCCGCGATCGACTGCAGATGCCTTGATCTGGTTGGGGGCTTCGAAGTGCGGATCCAGACGGCGGTAGGCATTCACGCTGGCATTCAGCAGCAGGCACAGGTCGTTGCCGTGCGTCAGGATGCGGTCGACAAAGTTCCAGGCAAAGTCGCTCACTTTCTCTTCGCCTTTGGCGTCCCAGAACAAATTCTTGCCGTCCTTGCTGATCGAGACGTTCGTATGCATGCCGCTGCCGTTCACGCCGACGACGGGCTTGGGGAGAAAAGACGCGGTCATTCCAAGGTTAGTGGCGACCTGGCGGCAGATCAGCTTGTACAGTTGGATTTGGTCGGCGGCGGCTACGACTTCTCCATAGCCGTAGTTGATTTCAAACTGCGACGGCGCGACCTCAGGGTGGTCTTTCTCATTCTCAAATCCCATGGCGCGCTGCACTTCCGCAGTGGTATCGATGAAGGTGCGCAGCGGATCGCCTGGCAATGAGTGATAATAGCCGCCCGTGTTCACATACTCGAACTTGCCGGTCTGGTAATAATTCCGCTCGGCGTCGACGCCTTTGAACAGGAAGCCTTCAATCTCATTCGCCGCATTCAGGGTATAGCCATCGGACTTGTACAGCTTGCTGGCAAATTGCTTCAGCTCCCCGCGAATGTCGGCGCTGTAGGGCCTGCCGTTCTTGTCGATCACTTCGCCGAAGACCAGTACCTTGCCCGAACCGAATACATCGGAAGGCGCCCAGTAAAACGCAGTCCAATCGATGCCCAGCCGCAGGTCGCTTTCGCGCTGAGCCGTAAATCCGCGGATCGAGGAGCCGTCGAAGGTTAGATTGTCCCAGCTCTTGACGAGGAATTTCTTGTCGTAATCGAGCATGTGCAGGCGGCCTTCAAGATCGCTGAACAGTACGGTCACAGCCTTGATCCGCTTTTCGTCCGCAAGGTATTTCAGCCGCTGTTCCTGGACCTTGTGGGCCGCGACGCGGTTTTTCCGCTGCTCCTTGGCCTCCAGATTCAAATCCTCCAGCTCCCCGTATGAGAGCGCAAGAAAATCCCGCAATTCAGTTGACATACCTTCTCCTATGAAACTGATTTCGAATCAGAATTTGTATTTGTTAAGTTGAGCTTCGGAACCACCAGGCGATTTGAGGACATTCTTCCCCGATTTTCTATAGATTACGTCGTCATCCCCGCAATCGGAAATAGATTCCGGTTATCCACCCCATAGTTTTTCTTTATTTGCGATAGTTTGGCTGACAAAGTCGATCCAATCGGATGTGTGGTTCCTGCGCGCCTAACCACCACAGGCAGCAACGGCGCTGGCTTCCGACGGATACACCGTGAACAGGTTCAGGATGCCGACCATCTTCAATGTTTTGGTTGCAAAGGGCGATGGGTTGACAAGTTTCGCATCGCCGCCTCGTTGGGTAGCTTGTCTCAAAGCGTCCACAATCGCTCCGATACCGCAGGAATCCACGACCGGCATGGCCTCCAGGTCCAGGACAAGAAAAACGTGTCCACTGGCGAACGCGGATTGAACCGCGCTGTCAAACTGGTTGACCGGCTCGCCCATTTTGAGCGGACCTTTCAGCTTCAAGGTGCAGACGTTGCCACTCTGCTTTATGTCGAGATCCACGGATTCTCCTGTTTCCACGCAAAATTCGCTTTACATCAGAGAGGGACGCTTGATAGGCTCCAGCTACTTCAGAATCCGTCCCCCCGTAGCCCTTGTCAAGCCAGACCGCATGATCATGTCTTCGTCCAACGATGCCATCCTCGAGCTTTCCTCGTTGCTTCTGGCCGCATCGGATTCTGTCGCGAGAGCCGGTCTGATCGCGGCCGCTGTTGTCGATGTCTTTGCTGAGTCTGCGTGCGTCGTTCATCGTTATCGAGCTGAAGACGAAGAAGAAGCCTGGACCGCCATTGGAATGGCCGGAGACGTTTCCGTCGAGCAGGATGCACTCCCATTCGATACGCGGTTGATGGCTCCGCTGCTCTCCGGCGAACCGGAGGTGCTGTTCTATCCGAGTACCGAACTTCGGCGCGAAGATTTTGCCCACCTGCATGTCACCCGCTCCGTTGCATCCCTGGCATACCTTCCGCTGGTGCAAGACGAGCACGTGGTCGGCGCGATTGAGATGGTCAACTTTTCTGCAGCTTTGCAGCGGAATGACCTGAAGAAGCTTATCCCCGTTCTCCAACTGGCTCCGACGGCCATTCTGGCAGGTGAGTCTTTCGAGAGCCAACGGCAGAATCTGCTGGACTCAGTTCATCGCATGACACAGCTGTATGACCTCGAGAAGTCGCTGAATGCCACGCTGGAACTGGATGCGGTCATCGAGATGATCCCGATGAAGGTTGCAGGCATGCTGAGCTGTCAGGCGATCCATTTATGGATGTTTGACGGGCCTGTGCTGCGCCTGATGTCGAGCAGCGGAGAGGACGATACAGTTCAGCCGCGCATGACGCAGGCGGTCGGCGAAGGGTATGTGGCGGACATGGCGGAGGAAGGCGAGACGCTCCTGATTGCCGATCCCGAGGATGAGCGACTCACAAACCGCAACGCTGTTCTGCGTGACAACGAGGAAGCTGCTGCCATCACTACCGCTCTGCTGGTACCGCTGCTACAGGATGGCGCCGAGGTTGGCGTGCTGGAAGCCATCAACAAAGATGTTCCGCCGTTCGACGACGATGATGAGTTCTTCCTGACGACCATCGCGGAGACGGTGAGCAGCGCGCTGAAGAATGCCAGCCTGTTATTCGCGGAGCGCAAGCTTGAAATTCTGGAGGCGCTGGTTCGCGTCAGCTCAGAGATCACCTCCACGCTGCGGCTCGATCGCCTGCTGCAAATTATTGTCAACAGCCCACAGAACGTATTGCCGTTTGAACTGTGCGCCATCGCGCTCGACAATCGCGACAAGCTTCAGCTAAAAGCGGTATCCGGAATGTCGAGTCTGCCGCTGGGCGATGCCCACGTCGAGCAGCTGAATGACCTGGTTCGCTGGCTGTCTTCGCAGTCCGAGACGCTGCACCTTCGACAGCCCGACGATTCCGCTGCTGCCGATCTTCCTGCCGAAGTTGCCCGTAACTTTGGAGCCAGCGGCTATCGCGCTCTCTATTCGCTGCCACTGACAGATGACCAGGGTCGCGTCGGTTTACTTCTGTACCAGAGCAGCGACCCCGATTTTCTCGACTTGCCGCACACTGAGATGATTAAGATTTTGGCCGGCCAAGCAACTGTGGCAATTCGCAATGCGCTGCTCTATCGCGAAGTGCCTCTTATCAGCCTGCTCGAACCGCTGATGCATAAAAAGCAGGCAATGCTGCGCAGCAGTCGCAGTCGACGCCTTGGTTATGCCGCCGCGGCGTTCGCCATCGCGCTGTTCTTGCTGTTTTGCCCTCTGCCCATGCGTGTTGGTGGCACGGCGGTTGTGGCGGCCCAGCATCAGGTGACCATTGCCGCGCCAAGCGATGGGAATGTGACTGCGGTCTATGTCCATGAAGGCGAGCGCGTCTCTGCCGGCCAGGTTTTAGGGGCGATGAATGACTGGCAATGGCGCACCGACCTCGCGGCCTCGGAAGCTCGTTACAAGGAAGCGATGCTGGTGATGCAGGCCGATCTCGCCCGCGGGGTTCCCCAGGCAGGCGCCGATCGTGCCCAGGTGGAGTATTTGCGTTCGGAGGCTGCACGCGCTCGCTCTCGCCTCGAAAGCGCGCAATTGCGCTCGCCGATTGCAGGGATCGTTGTCACGCCAGCGCTGCAGAATGCTGCCGGGGAGCATCTGGATGTCGGCGCGCCGTTCGCCCAGGTGCTCGATCTTTCGTCTGCGATTGTCGATATTGCTGTTCCGCAGCGCGACGTGGCCCTGGTACGACCCGGCCAGTCTGCAGCGGTCAAGTTGGACAGCTATCCGCAACGATCCTGGCACGACGCGGTCGCTGTGGTCAGCTCTGAAGCGCAGCCGGGCGATGGCGACCGTACCTTCGCCGCTCGCGTTCCTCTGCCGAACACAGATGCCACACTCCGCGCCGGAATGACGGGCAGCGGCAAAATCTTCATCGGCTATCGACCTGCCGGTTATGTGCTGTTGCGCCGGCCCGCGCTTTGGATATGGCAAACTCTATGGAATTGGATTGGTTGGTGACGGAATGAATTCTCCATCTTCCCGCTCCATGCTTTCTGTCGCTGCGGCGGTGGTGGCGACGGGTGTGGTCCTCGGCAGCGGCTGCGGCGCTTCGTCACCCGCCCAGGTGGCTTCTCAGCCCGCGATCCATGCGTCGTCCGCCAGCGCGCCAACCTCCATCGCAAATTTTCCCTCCGCGTCCTCGCCTGTTCTTTCGAATGCAAAGACGTTTACGACCGTGGGACCGCTTGTTGCTGTGCAGCAAGCCGACATCGCAGCGCAGCGCGACGGCCGCGTCGTGAGCGTTGCCGTTGAGATTGGAGACCACGTTCAAAAGGGCCAGGTATTGGCGTTGCTGGATGACAGCATGCAGCGCGCTTCCCGCGACGCCCAGAAAGCTCGCGTTGCTTCGCTGCAGGCGCAGATTCTCGACTGGCAGGCTGAGCAGAAGAGCGTGGAAGCCGATCTGCGTCGAGCCGACACCATGCTTGCCGACAGAATCATCAGCCAAGAGAGTTGGGAGCACGTCAAATACAAGCTGGATGAGACCGTGGCCGAAGTCGCTCGCCATCGAGCCGACGAGACCGTCGCCGAGGATGAGCTGGAAGCGGCCAACCTGCAGCTCCAAAAATCGAGGATCGTCGCGCCTTTTGCCGGCGTGGTTGGGCGCAGTTCCGTGAGAATCGCGCAGCAGGTCAAAGAAGGCGACGTGCTTTTCTGGGTTACCGCAATTGCTCCACTGCGAATTCTCTTTACGGTGCCGGAGTCAGAGATGTCTGTATTTACCAACGGCGCTGCGCTGGAGCTGACAACGCCGGATTATCCCAGCCTTCGCCAGCCAGCGCGTATTCTCCGCGTCAGTCCGGTTGTCGATCCAGCCAGCGGAAGCGTGCAAATTATCGGCGCTGTCGTTCATCCATCGCGGCTGTTGAAACCGGGCATGTCCATGCAGGTTCGTCTCGCGCCATGAACCTGAGTGAAGCCCTCGACGCCGCTCTTCCTGAAATTCCCAGGATGCGTCTCGCCCGCAGTCGGCCTCCGCGCCTCAATCCTGACCTGATCGTGCGAGAGGACGTGATGGAAGGCGAGCCTTTCGTTGGTGTTCTTGAGCGCGGTAAGGCGAACTACTTTCGCTTTCCGCCGGCGCAGTGGCAGCTTGCACTGCTGTTTGACGGTGTTCGCTCCTACCAGGAGATTGCCGATCTCTACAACGAGCAGCACGGCGGCGAGATCACTGCGGAAGATGCCCGCACCTTTGCCGACAACATGGAGGAGGCCGATTTCTGGTACAAAACGCCACAGGAAAAAAATCTTGCGCTGAGTGAGAAGTTGATCGCGCAGCGCAGCCGTCGCGCCGGTCGCAAATCCAAAATCGACTTCGCGCACATCAGCTTTTCAGCATGGGACCCAGACCGATATCTGGGATGGCTCGACCGCGAGATAGGGAATTTTCTTTTCAGTCGCTGGTGCGTCCTAGCCGTCATCTCGTTGTTCTGTTTTGAAGCGGCCATCTTTGTCGCGAAATGGAATGTCATCGGTCCGGACATCCCGCTTTATTACAACTTTACCCACAAAAGCGCGCTGGATTTACTTCAGTTCTGGCTGCTCTTCCTGACCCTCGGATTTTTTCACGAGAGCGCGCATGGGCTGACCTGCAAACACTACGGCGGGGAAGTTCACAGCATGGGCCTCATGTTTCTCTACCTGACGCCAGCTTTTTATGTGGATGTCACGGAGACCTGGATCTCCGCTACCAAGCTGCAACGGCTGGCCACCATCATCGCGGGCATCTGGGTGGAGATGGTGATCTGTGGATTGGCGATGTTTGCGTGGGTGAACTCCGCGCCCGGAGAATGGCTGCACGATTTCGCCTATCAGGTCATCCTCATCACTGGGCTCGCCGTGATTTTGATCAACCTGAATCCTCTCATCAAACTAGACGGCTACTACTTCCTCACGGAAGTCATCGATATTCCAGACCTGAAAGAGCGCTCCACAGCGTTCCTCTCCGGCTGGTTTCAGAGCCATGTCCTACGTCTTCCCGTGGAAACGCCAGTTGTGCCCAGACGGCGCGTGGCATTGTTCGCCATCTACGCATTCGCCTCCGGCCTATACAGCTATTTGCTGCTCCTGGTTGTGGTTCGCTTTTCCTATAATGTCGCGGCCAATTGGCTGGCAGAGTTCGCTCTAATTCCGGCCGGCATTCTGGCGTTTGTCATCTTTCGCTCGCGCCTCAGTGCCTTGCGCCGGCTTGGCTCTCAGCTTTGGGCGAAAAGTTTTGCAGGGAAGCGCCTGTGGAGTCCGTCTCATATCGTAGCTGCAGCCGCGATTCTGGGCCTCCTCTTTGTGCCACTGTGGCGCGATCGAGAAGATGCATTGTTCGTGGTTGAGCCGCTCCATTCCATCACGCTGCATGCTGCAGTGCCTGGACGCGTCGATGTTGTCCTGATTCGCGAAGGAGAGCAGGTCCGCCCGGGTGAGCCGTTGTTGCGCATGGAAAGCTCCGCTGCTGCCTCCATGGACTCCGCTGCGAGCGCCGAAACCGGTGATGCAAGGTTTCAAGTATTCACTGCAGAAATGGATGGCCGCAGCATCGGCACGGGAGCCGCCGAGCAGAATGCCGCAGTTCAGGCAACGACGTTCGCGCGCGAGGCTCAGTCTTCCCTGACGCTGACTGCACCGTCCGCCGGAGTTGTGCTGACAAGGGATCCCGAGAATCTGCTGGATCAGAGTGTTGCTTCAGGGGAATCGCTCCTCACGGTTGCTGCAGGCGATGGTCGCGCCGTCCGAGTCTATGTTCCCGCTTCCGCGCTCGATCGCATTCCACGCGGTGCTCAGCTTGGTCTGGCGTTGCCGGGGCGATTTTCTATTCTTCGCATGACCCTCGCGTCTTTGGGAGGCGATCCTGTGAAACTTCCCGAGGGGCTGATTGCACGGCAAGACTACAAGGGGATTGAACTCCCAGTTTTCTATTCGACACGGATGCAGCTGCCAGCGTCAGAGGATGATTTGCCCATCGGACTTTCAGGTCACGCCCGGATTTTCGGACATCGTCGAAGCCTCGCGCAACGGGCCTTTACGGTGTTGCTGAACCTAGTGAAGGCGCATGTCTGGTAGACAGAAAAGCGGCCACCGCCAATCGCGGCTGCCGCTTCTCTGAGTATGAGGAACCAAGCAGAGGGAGTGATTCATTTCTTCAAGCGAGTTGTAGCGCTACGAGGATGACCGCGTTTTGCAGCCCACTCGGAGACTTCGTCCTGATTAAAACATTGCCCTCGCGCTGACCAGTTTCGCATTCACTCGCTTGGCGCTGACCAGCTTGGCCGTGACTCGCTTCGCTGTGACCCGTTTTGCCGTAACGCGCTTGGCTGAAACCATCTTGTTGCCGGCAATCGGACTGCCAGCTGCGGAAGACTTTGTACTGGTGGACTTCGGAGCTGGGCTGCTGCTGATCAGAGACTTCTTTGCGATGGCCATGTGGACTCCCTGAATCTGAGATTGAAATTTGTTCTACGCACTGCCTTAGTGCATCCCGCATGCCAAACTTCAGCCATCCCTGCAAAGTTCGCAACTCATTGACTCCAGACAGGCGAACCCAAAGGTGAACTTCCGGGAGGCAGGTCACTTTATGATCGGATAGGTGAAAAAGTACCCCTAGGATAGGTGAAAAAGTGACCGATTCAGAGAGAATATTTGCGGCACAGGTACTTCATCCGCTGGCCGTCGAGTCGTAGCAGCCGGGCGGCGGCGGCCTTGTTCCCTTGCGTCCGGTGCAGCGCTGCCTTCAGCAGCGCCGTCTCGACACTCTTCACCTCCATGTCGAAATCCGTGCCCTCTTGCGGCAACAGCACCGCTTCCTGAATGGCAACGCTGTGTGCGACCAGCCGGGTGGGAAGATGGCTGGCCTGAATCTCATCCCCTCGCACAGTAATAACGAGCCGCTGAATCAGGTTTTCCAGTTCACGGACATTGCCCGGCCATGGCTGCTCCTCCAATACAGAAAGAGCGTCCGCAGCGAACCGCTTTACAGGCTGGGAATTCGCCAAACAGTGAACCTGCAGGAAATATTCGCAGAGCAGCGGGATATCGCCTGCGCGCTCGCGAAGAGGCGGCAGATGTATGGGAATGACATGGATGCGGTAATAGAGGTCTTCGCGAAAACGGCCGGTGCGGGCCATCTCCTCTAGGGGCTCGTTGGTCGCGCAGATCAGGCGAAAATCGATTTTGCGCCAGGTGCGGCCACCCAGCCGCTGTACCTGGTGGTCCTCCAGCACGCGCAGCAACTTCGTCTGCAGCGGCAATGTCAGCGTTGCGATTTCATCCAGAAACAGTGTGCCGCCGTCTGCCAGTTCAATCTGGCCGGGGCGCGCTTCCGTAGCTCCAGTGAAGGCACCGCGCTCGCTGCCAAAGAGTTCAGATTCAATCAGGTTTTCCGGGAGCGCCGCGCAGTTCAGCCGGATATAGGGTTTATTGGCCCGCCGACTCAGCGCCACAATGGCGCGCGCTGCCAGTTCCTTTCCGGTCCCGCTTTCGCCGCGGATCAACACGTTGATGCTGCTGTCCGCGACCTGTTGAATGGCGTCGTACACCATTCGCATGGGAGCGCTCGCACCCACGAAATCCTGAAAGCGGCTCACCTCCAGGACCTGACGTCGCATGTGCTCTCGCGCAGCATCGTCGGCATGCCGCCGTAGGGTATCCACCAGGGTTATACGCAGCTCCGACAGATCGACCGGATTGCGAAAATGAGCGTCGGCGCCCGCCGCGCTTGCCTGTTTTTCGACCGCGCGTGTGCGCGACCGGCTGAGTGAAATGAGCGTCAGGTCCTGGTTCAGCTTGCGTAATTCTTCCAGAATCGTCAGGCCGCCGTGGGGGTCTTCTCCCTGGGTATCGATATCAAGCAATACGGCAGCGACCTCGGCCTCGCGCGTCCATCGCGCCAAATCGTCATAGCTGTTTCGCGCGACAAGCTCGCACCACGGGTTCAGTTCAGACGTCAGTTCGTCCAGGAATTCCGATTCAGCTGTAACGATGCATACTTTCGGCAGTATCGTGGGCGGCGGCGAAGAAGGTCTGGACTCGACAGACTTACGTGGCGAGGGCATATGGAATTTTACCGATGAAATGAAGAAACGCCCGCGTGAATCGAACAATCGAGAGATTCTTTCGTCGGTGCAATTGCACGTCGCCCTTAAAGCTTGTTTTGTGGGGCTGTTTCCTCAGCCTGCGTTTACTTTTCACCCAGGTTCATCGAATAGATATTCGCAGACGAAATACGCGCGTTCACCAGAGGAACGTCATGCGGTGTCAATCCGGCAAAGCGAAAGTCGAGCGCGTCCGGAGGCTGCACACTCTCCAATCCGGCAACCTGTTCTAGTTGCGCACCGGGGACGGAAATCCTGTACACGGGCTGATCCTTGGCCACAAAGTCATCGAAATAGATCCAGCGGCTATCGTGCGACCATACTGGATCATGCGCAGGACGAGCGATGAGAGTCTTCCATGACTTGGCGGCGATGTCGTAGAGCATGAGCTTGCTTTGATCTAAGGTCATTGCGACGATGTATTTGCCATCGGGCGACCAACGTGGGCTGAACAATCCCTCCGAATTCGGCAGTGTTGTCATCTGCTTCGTCTTCAGGTTGAGAATGTAGATCGACTTGGGCAGAGATTTTTCCGCCATCAGCTCTGGAAGCCGTCCGAACGCGATCGAAGCGCCATCGGCAGACCAGCTCGGGTCGGCCTCATTTCTTGCTTCGTGCAGCACCGGCGCGAGGTTTCCGCCATCCGAGTCCATCGTATAGATGCGCCAAACTTTTCCTGGCTCCCGGGCCATTAGTACGATTCGCTTTCCATCCGGCGACCAATGCATCATGAAAACTTCCATGGGCCTGCTGGTCAGTTGCAGGCGCTGGCTACCGTCCACACGGCTGGACCATAAGGAGCTGTCTTCAGGATTGATCCAAGCGACGGAGGAGCCATCCCGCGAAAAAGAGACCAGTTGCGCGGCACTCAATGTTCGTCCGTACGGCACAAATTGTTTTGAGGCGATGTCGAACTTGAGCAACATCGATCTAGAATCCCTGCCGATGAAAAACAGCCGATGGCCTGTATTCGCCGTGATGGGAGCCTGATAACTGAGCGGGCCATTTGTAATCTGGATCGGCTTCGGCTCTCTGAGGGATAGCCAGGACCGCTTCGCCAACACCCAAATATTGCTCGATCCGTTATGGGCGGACTGGAATACAAAGTATTTTCCATCCGCGGTCCACGAGCCACAACATTCTGACGAGGGATGGCTCCAGTTGGGAAACAGCGGTCGCAGATTCTTGCCATCTGACCGGATCTGCCACAGGGAGGTGCTGTGATTCAGAGAATTGATCAGGGTGAACCGCAGTTCTGACCCATCCGGCGACCAGCGCAGCCAGAACGCTCGCCCCGGCAATGATGCAAACTTCTTGGATCCTGTTCCATCTTCGTTGGCGATGTAAAGGTTGGTGCCGTTGGCGTAGAGAATGCGTTTGCCGTCGGGCATCACCGTGGCATCGTGCGCCTGAATGTTAGAGAAACTTCGGGCCGTCCCTCCCAGCGTCGGCAAAATCCACAACGGCTGTTCCGCCTCCGGAATCAAATAGTTTCGCACCACCAACTGGGAACCATCCGGGGAAATATCGCCGAGCGATGGCGCCGCAATCTCTGACGGTACTGGCAGAAGACTGGTTTCGCCGTCCGCGATCAAGGCCTGCATCAACTCTTCGCGACCATTTTCAATCTGCAGGAAATAAATGCGGGAGCCGTCCGTCGCCATGGCCCCCAGGTTTTCCTGCAGCGGCTCACCCGGAAAAACTCTTCCCGAATAGGTGACCTGCGAAATGCGAAGGGGGGTCTGAAATAGCGGCGTTCCGGTTCGCAACCATAGGAAGAGTCCGGTCGCGACCAGCCCAATCAGAAGCAAGCCCGCGACAACCATCCCGATGTGCTGCCACCTGCGTCCACGCTTCGTTGAGGGCGGTACCTCATATGCAGAAACTTGAGTCTGCACAACTAAAGGTGTCGCCAGAAATGGTTTCGGAGTCGCAGTCTCAGTGTTAATCCTGATCGGTGCGATAAAGCGATAGCCGCGCCGCGCCATGGTTTCAATGAAGCGGGGATTGTCCGCCGAATCTCCCAGGGCTTCGCGCAACTTATTCATCGCGGTACCCAGACTGTGATCGAAATCGACAGTGGTCTGATCGCCGCCCCAGAGTCGCTGCTGCATCTCATCCCGCGAAACAATTTCGCCGGGCCGCTCCAGCAGGAGTGAAAGAACTTTGAAGGGTTGATTCTGAATCTTGACCCGCATGCCGGACTTGTAGAGCTCTTCCGTTTGCAGATCGACTTCGAACACGCCGAACCGAACTCTTGGTGAAGTGTGATGTACCGTTTCCACGTCGTGACTCTTCCTAAGGGAACACTCCGGCTTGCTATCCAGTTGTTTTCAGGTGCCCGTTCTCGTTTCTACTCCCAGCCGGTTCGCTAGTCAACGGAGGCATTCAGCTGATGAAGTCAGAAGATAGTCCGTGGTAACGATATGAAAAACAGAGATTTATCAGATGACATCGATTTGATTGAGAAACGATTCTCTGTGCATTGATCGGTGTACCTTGAAGGGCGTTTAAATGGGCCGTTTGGCCATGCTGCCCATGCCCGGTGGCGAACTGATTCGACGGTAGAGTTTCGAAAAAGTTCCACGGCAGCAGGAAGAGGTCAGGCTCAGATCGAGGGATGAGTGTTCATCCCATCGGCAACCAACAGAATCGGTGGCGCAGCCAGCCGATAGCAAGAATGATTTCAGGAGACCACGTTATGAGAACGAACACAGTATCGTCAAAATCCCATCGCTCCACATGGCTATGGATCCTCGGCCTGCTCGTCTTGATCGCGGTGGGTCTCTGCCCGCGATCCATTGCACAAACGGATACCGGACGAATCGTGGGAACGGTCACGGACACAACTGGGGCGGCCATTCCTGGAGCGACGGTGACCGTCACGAATGAGGCAAACGGTCTCAAATTCTCCGCGACCGCCAATGCGGCCGGCGAATTCAACATCTTTGCTGTTCCCCGCGGCAACTACATGGCGAAAATCGATGCTAAGGGATTTGAGTCACAAACTCAGGCTTTCAACCTGGCGGTTACCCAGGTGCAGACATTGCTCTTTAAGTTGCAACCAGGGGCCGTCAACGTAACCGTCAAAGTGACAGATGCGGCGCCTCTTATTGATGCATCGAACGCGACCCTGGGCGAAACAATCCAAGGCAAGCAGATTACCCAATTGCCATTGAACGGTCGCAACTTCACCAACCTGGCACTTCTGGCCCCGGGCGTGACTCGCGGAGCCTATGGAACAGAAGAAAGTGGAGTGAACGGAAATTCTGAGACCTTCCGATACAACGAAAGTGGAGGCGCGGCGCTGTCGGTGAATGGGTTGCGTCCGCAGGCGAATAACTACATCTTGGATGGCGTCGACAATAACGATGGCCTGATCAACACGATCTTGTTTTTCCCGCCAATCGACGCCACACAGGAATTCAAGATCGACACCAGCGTCGCTCCCGCACAATTTGGCCGAGCTGGCGGCGCCATCGTCGTCAGTTCCATTCGATCCGGAACCAATTCCATCCATGGGTCCGCATTTGAGTTTTATCGCAGTGGCAAATGGGATTCTAATCCCGATTACCGCTTTCAAGGGGCAGCTGCTTCACCCAATCCTGCCTACAACCGCAACCAGTTCGGCGGCTCAGTTGGCTTGCCGATCATCAAAGACAAGCTCTTCGCCTTTGGAGATTACTCCGGATGGCGTGAAAGTCTGCCTATCAACCCCAGCTTTGTCACGGTGCCAACGGCGAAGATGCGCACCGGTGATTTTAGTGAATTGCTCGATCCAGCCTACGGCGCACAGACCCATTCCAACCTCTGCCAGGCACCGGGCGTGACGTCGACTGACATTTTCGATCCAATCACCTGCGTTCCTTTTGCGTATAACGGCAATCCCAACGTGATTCCTCCGAATCGCCTGAATGCGGCCGCGCTGAACTACCTGAATGCGTACCCGGCGCCAACTCTGACAGATAAACTTGAGCAAAACTACGAGACCCATGAAACATCCACAGTCAAGTACAACGACTTTGATATTCGGCTCGACTGGCACCCAACACAGAACGACATTGCATTCTTCCGCTACAGCTATTCGAATGACGCTCAAACCAAGACTTCAGAGTTTCCAAATCTGCCCGCAGGCTTTGGCACCGGCTCTAACTTCACCCATGCGCGCGGATACGATCTGGGTTACACCCATATCTTCACGCCGAACATCGTGAACGAACTGCGTCTCGCTTACAACCGCGATAACTATGGGTACCAACCGCCGTTCTACGGAGTTCCTGTCTCCGCGAATCTCGGCATCGTCAATGCCAATCGCAACCAGGAAACCAGCGGTGGCGCGCTGATTGGAGGCAACGGATCGGAGCTGGAATATACCGGCGACTATGGCTTGTATTCGGTCCCACAAAACACGTATGAAGTTACCGATACTCTGAACTGGCAGCGCGGTGCGCACGCCTTTAAATTCGGCGGCACGTTCATTCGACGCCAAGTCAATTATTTTCGGCCCATCGCCGGCAAAGGCTTCTTCAACATCTCCGGAAACGGACAGGATTTCACCGGCTACGAGGTTTCTGACGTTCTGTCTTCCTTCGTGGATAACTACTCCATCGGCGCACAGAGCGGCTTCTTCGGCAACATCAGCCAGGAAGACGGCGTCTTTGCGCAGGATGACTGGCGTGTCAACGCTCGCCTGACCCTGAACCTGGGAATCCGTTGGGACCTGCTGACTTGGCCGTATGAAATGCACAATCGCCAGGCTGCCTTCGACATCAACACGGGAACTGTGCTGGAGGCCGATCAGAACGGCGTTTCGCGCAGCATTATCAATCAGAACTACCATAACTTCGCGCCCCGGATCGGCTTTGCCTACGATTTGCGCGGAGATGGCAAGTCAGTTCTACGCGGTGGATATGGAATCTACTACTTCCCGGATTATGGCGGTATTAGCAATCAACTCGGCCAACAGCCACCCTTTGGCGGCAGCGTAGACTATCTCGCCAAGAACGGCTATTGCATTGCTTTTACAGGGCAGACGGCGCAGGGAACTGGTTTCGACAATTGCAAAGTCAGTTCTGTCGGCGTCGTCAATCCACTGCCGGCACCGGGATTTCCAAACTTCAATCCAGCTGCTCCTCCGCAAGGTTTGAGCATCAATTCCGTAAATCAGAACAACAAGAACAGCCAGATTCAACAGTGGGATTTGCAGCTGGGACAGCAGTTGACCAGCAAAGACACTTTTGACATCGCATACGTGGGAACCAAGGCCGATCATCTATCGACCTACTATCCCTACAATATCTACCAATTCGGAACCGGAATTCAGAACTATCCGAATCTCGGGTCGATTACTTACAACATCTATAGCGGGACGTCGAACTACAATGGACTGCAGTTACACGCAGAACACCGCGAGACTAACCTGATTGCAACCTTCTCGTATACTTGGTCGCACACCCTGGATGATTCTCCGGGAGCTGACCAGGGATCTACCGCGCCGCTCTATTACGATCCGCACGCGGATTACGGCAACTCGGCGCAGGATCAACGCAATGTATTCAGCTCTTCGTTCGTTTACATCTTTCCATTTGGACAAGGACAGCGCTTCGGCGGCAGCGTCTCTCGTCCCATGGATTGGGTGATTGGCGGCTGGCAGACCAACCTGATCGCGCTGGTGGCGAGCGGTCAGCCCTTCGATTTGCAGACCGGACAGACAAACTCCGCGAATCGTCCAGATCAGGTGTCACTGTTGAATTATCCGAAGAGTATCAGCGGATATTGGTTCACCCCCAGTACGTTCTCCAGCTCAACCATTCCTCAGATCACTCCGCAGCCTGGAATCGACGTCTACACGCGCTTGGGTACGGCGAGACGCAACCAAGTCTATGGTCCGGGCCAGCGCGTCGTGAACTTTGGCCTGCAGAAAAACCTGCATCTGTACCGTGGATACACGCTGGAACTGCACGGCGATGCATTCAACGTATTCAATACGCCGCAGTTCACCAACCCGGATGCGAATTTACACGACGCGAATTTCGGAAAGATTCTGGCGACCCAGCAGTTCACAAATCGTCAGATTCAACTTGCTGCGCGCTTCGTGTTCTAAGAAATCCTGCAATACAACAGCCCCGTGCTGGTAGCAGTGCGGGGCGATCTCTCTCGATCCTTCGAATAGTGAATCCAGCCTTGCGTAACTTTCAGGGAGCGAGCCGATGCGCGAATTTTTCAAAACCGGGGGCGCCATTGGAAGCATCGACGCGATGAGACATACCCGAGCTGCTCTGCCGCAGACTGAATTTCGACAGCTGTTCCCAGCGGGGAAGCGGCCGCATGTCCTCGCACGTCGAACAGGATTGGAGCGTTCGGTTCGATTTCAGCGCGTCTTTGTTTGTTGGGTCGTGTTGTTCCTGCTCGCCTACCCCGGATCAATCCGTGCCAGCGAAAAACCTCGCCAGCAATCAGTCGCGACCGGCAAGCCACTGATCCAGCAAACGGATCCGCCGAACTGGTGGAGCGGGCTGCCCAACCCCATGCTGTTGATACATGGCAAGAATCTTGCAGGCGCGCGCGTTCGGACAAGCGTGCAGGGAATCGTGGTGCAGCGAACCCGCGTCTCCGCAAATGGCGACTGGCTTTTTGTCTGGCTCGACATTTCGTCGGCTCCACCGCAGCACTTTAATCTTCTTGTGCGAACCGCGACGGGATCAGTTCGCGTGCCGTACCAACTTGATCCGCGACACAGTTCATCCGATGGCTTTCGCGGCTTTAACTCGTCTGACGTGATGTATCTCATCATGACGGACCGATTTTCCGACGGCGACCCGTCGAACGATCATCTGCAAAGCATGCCGGGAACATTCGATCGCAGCAAGCCGCGTGCCTATCATGGCGGAGATCTACGGGGGATCGAAAATCATCTGGACTATATTCAGCAGTTGGGTGCGACGACCATTTGGATTACGCCGCTGTATGCTCAGGATCCCCATTCGCCGGCGGACTATCACGGTTATGGTGCCGTCAATATGTACGCGGTCAATCCACATTTCGGTACGCTACGGGACTATGAGGAACTCGCGACGGACCTGCATCGTCGCGGCATGAAGCTGGTGTTGGACACGGTACCGAATCATGTTGGCCCGAAGAATCCATGGGTGCTCGATCCGCCTGCGCCGGGCTGGTTTCATGGCACGCTCGCCAAACATCTGGAAGCCAACGGAAACTTCGCTCCCATCACGGATCCGCATGCGCCACCCGCAGCCTATCGCAAGGCAGTGGATGGATGGTTCGCCAATGTCTTGCCGGATCTGAACCAGTCGAATCCGCTGGTCGAACAATATTTGATTCAGAACGCAATCTGGTGGATTGAATCCGGAACTCTGGATGGCTTGCGGCTGGATACTTTTCCGTACGTCGACCGTGCGTTCTGGAGAGACTTTCACGCAGAACTTCACGCCCTCTATCCGAACCTGACGACGGTGGGGGAAATCTTCAATCCGGACCCCACCATCGTTTCGTATTTTGCCGGCGGGGCTACGCATGAGGGCATCGATACCGGCCTCTCTACTCCGTTTGGTTTTCCTACTTACTTTGCTTTGCGCGCAACGCTCACGGGAACCCCTCCCACGGGTGACGAGCCCATGACCCGGCTACAAAATGTGCAACGGCAGGACTGGCTCTACCCTCATCCTGATCGGCTGGTGACGTTTCTCGGCAATCACGACACCATGCGGTTTATCTCGGAACCCGGTGCCACCGCAGCCAGGATGAAATTAGCTTTTGCCCTGCTGGCCACCATGCGCGGTATGCCGCAAATTTACTATGGCGATGAGATCGCGATGCCCGGCGGAAATGACCCCGACAATCGGCGTGATTTTCCGGGAGGATTTCCCGGCGATCCGAAAGATGCCTTCACCGCGGCGGGACGCACACCTTCGCAGCAATCGATGCACGATTGGGTTCAGGGCCTATTGCAGTTGCGTGCGCATCATTCGGTGCTGCAAACTGGCGCACAGCAGGATCTGCTGGTGGACGATACGGGCATGGTTTTTGCGCGCGTCGAAGCTCCGCCGCCTGGGAAACCAATTCCTGTGATGGCCCAGGGAGACATGGTGCTCGTTCTGTTGAATAAGGCGACAACTCCGCGGACTTTTCACTTAGACTTTTCCGACACAGCTCTTGCGGGTATCCATGCATTGATCCCTCTGTGGAACGCACAGCCCGCTGTGGTGACCGATAATCATTCCGATATCACGGTGGGTGCCGAACAATTCATGGTGCTGGAAGCACATCGTTAATTGGCGCAATGAAGCCGCGCCTCAGGTGGAAAAAATAATCCTCACCGGAATGTTTGAACTATGATGGGCAGCATGATGCAACACCGATCGATTCTGCATCGCTCGTTTCTTCTCGCCGTGGTCTGTTGTGTTGTGGGCTATCTGTCAGTCCCGCAACTCATCCGCGCGCAGTCTGCCGCTCCGGCGCAAGCGAAAATTCTATCGCCCCAAGACATTGGCGCTCTGATGCCGCACTCCGTTTTTTTTCGTGGGCAGACCGCTACGGTGCAGCTACGCAATACCTTCGGCCTGCGCCTCGCGGACGGCAAAGTTGTGCTGGCGGGACTGGTGGACACTTCAGGCTATGCGACCGGGCTCCAGCAGAAATATCAAGGCTACCTGCTTAGCGAAAACGCGTTGACCATCAACGGAAAAGCATTGCCGGCGGGAGCCTATGGATTCGGCTTTGTGGCGAACGACACTTTCGTTGTGATGGATCTTGGGGCACATGAAGTACTCAAAGTCACATCCAAAACAGACTCAGCCATGCCTCGCCCGCGGCCTTTGATGATTGTGGCAGGCACTCACCCGGGCAACTATCGGCTGTATGAAGGCCGCAGGTTCGTCTCCATCCGGATAAAGTAGTTGTCGATTCAAATTCAACTACGCGTCAAACCATGGCCCTAGACAATCCGCGCCAGCACCAAAGTCAACAGCAACGCCACCGTGGAAATAATCGTCTCGCAGACGGTCCAGGTCTTGAAGGTGTCTGCCACCGACATGTTAAAGTACTCCTTGACAAGCCAGAAGCCGCCATCGTTGACATGAGAAAACACCAGCGATCCGGCACCGGTTGCAATGGCCAGCAACTCCGGCTGCACTCCATGGACTTGCAGTGCGATGGGAGCAATAATTCCAGCCGCAGTGGTCATGGCTACCGTGGCAGATCCGGTGGCAACGCGAACGGCCGCGGCAACCAACCATGCCAGCAGCAGTAGGGAAATATGCGCATGCAGTGCTACATTCACAATGGCTGCCGCGGTGCCGCTGTCTTGCAGAATTCGGCCAAACCCACCGCCCGCACCGACTAACAATGTAATGGTCGCCGTGGGTGCTAAACACTCGTTCGTGAATTTCAAAATCGTCTCTCGGCTAAATCCCCGCATCTTGCCGAGAGTAATAAAGCTGATCAAGACGCCCACCAGGAGTGCGATATCGGCGCCACCCAGCAAATGAAGAAGTTGATTTGGCAGCGTGCCGCGAGCGGCGAATGTATTGGCCCAGCTTCCGATCATCATCAAAAAAACCGGAAGCAGAACAGTCGCCATCGTCAAACTGAAGCCGGGAAGCTTGCTGTGCGGATCGCGATCGAGAAACTCGGCGGCGATGGGATTTTCTTCCGGGAGATGGATATGCGGCGAAATTATTTTTGCGTACAGCGGGCCGGCTAGAATCGCCGTTGGGATGCCGACAATCAGCGCATAAAAAACTGTTTTGCCGACGTCCGCGTGATACGCAGCCACCGCCAGCAACGCAGCAGGATGTGGTGGAACCAGTCCATGGACAACAGAAAGTCCCGCCACCATAGGAATTCCGACCAGTACCAGCGAGGTGCGCGTGCGCTTGGCCACTGTAAATGCAATCGGAATCAAAAGGACGAAGCCAACCTCAAAAAATACCGGCAGCCCGACCACGAAGCCGATGACGACCATGGCCCAGTGCACACGCTTCTCGCCGAAAAATCGGATCAGTGTGTGGGCAATCTGGTCCGCACCGCCGGACTCTGCCATCATTTTGCCCAGCATTGTTCCCAGCCCAATCACCACGGCGATGTGGCCCAGGGTGCCTCCCACTCCCGCTTCGAATGAGTGCACGATGGTCTGCATGGGCATGCCAGTCACCATCGCCAGCGCAATGGAGACCGACATCAATGCGATAAATGGGTTCGCCTTGTAGCGGGCGATCAGGACGATCAGTACAATGACCGAGCCAAGCGCAGCAAGCAAAAGAAAGGTTCCGTGGCTGACGATCATTGGTGTATGCATGATGGTGTGCTGGTCTCAAAAATTCTCTTCGTACAGCGCTGGCGCGACGTGCTCGACGATTACTTTGCCGGTGGTTTATAGGCGACACAATCGATTTCTACCTTGCAGTCGATCATCATGCTGGAAGCGACGCACGAACGGGCAGGCGGGTTCTCTCCAAAATATTCTCGAAAAATTCGATTGAATGCGGCAAAATCGCGCGCGTCGTCGAGCCACACTCCACAGCGCACCACGTCTGCCGCGGTGTATCCCGCTTCGGTCAAAATTGCGAATAGATTATCGATGGCCTGGCGGGCCTGCCGATCGATGTTGCCTTCAACCAGGATGCCGTTCACCATCGGCACTTGACCCGAAACATACAACCATCCATCCGCCTCGACAGCTCGCGCAAATGGCATATGCTGTCCGCCGATCCCCTTGCCGCCCTCTACTCCGTAGCGCTTCATTTGCAGTCTGCCCTCCGTGTTTTTACGTACTCCATATGGATCGAATGTAACTTACTGCCGGCTCGCCTCCGACTGTCGTCGTAGGAAGCGACCCCTCCGTTGTCCCGTGGCTGTTTGTCCTCGATAGGAGAGATTGCCGTTCACCCAGACCGCCTCAATTCCTGCGGATTGACGCACTGGATCGTCAAACGTTGCAATGTCGCGCACTGTGTCCGGATCGAACATGACCAGGTCCGCATAATAACCCTCGCGAATCCACCCGCGCTGCGCCAGGCCAAACCGTTGTGCCGGCAGGGAAGTCATTTTGCGAACAGCTTCGCCTACCGGGAATAACTTCAGCTCGCGACAATAGCGACCCAGCACGCGCGGAAATGTTCCCCAGAGACGCGGATGCGGGAGCGGATCATTCGGCAGGCCATCGGAGCCGATCATTGTGCCGGGGTGCTGCAAGATGGTCCGCATGTCCTCTTCTGAAATGCTGTGATAAATCGCGCCCGCCGGCTGCAGGCGTTTCGCGGCCTCGAGTGGCGGAACCTCCCATGCCCTGGCAATCTCCGCCAATGTTTTTCCGGCCATCTCCGGATGTGCAGTCGACCATGTGATCTGGATCTTGACTCGCGGGTCGACTTGCCGCAGGTCCAGTGTGCTCGACCCCGCCGCATAGGGATAGCAATCGCAGCCGATGGCCTGGGCTTTTCGCGCGTCGTCGATCCAGCCGAGGACTTCCGCGCTTCGTCCCCAGTTGGCGATGCCTGCGCATTTCAAATGCGAAATCACGATGGGAATCGCAGCATGCTTTCCAATTCGAACCGCCTCGTCGAGCGCCTGCAAAATGGTTTCTGTCTCGCTGCGCAGATGCGTGGCATAAATCGCGCCAGCGGCAGCGAGCAAATCGGCCAGCGCCATCACTTCTTCTGTCGAGGCGGACTGTGCGGAAAGGTATGCCAGGCCAGTGCTCAACCCAGCCGCCCCATGGTCCAGCGCTTCCTGCAACTGGGTGCGCATGGCTGCGATCTCGTCACTCGTCGCCGTGCGATCGAGCCGATCCATGTGATTATTGCGTAGTGCCGTGTGGCCGACCAGCGCGGCGACGTTGATGGCTGGCTGAGCGGCCGCGACCGCGTCGACGTACGCCTTAAATGTCGGATAACGGAATGTGCCGGCGTCGCCCAGCAGGTTCATCGGGTCGGGCGGCTCCGCGCGAAGGGTGACCGGCGCTGCGCTAATTCCACAATTTCCAACCACCACTGTCGTCACGCCCTGCGACAACTTCGGCAGCATTTGAGGCTTCCGAATTACGCTGGTATCGTCGTGGGTGTGGACATCGATGAAGCCGGGCGCAAGCACCTTTCCTTCGCCGTCAAAAGCGTTTTCCGCCGTGTAATCCCGCAGATTGCCGATCGCGACAATGCGGTCCTGATCGATGGCCACATCAGCGATTTCTGGCGATCCGCCGCTGCCATCGGCAACTTCAACGTTTCGGATTAAGGTAGTGCACTTCGGCATTTCTGCCCTTCGGCTGTTAGGGTGTCGACGCACATCCGCCCATTGTGCGCTTCTTCAGTAACCTCCAAAGCTTATATCATTTGAGTTTCAGAGAGGAATCTCATGGCGAAACATCAAACGGATTACGCACAGAAGGTTGAGACAAATACGTCAGAAATGATGGTTGGCTCGTTGAACAAAGGTCTTGGCGCGATGGACACTCCTTTGTCGGTTGCGCAGATTGTCGAGCGACGCTGGAATCTGCTGCAGGAAGATCTGAGCCTGCCGACCGCGGTTTTGTATGAAGACAAATTGGCGCACAACCTTGCGTGGATGCAGCAATTCATCCAGGCCTACGGCGTCAATCTTGCACCGCACGGAAAAACCACCATGGCCCCGGCGCTCTTCACACGTCAGCTGCAAACTGGCGCCTGGGGAATCACGCTGGCCACGGCGCATCAGTCGCGGGTCGCGTATGAGCATGGTGTCCGCCGCGTTTTGATGGCCAATCAACTAGTCGGCAAACAGAATATGGAAATTGTCTCGCGACTCCTGCAGGACCCTGAGTTTGAATTCTATTGCCTTGTCGATTCAGCGCAAGAAGCATCGCAACTGGGAGAATTCTTCTCCGCTCACGGTCAGCGTCTGAATGTCCTGATCGAGTTGGGAGTAGACGGTGGCCGCGCAGGCATTCGCGATGCGCAGCAGCTCGATGAGCTGTTGGCCGCGCTTCATCGCTGGCGAGATGCCATCGCTATCTGCGGCGTCGAGTTGTATGAGGGTGT